>NZ_RQHT01000003.1 GCF_004770905.1 Leptospira bandrabouensis | reverse complement strand
ACTTTTTACTCTTTTTTTATCAATGAAAAATCGGTGATCTTACCCTCTAAGTGACCTCCCCTCGGCATCAACTCTTTGTCGTAATTACAAAGAGAGAGTCTACTTTTCGAAGTTAGCTGCCACTTTACAAGAGTTATATCCTTAAGTATCCAAAGAAAAATTGAGATAAAATATCTTTATAAATCATAGATACCATTTTGAAAAAAAAGGTATCTGATTAAATTTTAAACTTTTTGATTTCTTGGTTTAAAGTTTTTGCAAGTTCACTCAGTCGATTCGCTGCTTCTTTAACAGCGGACACTTCAGATAACTGAGAATCCGAAGAAACAGAAACTTCTTTTGTGTTTTCATTGATCATGTTAGTTAGCTCAATCAATTGAACTGTGTTTGCGTTAAGCTCTTCTGTACTAGCCGATATTTCTTCTGTAGTTGAAGAAACACCATGAATTTCATCATTAACTTTTTTAATGGCAGAAATAATAGATTGGAAGGTATTTCCCACTACATTCACCATCTCAACTCCAACTCCTACGTCTTGATTCCCTTTTTCCATCATTTGAATGGATTCAAGTGTGTTCTTCTGGATTTCATCAATGATCACAGAAATTTGTTTAGTGGCTCTTTCAGACCTTTCTGCTAATTTTCTAACTTCATCGGCAACAACGGCAAATCCTTTACCTTCCTCCCCTGCCCGTGCAGCTTCGATTGCTGCATTAAGAGCAAGTAAGTTTGTTTGGCTTGCGATCTGATTGATCGTTTCCACAATTTGTCCAATTGCTTTCGAATTTGCACCGAGAGTATTGATACTCGAAGAAATTCCATTCACTGAGGAATTAATAATCTCCATTTGATGAATTGTTTTCTTAACAATGCCTTGGCCTTCTTCTACTTTTTCCAAAACACCATTAGACAATTCCGAAACCACATAAGTTGCTTCAGCAATTTTTGCAATCGCAAGGGTATTTTCTTCTACTGCCGATTTATTTTCAGAAAAAGCTTCCAATTGGGTATTTGAATTGCTTCGCACAGTAGTCATCGATTCTGATATCGTAGCAGCTACATTGGCAGAACCATTGGCACTTTCGATAAGCTTATCCGCTGATTGCAGAACTTCATTGGAAGATTGTGAAACAACCTGAATCATTGTTCGCAAACTATTTGTCATTTGATCAAAATCAGTAAGCAGTGATCCAATTTCATCTTTATATAGATGATTAGACTTGGAAGTTAAATCTCCTTCTCTCGCTTTCCCAATAAGTGACTTCACGTGATTGATCTTTCTTGCAAAAATAGCTGCAAAAAAATAAGAGAAAACTAAGGAAATGACAGAAGCAAATATAGCTCCCAAAAGAAATAAGTAAGAAAGGGATTTTAGGCGCTCTTCATAAAAAATCGCCTCTCTCCCGCCAGAACCAACAATCCAATCCCAAGGTTCGTAATAAATCTGATAAGCAATCCAAGAATGAGTTGGCTCCTCACCTTCCTGCCATAGTTCATACACGATTCTCCCAGTTCTTTCCTTATTGGACCAAGTGTCTCGGACTGTAAATTTTCCATCTACTTGGTAATCCCAAAGATTTACACCTTCAATGTTAAAGGGGTTCATCGTAAAAACACCATTCGGACGAGAGGCCCAAACCCGCATGTCCAATTTGGCAGACATTTTGCCTTTGGACAAGTCGCGAACACCATCGGAACCTTTAGGTCCCAGAATATAGACCCTTGCCATTTCTTGAGCATCTGCTAAACTTATTTTTCCGGCCTTTACATCTTCATTTAACAAATCGATCACAGCAACTGAATCAGTTGCCAAAGTTTTAAACAACTCTCCACCGAGATTTACAATTTGGGTCTTAGCAGATTGGTAGACGAGATAAAAAACTGGGCCTAGTACTAAGTTGAGAACCAAGAAGATGAAAATCATCAACTGAGTACGGATGCTAAGAGAATATAGTTTATGAAGAGTTTGTTTTATCATACTTTGTACGTTGTCTTTTGATTTATGAGAAAACAAAAACTTAGAATGAAATGAAAGTATTTTTTTGTATCTCAGTATTTATTAATACACTAAATAATCTAATAGCATTTCACAGTACTACCAAAAAGAACAATGTACTTTTCAGGTTCGTTTGTAAATAAAAGATTGACTGATAATGGAACTTACTTAGGTGAAGAGAAATAGATTCAAATTTTCGGTTCCCCTTCCAAAAGCAACACTCTACTCGAAAAATAAATAAACACTTAATATGCTTTTTGAAAGAATCAACAAACAACCTAACGTTTATTAATTGATTTTAGAAAGTAGAACAATCAACCAAATAAAAACATGCAAATATTAAACACAAATCACCAAACAAACCGAAAGTCCTGCGGATTTAAGGCCAAATCATATTCAAAAAACTTCGCCAAGTTAAGTTCCCTGAATCAGAGAATTTAAACCTCAGCCAGTAGCCAGCGGTACATATTATTAGGATCAATGAAATTTCTGAATTTTCGAATCTACCAAACCGTTTTACTTGCCAAATTCTCAAAACCATTCAGCTTATGCAAAAACAAAGGAAACTAAAATGAACAAATTTCGCATCACAGGGATTATATTACTTTCCCTATTCTCGTTTGTAACCGCATGTAAGTCTTCTGTCTACAGATTAGAGTCTCCCAAATCCAAAGAAGAAATCAAATCAGTAGGTTTGGTCGGATATGGAATCTACTTAGAATATCCACCTGGTCTATTAGGAACTGAAAACCAATACCAATTTGGTCAGACTTTTGGAGACCACATTGTAAAGTTGGATGCAAATAGTCAGGAAAATGCAAAAAAAAGAATTCCAGATCCAGCAGATGTCTTAGTGGAAGAAACAGAGAAAGAAAAAATTTATAACGGTAAAAAGTTACAAGTGATTTCCTACATTTCCCGTGTTGTTCCTGTGGATGGGAATTCTTATACAGTTTCAACAGCTGGTTATGTTTTCTGCCGTACCACAATTGTATTTGTTAACGGAATTCCAACATCCCAACAAAAATGTGACAATGTATACATTGATTTTGATCCAGAAGATACAGCTAAAGTTATGAATTTCAAAGCAAAACCAGGTGAAATTCAATATTTAGGATTATTTAAAGGTGTAATAAAGGAAACTACTTCTGAAGATCCATTTGCACTTTCCGCAACATTAGATGAATTAATCGGTATGTCCAAAAAAAAGAAATTTGTATTAGAAAAAGACAATGGTTACATCCTAAACTCAAAGTCAGAATTACTAAAAGACAGATACTATTATCCAGACTTACGTAGACCTGGTTTTGATGAGTTTGTTTTTTTGGAAGGTGTGAGTAAAGCAAATCCAAACTCCTACTGGAAAGAAGTAGCAGATAAAAAACTTAGTAAGTTTAAAAAATAAACTTTGTATATTCAATCAGGAAAACTAATGACAAAAACTTATTTCAAAAACCTACTATTATTAATTTTGGGAATACTAACAATCAATTGTTTGAATTTTCGAAGTGGTGAATACGAAGGAACTCCTATTGTCAAAAAATTTGGTATTTCAAAAAATTTAGCGGTAAAAGTGAATGCCAATTACCAAATGACAGTGAATGGAGAACCTGATGATCCAAATGATTTTATAACTCAAAGATGGCAAAATGAATCTGCAAAACTTTTAAATGAAAGTGAAGATGTTTTTTACACCAGAAGTCAAGCAGACGCAGACTACATCTTTGATATCAAAGTTATAGAAGATCGGGGTTTTTTTTCTGCTAAAGTAGCAGCTTGGATTTCTTTACCTACGCTTGGGATTTTACCTTATTTCGCTGGCTCACACATTTCAATGAACTTAGCTGTAAAAGATAAAAAAGGGAAAGTCCTTGCTGAAATGAAAAGGGAAGAGAACAAAACTGAAGTTGGCCAAATTTTGCTTTTATTTGTAATGCCTTTTGCTGATCCATCGGAAGTAATTGATAAACAAAGAAGAGAAATGCTCAGTTCGGTATTTGCTGAAATCAAAGAAAAAGGTTATTTAAAAAAATAATAATCAAAATCTAATGATTCTCATTCTGTCCTGTTTGCAGAATGAGAATCAGCTTTACTAAAAAAAAACCTAAATCTTAATTTCTATAATAACACCAAATCTAATTGCGATGTTTGTTTTTTTCTTTCTTTTAGACTAAAACCGAAACCTAGAAACAATTTTTTCCATCGAATCTGAGACTACCTTTAGATGATTGGCCTCTTCCGAAATTTCTTTAAATGTAGTGGATATTTTAGAGTGATTTTCCCATAACTCCTGTAAGTTGGAATTGGAGTCTTCGGTATAGCCAGTTTGCAATTTCATTTCCTCGGTGATTTGGTCCGCATCTCGTAGAAACTCACCCACTAGTTTATTTAAGGATTTTACATTTTCAGAGCCGGTTTCGCTGGTATGTCCAAACATCTGGACGACTCTAGAAATTTCTTCAAACTTAGATTTTACATCTTCATTGGTAGAAATGATTTCTTTCATGGATTCCAAACTCTCTTTTGAAGCCACTTGCGACAATTTTACCACTCGTTTAATCTCTTCGATATTTTTTGCAGTTTCATCTGCTAGGCGAGAAACCTCTCCTGCCACCACAGCAAAACCACGCCCCATAGTGCCTGCCCTTGCGGCTTCAATCGATGCATTGAGAGATAACAAATTTACACGGTCAGAAATATCTTCTACGATAGAAATGGTGGCTTTAATATTCTCACTCATTTGGTTCATTACCTCTACC
Organism: Leptospira bandrabouensis; assembly: GCF_004770905.1. Classification (NCBI taxonomy): domain Bacteria; kingdom Pseudomonadati; phylum Spirochaetota; class Leptospiria; order Leptospirales; family Leptospiraceae; genus Leptospira; species Leptospira bandrabouensis. The sequence continues at coordinate 204,267 of NZ_RQHT01000003.1, read as the reverse complement.
TTTTCAAAAGCAGATTGAATGGCATCCTTTGCTATTTGCACTGTTCCAATCGAATGTGCTGTGTTTTGAGCCAACTCCTCTGCCTTTTCAGAAAGGTCTGCCATCTCATTAGTAACTCGAGTGAGTTCCGTTGCCAAAAAGTTCGTTTTTTCTTTTTGAGAAAGAACACGTTCATAAGTTGCCCTGGAAAGATTTTTGATGTGATTTACCGACTCAAATGTAGAGTCTAGTTTGGTTTTTTCTGAACTAACCTGCGAATCAATGACGTTACCCTTATCCAATATTACCTTGGATGTTTCCAAAAGAGAGAAAGCCTCATCCTTAGCTTTCCTGAAGTATTGGCGTAACGACTCCATAAATAAATTTAATTTTGTAATCGTATGACTTAGGTTTGTTGCAGAAAGCTGAGGAATTGTCTCAGACAACTCTCCCTTGGATAATTTTTCAATAGAATTGTTTAAATTATCAATATCTTCCTTTAAGGATTTACTTCCCACGTAAGCGGCATAAATAATAATTACTACCATCATGATAAAAACGATGGGCATCTGATAAAACCAGTATTGTGATCTGAATTCTGTAAATAAAATTAGAAATAAATAATAACCAAATGTCAACATTGGCAAAAGTGCCACCGCAATCATGGTAAATAAGTTTCTCTTAAAAACTCCAAAAATTCTAATTTTTGTTTCATCTAAAAAAACTGCTGATAATTCTTTTGCTTTTAGAACTGAACTCAAATAAACTTCTGTTTGAAAATAAAAAGCTAAATAGATAATAGGCGAAAGCATAACACAGGCATACGGTAAGGCGAAAACCTCCTTCCAAGGAAGACCAAGGAAAGTAACCGCCAATATAGAAAATCCAAAAATGGAAACGGTCCACCGAATGAGAATCACCCTACCTTCCCAATGCGGATGTTCCAATAGTCTCTTTTTTAAATCTGTGAGTGTATTTGGATCTGAAGTTTTTGTGAAGTTCAATAATTCTTTAAGTCTTTTGTTTCGAAGTAAAATGCCAATCACCAAAGGAACTAAAGAAAGCAGTGTTCCTAAAATTCCAAGTTTGATAACAGTATCTATTTCAAAACTAGAAGCAAATAAACAAAAATTGATAAAGTAAGGAAAAATTAATAAGTATAAAGGAGCTTCAATCGCAATAGTCAATTTCCGGATGAGTGAGATTTGATTCATTTGCCTTTTTTCCACCTTGGAATATGGACAATATTCCAAAAAATCCTAAGAGACTTCATCCATTTTAGTATTTTTTATATAAGAATTGGAAGTAATTGGCGTTCAGGATTCCCTATGGCGAAAGCAGGTTCAGAAAAAATTATGTATTTTTTAATACCAAAATAGAAATTTCTGAAGGAGCTCCGAGGCGGAAAGGAGGACCCCAATACCCAGTTCCTCGACTAACGTAAATTAATGAGTTCTTATATTTATGTAATCCTGAGACAAATTTTTGGGCAAAATAAATCAGTAAATTCCCAGGGAAAAATTGACCACCATGAGTATGTCCCGAAATTTGTAAGTCGAACCCGGCATCACTTGCTTCGTAAATACTATTTGGTTGGTGGGCGAGTAATATCTTATAATCACAATCTTCTCCTCCTTCCATTGCTTTTTTAGGATTTGTCTGGTGAGACCTTATCATCTTTCCTGCAGATAGATCTGTAACACCTGCCATAAGCAATTTGGATTTACCCACTGAGAGTATTTGGTTTTGGTTGAGTAGAATATTTACACCTAATTTTTGTATCTCGGGAAGCCAGGACAAAACTCCTGAGTAATATTCGTGATTTCCAGTTACATAAAATGTTCCATATTTTGATTGAATGTTCCCTAAGGGTTTCAAGTGGTGTTTGAGAGTTGTCACAGGACCATCTACTAGATCACCTGTGATCACAACAACATCCGGTTTTTGGAGGTTGATCCTTTTTACGACTCTTTCCAAAAACCTTCCTTTGATCGTTGGACCAATATGTACATCAGAGATTTGGACAATTTTAAAACCTTCTAAGTCCGGGTGTAGGTCTTTGATAGGGACAAACACGCGTTTGTATTGTAAACGAACGTGAGCATTAAAAAATCCGAGGGAACTGAGTGCTGTTGCTGCCACGATAGTGGAAAAAGCTAAACTAAAGTTTTTTACCTCGGTAACTCCATCTAAGGGAAATCCAAATTGCACCAAACTAGAAAATAAAACTCGAGAATAATCTGTGATGATCCCGAAGTCCACCCAACGTAAAAAATCCATTAGAAGAACGAGGGTAAAGAGAATGGAAAAAAAGCCAAAATTGGTAAAGGTGAGATAGGCAAAAAAAGTCTGCGTTTTTTCTCGTTTCGAAGTTCGACTAAAAACATAAGTCAAAGGAACCAGTAAAACAAGAATCCCAATCCCTAACAAAATCAAAGTCACAACCGGTCCATTCAGTGAAAGTCCTGAAATCAAACGAAAGGTAGAATAATAATAGATAAATCCAAGTAAGGATGTCAGAACTGACAAAAATATAAAGAATGCTTTCAATCGAGTTACCTTATCTCTTTGGACTGCGTTTTAATCAGAAAAGTTGCCGATAATGAGACAGAAGGTAGAGGATGAAAGAAAAAGATACAGTTAGAACAAAGTCCGATGTCATATTAATAGGTGCCGGTATCATGAGTGCCACCTTAGGTGTTCTTTTAAAAGAACTGGCACCCCACCTAACAATCACCGTATTAGAGAGGTTGGATGCTGCCGCACGAGAAAGTTCAAATGCCTGGAACAATGCGGGAACCGGACACTCTGCCTTTTGTGAACTCAATTATACAATTGAAAACGAAGATGGGTCCATTCATACAAAAAAGGCACTTCAAATTGCCGAATGGTTTGAAATTTCCAAAGAGTTTTGGGGATATTTGGCGGGCACCAAACGAATCTTGGATGCAGATGAATTCATTCACTCCGTTCCTCATTATAGTTTTGTATGGGGAGAAGAAAATGTTTCCTTTTTACGGAAACGTTATGAGGCTTTAAAAAAGTATGAACTGTTTAAAGAACTAATTTATTCAGAAGACAGAAATACAATTACGGAATGGTTGCCTCTTGTGATGAAAGGTAGAAACCATTCCGAACCACTGGCTGCAACCAAAATGGATTTAGGAACCGATGTCAACTTCGGAACTTTAACAAGGGCTATGTTTCGGTACTTAGAAAGTTTTCCGGATGTACACGTCCATTACTTCGAAGATGTTAAAGATTTGGAACGAGCAGAAAATGGATATTGGCACCTAACTTCGCATCATATTCAAACTCACGAGAAGGAACATCATGAAGCCAAGTTTGTTTTTATTGGAGCTGGAGGTGGGAGTCTTCCTCTTTTAGAAAAATCAGACATTCCAGAGGCATCTGGATTTGGTGGATTTCCTGTAAGTGGTCAATGGTTACGTTGTCGCAATCGTGAAGTCATCCAACAACATTTTGCAAAAGTATATGGAAAAGCAGATGTAGGTTCTCCGCCCATGTCTGTTCCACATTTAGATACAAGAATCATTGAAGGGAAAAAAGAATTATTATTTGGTCCTTATGCTGGTTTCACAACCAAGTTTTTAAAGAAAGGATCTTATTTAGATTTAGTAAAATCGTTAGAGTTTGATAACATATTTCCCATGTTATCTGCAGGAATGCACAACCTGCCTTTAACCAAATATTTGATTGGCCAAGCAATGCAGTCCCATGAAGACAGAATTGCAGCTCTCAGGGAATATTTCCCAGAAGTAAAATCAGAAGATTGGGAATTGGTTGTTGCGGGCCAGAGAGTACAAGTGATTAAAAAAGATGATGAAGAAGGTGGAGTATTAGAATTTGGAACCGAAGTTGTATCCGCAAAAGATGGGTCTTTGGCAGCTTTACTCGGTGCCAGTCCCGGTGCGTCCACTTCTGTTTCCATCATGTTAGAAGTATTAGCTGATTGTTTTCCAAAAGAAATGTCTTCAAATGAGTGGAAATCAAAACTAAAAGAAATGATTCCGAGTTTCGGGGAATCAATGAAAGACAATCCAGAAGTTTGCAGAAAAAGCCGATTGAATACTGCAAAACTTTTGGATTTATCTCACAAAACAAACATTAACGTTTAAGTCCCCAATCGATTTCATAGGAGTTTCGAAAAATGATTTGGTTATTTACCTGATTTTTTTCGAAGCTCTATCACCACTTTTTCCTTGGAATCGACGTTATACATTGCCGATCCTTGTGTGGAATCAATAATTCTCTTTGCATTTACCCCTTTATCACGAAGTATCCGTGAAATCGCCTGCGAACGTTCGAACCCAAGGTCATAGTTTTCATAATTTCCAGGAAGATCTTCTTTAAATGGAGTTGTGTATGTGATGATTAATACATCAAATTCTTTATATTCATTTTCTAAACTACGCGCAATCGCATCCAATCTTGCTCTCCCTTCCAAATGGATTCGACTGGAAGGAAGATCAAATATTTCACTCGCTAGAAATACAAAACGTTCTAATCGAGTTTCCGTTACCTGTTCTTTACTTTGGTATGGAATTTCAGAACCTACTGAATCAATCACCGTTGTTTTTTGACTTTCTAAATCATTACTCGGGACATTATTATCAAGCAGGGAAAAATGAACTCCTAAACCTAATTTAAAAAAAGTTTCTTCGTAGTTTCCTTTGTTTCTATGTCCCGAACTGGGAGGTTCATACTTTACGATATAAACATTCGAATGTTCTACTTCCGTACTAAAGAAAAATAGGGAATCAAAATGATATCTTATACCAATGGCACCAAAAATTCTATTTAGATTTCCACCATACAGCTGTTCATAGCCAATACCACCACCGACTCGAATGTAGGGATCAACTGCATTGTTTGGTAAAAAATGGAAAAAAAGATTTAGGTTCCCTGAATTACCACTGAAAACAGTTCTTCTTTTTTGAACGGCAAGGTCATACGTGTCACCTAAATTCAACTTTTCTAGTTGGGTACTTACGTTGGTTCCCATATAAGAAAGTAAAATTATATTTCTTTCTTCTATAGCGCGAAAATAGGAAGAAGTAATCGTTTGGTTAGAATAAGATAGTCCTATTCCAAAGTATCTAAATAAACCATATTCAAAACCTAATTCTCCCCCGTGGCTGGAAAGTTCTGTGCGATTTTTTACAAACTCTGTATATGCTATATAATTTCCAACTCTGTAGCTAGTTTCAACAAAAGGTGAGTTCAACATGAGAAAATTTGGCTGGTTTGTGGACTCTACAGATTTTTCCATACTCCCTGAATGGTTTCCAAGACCATAAGAACCAAAACCATAAAACACCAAACTTCCCCGATCAAAACCTTCAGCATATAAGGAAGTCACCAAAAAAAACAACAAAACTCCGCTATAAATATAAGAATATTTCCACTTCATTTTCTGCATGGATGATCGTTCTGGCAGAAGAAAGTTTTATCAAGTCGATTTTTTATCAAACTCTGTCACAAACTCACGGCCCTATTTCGTCCTTGTAACGAGGTATCAAAATGAAACCAAAAGTATTCATCCTTGGGGCAGGATATGCAGGAATATTAGCCGCCAACCGTTTGGAAAAACAATTAAAAGAAGCAGAGATCGTCTTGGTTTCTGAATCTAGTGAATTTAAGGAAAGAATTCGATTCCATGAACTGGCAAGTACAGGATCTGAAAAAAAGATAAAAATCAAAGATCTCCTTAGAACAAAGGTTAATTTTTTACAGGCAAAAATTACAAAGATCAAACCGAAGGAAAATGTGATAGAAATTGATGGGAATCCAAATTCCATTGCTTATGACTATCTAATCATAACTTTGGGAAGTTCTCAAATTCACCAAATACAAAACGTAACGAATTCCATTCAATCCAACGAAGCAACTTCGAATTTTATAAAAAAATATAAACAAAATGAAATTCAAAAACTTGGAATTATTGGAGGTGGCCTTACGGGAATAGAAATGGCCTCGGAATGGAAGTATTTTCATCCAAACACATCAGTTTTCCTCATTGATAAAAACAAATTTGGTTCTTCCTTTTCAGAAAAGGGAAAAAACTATTTGAAAACTTACCTTTCGAAAAACAATATTCATATTTTAGATCAAACGAAAATTCTTTCGACTAACGAAAATGAAATCACTTTCGAAGATCAAAATAAAATTTCCTTTGATTGTATTCTTAACTGTAGCGGATTCAAATCTTCTCCTCTACTAAAGGAAGCTGGTTTTTCTACCAATTCAAAAAACCAAATTTACGTAGATCCATTTCTCAGATCACTTTCTTTTCCAAATGTTTTTGTTGCGGGAGATTCTGCCTTTTTAGAAAACTCAATTTTACGTATGGGTTGTGTTACCGCATTGCCGATGGGAGCCCATATTGCAGACCAAATTGCAAATTTGATCCGAGAAAAAAAACTATCACCATTTTTATTTCAATTTTTTGGACGTTGTGTTTCTCTTGGAAGAAAAGAAGGACTCATTCAATTTACGTATGGTGATGACAAACCCAAGGAATGGATCATCACAGGAAAATGGGGTGCAGTGATTAAAGAACTAGTAAATCAATTTACTATTTTTTCATTAAAGATGGAGAAATATCTTCCGTTCCGATTTTACTTTTGGCCCAAAGGAAATCCAATTCAAAAGAAAGAGCCTGTTTTAACTAAAACGATATCAATTGGGACATGAGTACATGAACGATTTAGAATTATTTTTAAACTGGAAACACTATATTTTCTCCATCGCATATCGAATTACAGGAAGTTATGTGGATGCAGAAGATATTGTTCAGGAGAGTTATCTTAGATGGCTCTCTGCCGATAAACATTTAATCCAAAATCATAAATCTTATTTAGGAAGTATCGCCGCAAGACTTGCCTTTGATCTCTTAAAAAAAGCATCCAGAAAAAAGGAAACCTATATAGGACCCTATTTACCTGAGCCAATACCAGAAAAGGAAGAATCAATAGACGATGAAAAAATCAACTTTGCCTTTCTTGTAATATTGGAAACTCTTAATCCAACCGAAAGAGCTGTTTTCATATTACGAGAGTTATTTGATTTCGATTACGAATCGATCGCTACGATTGTTGAAAAATCCGCAGATAACTGCAGACAAATATTCAGTCGCGCTCGCACAGCCATCCAATCCAGAAAGAAAAAATTTGAACCCGATCCCAAACTCCATTCTCAGTTGCTTTTAGAATTTAGTTTTGCCTGTTACAGCCAAGACACTAAATCTCTAACGAACCTATTACGAGAAGATGTCATTGCATTTTCCGATGGAGGAGGAAAAGTACATGCGGCAAGAATTCCGGTTCCTGGAATTAAAAGAGTGATCTCACTTCTTGTGAGAACCACACAAAAAGCGAAAGAATCCACTGAAATATTTTTTGGTTATGCGAACGGCTCACCTGCGATCATTGGGTATTCTAATTTGGAACCAAGTTTCGTCCAAATTTTCACATACCAAGGGAAGAAAATTGATTCGATCTATAATTTAGTAAATCCTGATAAACTAAAAGGCTTTCGAAACAAAGAAAACCTAATAAAACTAGGATATCTACGAAAACCAACCCTTTGGGAATGGTTTTTATTCCGTTGGAAGCATTTTTTTTCCTTTCCTTAAAACACAAAGATTCCCAATCTTTTCTTCGTCCTATAACACAAAGGCAATGAAGATATTAAAACTAATCTTCCTTTTGATTCTGGTCTTCGCAACACAAAGTGGTTGCGATCAAAAGAACTTTGCCAATCATCCCGTTGCCAAAAAAGCAGTGTTAGATCTTCGCGATTGGAACTTTGAAACGATGGGAAATGTCCCACTAAACGGTGAATGGAGAATCGATTGGGAAAATTGGAGCCCCAAAGAAGATTTAACTACCGTGGACTATACGATGGTCCCTGGTCACTGGACCAATTCTAATTCTGAAAAATATCCAACTGGTTATGCAACTCTTAGCCTCACCATCTTATTACCTGAAAATGCTAAAAATTTATATCTACAAAACGGTGTGACCCGGAATGCTTTCGAAATTCTCATCGAAAACAATTCTATTTTCCAATCGGGGACCATTGGAAAAAGTATTAGCACTGAAATTCCCAAACTAAAAGTGCAAACAGTAGCTCTTCCAGATTCTAAAGATCAACGCATTCACCTTTCCTTAAAAATATCTTGTTTTCATTACCACAATTGTGGTGTTGCCACACCTTATACCATAGGTAACCATTCCGGAATCAACAAATTATATCTTGAGACAATCAGTAGAGATGTTTTTGTATTTGCTTCTCTCATTACCTTAGCTTTCTTTCATTTTGTATTGTATCTTTTTTGGAGGGATGAAAAAACTCATATCTACTTTGCTACAGTTTGTTTTTTAGCAGCAGTTCGTTTGCTAAGCATTGGAGAAACAAGAATCTTATACAACTATCTACCAGAAGGTATTTACGAAACGATAGTGAGAATCAATGGAATTAGTTTTGTTCTATTGTATCTTGCTTTTGTTTTATATGTAAAAGAAATTTATCATGCACCTGAATACAATTTAGTTTATAGAACCAACTATGGTATCGCCCTTTTATTATTTTTGGCCTTACCATTAGATATTATATCCTTTTCTAAATTTTTAGGCGCCCATCTAGTTTTATCTCTGTTTGGCTTATTAGGTTTATTGTATCCTATCATTCATGGCGTTATTTTAAGAAAACCTGGGAGTAAATTCTTTTTATTCTCAGTGGTTGCAACCATCTCGTTGTTCTCCTTAGACATACTTACTGAATTTGCCAAAAGAGGAATTCCCTATCTTGCACAATACGGATTTCTTGTATTTGGTCTTTCCCAAGCTCTCTTTATTGCTGAAAGGATGATTGAAAACTTTAGAAACAAAGAGAGGCTTAAACAAGAAAAAGAAAATGCGGAAGCAAAAGTTAAATTCAAAACATCTTTTCTTTCTACAATGAGCCATGAAATCAGAACTCCTATGAATGGAATTCTGGGTATGACTCAAATGTTACAACAAACAGAACTTACAGAAGAACAAAAGGAGTATTTAAACCTAATTAAATTTAGTGGGGACAATCTTTTACTTTTAGTAAACGATATTTTAGATTTAACCAAACTCGAGTCAGGACAATTCGAATTACACTTAGAGCCGATTTCTGTTAGGAGACTACTTCATGATTGTATTAACATTTTTAAAACACAATCTGATAAAAACAAATTAAAAGTCGAATTAGAATTTGTAAATGAACCTCCGGCATTCCTTATTACAGACCAAAGACGATTTGCACAAATATTAACAAACTTATTAAGCAATGCAGTGAAGTTTACAGAAGAAGGAAGTATTTTTGTTATAGTCGAATCAACATCGATTGATGATAAAAAAATGCGCCTAAAAGTATCAGTAAAAGATACGGGAATCGGAATACCAGAAGAACGTATGGGGAACTTATTCCAACCATTTTCGCAAGTCCATTCTCATCTCACAGAAAAAACAGTTGGTACAGGGCTCGGACTCGCGATCACAAAAAAGATAATTGAAGAAATGGGAGGTTCGATCTCCGTCCAAAGTATCTATGGTAGGGGATCTAATTTTACTTTCCAATTTGATGCGGAAGCAAGTTTCGAATCGATTGAAGGTGATGTTATCTCCACGTCAAACGAAATGGTAAAAAAAACCAACTGGGATTCTAAATTAGCTGAAAAGTATCCGCTAAAAATTCTCATTGCAGATGATGATCCCATTAATCAGAAAGTATCAAGTCTCTTTTTAAAGAAACTTGGATATACCGCCTTACAATCAGAAAATGGAGAAAAAACTTTGGATATGATTCGAACTCATTTGCCAGATCTAGTTTTTCTCGACATTCAAATGCCAGATATGGACGGGATTACAGTGACTAAATGTGTCCGCAAATCCACGTCGATTGAAAAACAACCTGTAATCGTTGCTCTTACTGCCAATGTGTTGGAAGAGGAAAAACAAAGATGCCTTTCCGGTGGTATGGACGATTTTATGACAAAACCTCTTTTGTTACACGACCTAGATTTTATGATCAGAAAATGGGCCAAAAAAGATTTATTACCGTCCAATCTTTAAGGACGAAATTTTGGCTACAACTCTTGGCAAACTTCCTCATGGAGAGATTCTAAAACGTATCTCAAAATCTGAACACTTTCAATCTGGCAGCTTCCAAAACATTGAACATACGGAAATGCTAGCACCTAACAGTTCTTACTGGAAAATGGCTATTAAATATTGGCAAAAACCAAATTCAATTCGACCTTCTTCTCCCATCCCTTCCTCAAAGATCAACTTAAAAGAATTAGATGATTCAAAACCGCAATACATTTGGTTCGGTCACTCCTCTTACCTTTTAGTTGCCGAAGGAAAAAAGATTTTAGTTGATCCTGTTTTTTCAGGTTATGCGTCTCCTTTCTCCTTTGCAGTCCAATCATTCGAAGGAACGGATGTTTATTTGCCGGAAGACATGCCAGATTTGGACATACTGATCATCACCCATGATCATTATGATCACTTAGATTATGAAACCATTATAAAATTATATCAAAGAACAAAGAAGATCATCGTCCCATTAGGAGTGTCTGCCCATTTGTTATCCTGGGGTGTACCATTAGAAAAAATAATTGAATTAGATTGGTTTGAATCTAGGGAAATTACTACAGGACTAAAGATAACCGCCACACCAACTAGACATTTTTCTGGACGAAGTGTACTGAGAAACAAAAGTTTATGGTGTTCCTATGTTTTAAAAATAGGAGAATATAAAGTATTTATAGGTGGAGACTCAGGTTACGGATCCATTTTTGAAACCATTGGCAAAAACTATGGTCCGTTTGATTTGGCATTTTTAGAATGTGGACAATACGGGGATGATTGGCCTTTCATACATATGCGTCCCGAAGAAACGGCTCTTGCGGCAACGCAGATTGGGGCCAAATCCTTTGTTCCTGTCCATTGGGGTAAATTCATTTTATCGCTCCATCCTTGGAACGACCCAATCAAACGAGTTCTTGTAGCATCCCAAACTTTGAAACTCAATTTACAAGTTCCCAAAATTGGCGAAAGTTTTTCCTTCCAAGGTTCAGGAAGTGTGGATGGATGGTGGAATTTTCAGTGACAAAAAGATCATAACTAAAAACGATTAAATCCATTTCCTATGGATCCTTTAAAATGAAAAATGCACTTGTAGTTGGGGCAACTTCCGACATTGGAACCTATATCGCAGAATCTCTAGCAAAACGTGGGTATTCCCTTTCTTTAACAGGAAGAAACAAACAAAGATTAGCTGAACTAAAATCGAAAATCCAGTCAAATTACCCGAATTCAGTAGAAATATTTGAATGGGACGTTACCAAATTTTCATTACACCAAAAGTTTTATCACGAACTTTCCCAAAAACCAGATATAGTTTTTTTCGTTGTTGGATACTATGAAGACCAAACCAAAGCAAGAGAAAACCAAAACGAACTCTTAGGAACCATCCAAGTCAACTACTCTGCAGTAGTTTCGCTTATCAACATTATCTCTTTGGATATGGAAAAAAGAAACGATGGTACAATTGTGGCCATTAGTTCTGTCGCAGGGGATCGTGGTAGGCAAATGAATTATATTTATGGAAGTGCAAAGGCTGGTTTAACCACTTATCTTTCTGGCCTAAGATCCCTTTTATTTTCAAAAGGAGTCCATGTCACAACCATCCAACTGGGGCCTGTATATACAAAAATGTCAGAAGGTCACAATCTGATTCCTTGGCTCACCTTACAACCGCAAGTGGCCGCAGAGCTTATCGTAAATGCTGGACTTTCTAAAAAAGATTTGGTTTATATCCGTTGGCCTTGGCGTTTTATCATGATGGTAATACGAATGATACCTGAATGGATCTTCAAAAGACTCCCACCATTTTAATTTTTGAATGCAGTTAGTTAAGGGAAACTAATGTAATTCCAAATGGATTGGAACCCACTAGTCATAGGACAAATGTGAAGACCAAAGGCACCCATTCCGTTACAAACACTTGTTACCAAACTATGGCTATTATTAAATGGGAATCCAACGTTTGTATTGGTAATAGGCCCTGTCATCGAAAATTGATTTAACCAAGCATTGGTTACCTGGTTAGAATTCCCGCTAAAATTTGCGATGGAATCGTTTTCGTGGATGAGTCCATAATAGGAGGTTCCTGGGGTATTTTGAGTTCCACCCATCCAACTGGGAAGAGTAGAATTCTGCAAACTATAGTCAGATACCCCGCTATAAATTGAGACCCGACCTAACGTTCGATTTTTTCCCTGTAAAGCCGCATGACCACTACCCTGTGAATGCCCACCTACGTATACAAGAGACCAATTGATTTGATTACCAGTAAGAAACTGATCCCAACCTTCGCTAGGTCTAACACGTATTAAATACTGAATGAGACTCAGTAATCGACCTTCTATAGAATTAGAAATGTCTACCGAAACATAGGGAGAAAGATCGACTCCCGTAAGGACTTCCTTTCTCAAATTTTCAAAACAGTTTGTTTCGGATTTTGCTGCCCCTTGGTTACAAACAGTATTCACTGCTTCTCCATTCGGATAACTCAAACCCACTACATGATAACCACGTGTAGCCCCATGTTGTAAAAAAGTATTCACCTCACAGGGGCTTGACCCAGTTCCTGGATAGAATACAGAAAGGATATTTTTATTAGTCACTCCCGATTGAGGAGGAAAAACATAATGGGGTTGATCGTAATTTGAAATTCCCGAAGAAGTTTGCGATGGACGAATTTGTAACCGAGTCAAAGAACCCACAGTTCCACTGGAAGGGAAGGCATTTTGTCCAGCGCAGGAACGTGCATACAACCCAAGTGTCAATAAATTTAGAAAATCTTTTTTATCGTCTGATTCCTTTTTGCAACCAAGAATGGAAATAAATAAAAATAGAATGATATAACATTGCATGTAGCGATCAGAAATGAAAGAGACCAAATAGGATTACCTTAAAAAAGAATTTAAGGTAATCAAAAAAAATAATCGGCAGGAAAGCAACTATTAATGAATATGAAATTGGTTTGAGAATGGGAAAGCCACTCTCAAACTATATTATTTTAAGTTTTGATATTGGACAATCAATGCCTCAGTATTGGAACCTATCCCCTCTATCCGAGATACAACGATTCCTTCTTTAGAAACTAAACTGTAAACGGCTGAATGGTTAAACTCTCCGTTCGAAATCTTTTTATAATTGATTCCAAGTACCACTGACAACATACGAATGTCTTCTTCCTTGCCAGATAAAAGAGTCCAATTTTCTTTTAAGTTCATTTTCTTTTTATAAGCATTAAGTACGGCTGGATTGTCTTTTTCAGAATCAAAACTAACAAGAACCATACGAGGTTCCTTTCCTGTTTTTTCAGCGATTTTTTTCGAAAGTTGTTCCATATCTGCCACAAGTCTTGGGCAAATGGATTGGCAAGTGGCATAAAACATACTGATGATAAAAAGAGAACCCTTAAACTCCTTCAAAGTGATGGTTTGGTTGGTTTCGGTGGTCCACTTTGAACCCAAATCAAATAAACTTCCTTGGGCGGCATCACTGGCAGCCAAAACATGATTGTCTCCATGATGGTGATGTGGGCCAGAATTCTGATCATCACAGCCCAAACTGAATCCGAAAGTGATAAATAAAATCACTAGTATTATCGTAGATTGAAATTTCATATTGGATTATCCTTAATGTTAACATTGGAAGCACATCGAAAACCTAAATACTTTGCAGTATACCAACCTTTTAAACCAGCTCGATATCCATAACGCATGTAAGATGCATAATTGGAAAAATCATTGGCTTTCAAAGATCCTCCTCCGCAAAAAAGACTACTTTCTAAATCGCTATCTTGTCTTGAATCTCCCGTTACAGAAGTATTATTAAAATCAAAAACCCACTCCCAAATCATGCCATGTTGGTCGTAAATACCAAGTCTATTTTTGTATTTGCCTACAGAAGGAAGAAACTCTGGTTTTTGTTCTCCATACCAACCAAGAATGATAGATTCCATATCTTTTTTATTTTTCCCTGGTGGTGGAAAACTAGCTACATATTCCCATTCCGATTCCAAAGGCAAACGTTTCCCTTTCCATTGGCAATAGGCATTTGCACTAAACCAGGAAACATAGGTTACAGGGGAATTGGCAGTACGACTGTCAGGACTTTTGCCCTTCCAATCACCTAAATAACCACCATCTGCAAATAACGAAGATACTTTTCCTTTTTTCCACTGAAGGTTAGCTTCTATAAATTCAAAATAATCTTTTTGAGTGACTGGATACTCATCCAAGTAAAAACTTTTGACTTTAATCGTTTCACCTAACTTAAAGTTTGTTTCTTTTAAAAATGGCCTCCAATTCCCCGCAGGGATTTTTACCATCTCTGCAGAAAGGGAAAAGGAAAGAAAAAAACATATAAAAAGAAAAGGATTCATCATCAAACCAAAATCTAAACTTATCTTACCTCTGCTTCGGAAACCATAATCCCTTTATTTCCCCATTGGTTATAAACATAACTTAGGACACTGGCAATCTCTTCATTGGTTAGTTCTAAATGAGGCATTACGTTATTATATTTTTGTCCATTCACAGTAATAGGACCACTCAGACCTTTTTTTAGGATTTGAATGGCACGGGCTTTGTCCGCGTTTAGATAATCAGACTTTGCCAATGGAGGAAACACACCAACCACACCTTGTCCTTCTTTCATGTGACAAGCAGCACAAACTGATTTATAAACTCTTTCTCCATTTGCCAAAATTTCTTTCGGAGTACTTGCTGATACTTTAGGTTTGACTTCGGTAACCATTCTTTGAATGGCTGGACCTTCCGGAAGGTAAACCGTATCATCTTGTTTTCCAGAATAAACAGTAGCATTTGGTTCGCCTTCCACTTTTAACATTCCAAGCGAACCTTTGTTAAACGTTCTGAAAATAGAATGATCCACAAGAATCAGAGTACCTGGAACATCTACTTTAAAATCCACAATGGCAGAACCTCCCGCAGGAATGAGTGTAGTTTGTACATTTTTTTGGTTAGGAAGAGCTCCTCCTTCTGTATACACATTGTCAAAAATTTCACCAATCACATGGAAAGAGGAAACTAAATTTGGCCCACCATTTCCAACAAACAACCTAACCGTTTCTCCGACTTTAGCGGTGATGGCTCTGTCTTCCACAAGGGAACCCACAGATCCATTAAATACAACGTAATCGGGAATTTCAGTAATTGCTTTTTCCATACTAAATGGTTGCAGGCCAGGTTCACCATTTTTTCCTTTTGTATAAAATTCACTTTGCACTACATAGTATTCTTTGTCCACTTTCGGTAGGTCGTTTTTAGGTTGAACAAAAATAAGTCCGTACATTCCGTTCGCAATGTGCATTCCCACTGGTGAAGTGGCACAGTGATAAATATACAATCCAGGGTTTAGTGCCTTAAATGAAAATTTGGAAGCATGTCCTGGGATAGTAAGCGAGGCCGCAGCCCCTCCGCCTGGTCCTGTGACCGCATGTAAATCGATGTTATGTGGCATTTTGCTTGTGGGATGGTTTTTTAGATGAAATTCTACCTCATCCCCTTCTCTCACTCGGATCATGGGGCCTGGAACCGATCCTCCAAAAGTCCAAAAAGTATATTCCACTCCGTCGGCAAGCCTACCCACCACCTCCACTGTCTCCATATTGACAATGACTTTGGCCTCACTCGTTCTATCGATATGTGGGGGAACCTCTGGGGCATAAGTGAGTTTTGCCTCTTCTGTTTTTGGTCCCGAACAAACTGTGAATAAACTAATTATGACAATAAAGAACAAGTAAACTTTTATGGTCTGTTGCTTTGGTCGTTTTCTTTGCATTTCCGTATCCTTTCTTTTTATATTAAATCACCTAAACAAAATCGTCATTGACGCAAATCAATGAAATCGAGGGCAAACGTTAAACAATTCACAAAATCTAAAAATAGAGAAGTATTTTTTTAGTAAGTTTCTAAGTTTCCGATTTAGTTCAGAGGGAAATTCTAAATCGACGGATTCGAAACAAGGTGAAATAATGGTTTGGTGCCCCATGACTTTAGATCCACTCACTAGCCTAAGTAAGTTTCGTAGCCTACTCCATATCTCATCCATTTTGAATGCAAACCTTGATTTGCACCAACTACTCCCACTAATTATGTTATATTCTAAAGATCTACTAGAGGCAGAGGCAAGTTCTCTCTTCCTTTTAGAAGATGAAGAATTTCTATATTGTGAAGTAGCTTTAGGAGAAAAAGGGGAAATCATCCAACAATACGCCAGGCTAGAGTTAGGTGAAGGTATCGTGGGGATGGTGGCCAAAGAAAAAAAGCCCATCGCGTTAGAAGATGCTTACAAAGATCCAAGATTCAATGCGAGTATGGACAAACGCACAGGATTTAAAACAAAATCTCTAATTTGTGTTCCACTTTTTGTTGAGGAAAGACTGATTGGGACTCTCGAGGTAATTAATAAAACGAACAATCGTTTATTTGATTCATCCGATTTGGAATATTTGATTTCCTTGTCCGAAGTGGCTGCCACTGCCATCCAAAATGCCAATACAAGAGATAGTTTAGACAAACGTATTCTCGAATTATCTTTGTTAAACGAATTTGAAAGATTATCAGTCTCCGAAAAAAGTTTAAATGAACTTGGCAAATGGATTTTGAACCGAGTTTTAGAATATTTAGGAGCCACCTCTGGAACCATTTACCTAGCCAATGCAGAAAAAAAGGAATTAAGTATCCTTTCTGCCAAAGGAATTCCAGAAGATGCCTATGATCAAATTAAGGTTCCTTTTGGAACTGGTGTTTCAGGTTGGGTAGCAGAAAAAAAAGAAAGTTTACTCATCCACAATCTTGATTTAGATCCGAGATATAATAAACTTTCTCCTTATAAATTTGAATCCAAATCTTTGATCTCAGCACCACTTATTTTTCAGGATGAACTTCTTGGTGTCATCAGTATCAACAACAAACTTTCAGGCTATGCCTTCCAACATTCTGATTTAGATTTACTAACGAATATTGCTTCAAGACTCAGTAGTACAATTAAAAATGCGCAACTTTTCCACCAAATCGTAGACACAGGAAAAGAACTAAACCGTGCCAAAAACATAATGAAAAAAATTATGCCGTCCAGCCTCCCTAGCTCCAACAAACTAACGTATGGTGTATCTCATATTCCTTTGGAACAAGTTGGCGGTGATTTTTATGACGTAACCGAATTGGAGGATTCAAAGTATTCCATATTGATTGCCGATATTTCAGGTCATGGACTTTCTGCTGCTGTCCTTGCGGCAATGGCACACATGGTTTTAAAAAACTTTGAACAAGATATCAAACTTAGTCCTTCTTTGTTTTTAACCACCCTAAATCACATGTTATATGGAAAATTAGCAGGTAACTTTCTCACTGCATATTATGGGATCATTGATTTAAAAAATAACACAATCCTTTGTGCCAATGCGGGCCACCACGCACCATTTTTATTGGACAAAAAGGACTCACCGATAACACAGTTAGACGTTAAAGGAAAAATATTGGGTCTTATCCCCGATTTGTTTTATGAGGAAAAAACCTTTCCTTTTTTACCAGGAAACCGTCTTGTTATGTACACTGACGGAATCACCGAACACATGTCAAAAGACCATAACAAACGTTATGATGAAGAATTATTCCAAAAGGCAATTCTTAATTCAAAATCTTTAAACACCCAAAATGCAGCAGATCATTTAATCCAAGCAGCCAAAGACCATGTAGGTTTCAATGATTTTGCTGATGACGTAACCATTTTACTTGTGGATCGCATTTAAAAATACAGACCCACAACTTGATTTTAATTTTTACCGATTCGGTGGTCTTACTTTTTTCTTTTAGGAAGTAACTTCTAATACTTCAGTTTCACCGGTGTGGTAATGTTCTACTAATTCCATAATCTTTTTTGGTTCCGTAACCACTAGAGAACTTTTTTCCTGTAATGTTTCCGATTTATAAGCAATCACCTGGGCCTGTTCCGAAAGGCCAAGTAGGATATCCGAAATTTGTTTCGAAGCTAAATTGGCTTCTAGTACGGATTGGTCAATTTGTTTTACTTGGTCTTCTACCGAGTCCAACTTCAGTTTCACTCTAGTTGACTCTTGTAAATCATGATACAAAGAAGCTGCCACTTTTTTAAGAATCGATTTCATTTCACTAAACAAGTCGGCTACAGAAAAAACTTCCATTGACGCTTCATTCACTTTTACTGATGTTTCTTTGATGACTGATAAAGTTTCATCAATATAATTTTTTATTTCTTCCACGGAAACTGCAATTTGTTCATTTAAACCCATCATCTCTTTTGCAACGATTGCAAAACCTGCTCCAAAATGTCCAGCCCTCGCAGCTTCAATTGAGGCATTTAACGAAAGCAAGTTGGTACGATCAGCAATTTCTGAAATGATGGAAACTATATTCAAAATTTTACTGGAGACTTGTTTGATGTTTTCCATTCCCTCTAAAGATTCTGAAATTTTTTGTTTTCCTGCATCGGCTTTTTGTGTTGATCTTGTGGATAAGTCGTCCAAACCTTTGAGTGCATTTTGAGTTCCTTTCAAATTTTGATTCACTGCATTCATATAATCTTTCATATCTGACATGATGACAGAATGACTTGCGGTAATTTGTTTGATATTATCTAGCGCGGAAGTTAATTCCTCCATACAGGCAGCAGCTTCTTCGCTTCCAGATGCCATTGAATGGGTAGAACTAAAAAAATGATTGGTAAGGTCTGCTAGTTCTTTGGAAATACGAATGGAGGCATCCGTTGCTTTTTGAATTTGTGAAACGATTCCCCAAAGATTGATACTCATACTTTTCATTGATAGTAACATGATTTTTACTTCATCACTACTATCATTATGAAAGTGATCAGGGTATTGGAATCTTCCGGAAGAAACAGAAATAACAGATTCAGTTGCTTTTTGCAATTTTCTGTTTTTTTGTGCGAGGACAAAAATAAAAGAGGAAGCGATGACCGTCTGGATCATAAGCAAAGATCCACAAAACAGAGGTTTTTCGTGCATTTGCAAAAAAAGAAGACTGAGGAAAGGAAGAGAACTAAGCAAAACAAACAACAATTCATGGAATTTAACAGAACGAATATTTTTTGAAATTTTCTTTTTTTTCCTTAGTAACGAAGACTTTTGTCCTAATTTTTTGTATAACTTTTCAAAGTATTCTTTCTTTTCCTCAGCTAATTTTTTGCGGACAGATACATAACCAATCACTTGCCTTCTTTCGTTTAAAATAGGTGTGATCGTTGCATCTACCCAATAATAATTTCCAGATTTTGCCCTGTTTTTTACAGCTCCGGTCCAAGGTAGTCCTACTTTAATAAAATCCCACATTTCTTCAAATACAAGTTTTGGCATATCAGGATGCCTTACTATGTTATGTGGTTTTCCAATCATCTCCTCTACTGAATATTCGGAAATTCTTGCAAAGTCAGGAGATACATAGGTTATCAAACCTTTCGTATCGGTGCGAGAGATAATGACATCGGATTCGTTAAGAACATTTTCTACTAAATTTACATTTACGTTTTTCAATTCGGTTTCCCCCAACTAACATGTCGAAAGTTATTTGGATAAGAAAGAGAATCAACTCCGTTGTTCTTTTTTTAAGGGTATGCCTTCTTGATATTTGTCAATCATGGCCTGGGAAAACTACGAAAGTAAATAAAATGAATCCGAACACTATGCACAAGTATTTGCAAAAAACCCTTTGTTATAAAAAATTAATTCACTCTGTATTTTTGAAAGGTAATCAAATGGCAAGCTAACAATGACCTTAAATTTTTTGCAAACGGAAGGCTACCTACCGATTACAATATGTTATGTGAAAAATCGTTGCAAAAATTTTTTAATCCTATTGATTTACTCCAAATGGTTAAATATTTTTTAATTTTATCTACAATGTTTTTTCTCTTTTCCTGTCATTCTTATTGGATGTGTGATGACAAAGCATGTTCCTCTGGAATTGCCAAACTTAAATCCAAAGAATGCGATGTTTACGAAGGAGAGGTTAAAAACAGTAAACCTAACGGCTTCGGAAAACAAATTCATGCTGGTGACGCTTGCGTAAAAGAGGAATCCCGTGGAGTGCCTCCTGGGACAATTTTTGAAGGAATTTGGGGGGAAAACAAAAATGGTGATACTAGGCTTATGGGTAAGGCCACTATTTTTTATCCAAATGGCTATAAAGTTACTGGTACCTTTTTGAATGACGAGATACAAGATGGTCCAGGTTCCATCAAGTTACCCAACCACACGGTCATTAACGGGAACTGGATCAAAGGAAATTTATGTGTTGGAGCCTGTGACACAGGATCTGGAACTAGTTATTTTACTGATGGATTTACGTTCCGAATGCACCAAGGAAATTTTAAAAATACACAATATGATGGGAAAGGCATAACACAGATTGAGAAAACATATTATCTCGAAACCGTTTTCTCCTACCAATTAAAAAAAGAAGGGACTTTCTCTAACAATGTATTAATTGATGGAAAGGTGACCTGCAATAAAAACTTCGAAAAATATTGTAAATACGAATTCCGTGAGGATTCTTTAATCGCAAATTATGTAAAGCCAAACAGGAAGGTTCAGTTTATATTAGAATAAACGAAAGTGATTAACTTCGTCATATAGAAATTCATCCATAGGGCGAAGTTATTTCTTTTTTAGGTGAAGGTACTCCAGTAAGGAACTGACTGACTAACACCTAAACAGAATTTTGGTCAATTTGAATACAAGGCACCCACACAAGTGCCACAAATATCGGAATCAGCATTGGCTGATTTGGCCACAGCCACTCGGATTTTTTTTAAATCTAATCTTTGGGATGATTTTTCCATTATATGTTTGGATGAATCAAAACCGCAGGGAAATGATTTTACTCCGCCCTTCTCTACTTGGATATGTGCTAATTCTACATTTTCAAAACGAATGAGTGTGTACAAACTGAACCCTCTTCTTTTAAAAATGAAACTTTCTAATTTCGGTCAAGGGATTTAGTCAACAGAGAAGGGAAACCTAGAATGGTTCTAGTGATTCGAAAAACAATCCCTCCCCGCACAAGGGGGAGTAGCGGAAATCCTTATCGCAGGATGCGATAAGATTGGAGCGGATCACCCGGTCCCTTTCCGTTAGGAAAGGGAGGTGCCCCCAATTCCTTCCGCCCGGTAGTTTTCTTTATACTTCACATAGTTGTTTGCCGTGCGGGTGATGATCTCGCGGTCCTTGTCAGTGATGTCTCGGATGATTTTGGCGGGGCTACCCATGACGAGTACACCTGGTGGGATTTTTTTCCCTGGAGGAACCAGGGATCCTGCCCCCACAAAGGACCATTCTCCAATCTCCACATCATCCATAAGCATGGCTCCCATCCCGACAAAACTATGGTCTTTTAAAACACAACCGTGGATGGTCGCATGGTGGCCGATGGATACATAATCCCCGATGGTCACAGGATACAAATCTCTTGCCACATGTACGAGAGTCATGTCTTGGATGTTCACATGTTTGCCAATGGTGATGGTATTTACGTCACCTCTTAACACACATTGGAACCAAATCGAGGACTCTTCCCCAATACTTACCTTTCCCAGTACATCAGCGGAAGGTGCCACCCAGGCCGTAGGGTGGAGAGAAGGTGTAATGCCTTGAAACGTTCGGATCATACCTGCTACACAATGGTGACCAAACTGAAACTCAAGGTCTTTTCGTTTTTTCCGCTTGCGTTTTTACCTTTAACTAAGTTACGGTAGTCTTAGATTCAAATGGGATCTCACTCCTCAAAAACGCTATTTTTCTCTAAAAACCTGCTAAGGAACATTTCATGGCAATAGAAATCAAAGTCCCCGAGATGGGGGAATCCGTAACCGAAGCGACCATCAGTGCTTGGACCAAAAAAGAAGGCGATGCCGTAAAAGTAGACGAAGTGCTCGCTATTTTAGAAACAGACAAAGTCTCATTAGAGATTCCTGCTCCCACTTCTGGGGTTTTAAAATCCATCACCAAAAAGGTGGGGGATGTGGTTCATGTGCGTGATATTATGGGGACCATCGAAGAAGGCGCTGTTGCTTCGGCTCCTGCTAGTGCTTCTGCCCCGGCTCCGAAAGCAGAAACACCAAGTGCCCAACCTAACACGGGCAAAGTGAACGAAGAACTTCCTCCAGCGGCGCGTAAACTCATCGAAGAAAATAAGTTAGATGTTTCCAAAATCACTGGAACCGGTCGCAACGGACAAATCACAAAAGAAGATGTAATTCTTTTTATGGAAAAAGGTGGCGCAAGCTCCTCTGCTCCTAAGGCAGCGGCAAGTCCTGAGATTCCAAGAGCGGTAGTTGTTTCGGCAAACGCTGGTCCAAGAGAAACAGTAGTGCCAATGACAAAACTGCGCCAAACGATTGCAAGTAGGCTTGTCAATGCACAACATACAGCGGCCATCCTCACTACGTTTAACGAAGTGGATATGTCTCCGATTATGGATCTTCGCAATAAATACAAAGACAAGTTCAAAGAAACACATGGTGTGGGTCTTGGGTTCATGTCTCTTTTTACCAAAGCAGCCGTGGCAGCATTAAAAGCATATCCTGCCATCAACGCAGAGATTCGCGGAACAGACATTGTCTATAAAAACTACTACGACATTGGAGTGGCCGTGGGTGGACCGAAAGGACTTGTGGTTCCAATTGTCCGTAACGCCGACCTTCTCAGTTTTGCCCAAATCGAACAAGAGATCGCAAGGCTTGCTGGCAAAGTGAAAGACGGTAAAATCTCTTTGGAAGATATGGAAGGGGGAACTTTCTCCATCTCCAATGGGGGTGTGTATGGATCGATGATGTCGACACCAATCCTAAATCCTCCACAATCGGGAATTCTCGGGATGCATAACATCGTCAAACGCGCGGTAGTTGTGAATGATCAAATTGTCATCCGCCCAATGATGTATCTGGCTCTTTCTTATGACCACAGAATCGTGGATGGAAAGGAAGCAGTTCAGTTTCTTGTGAAGATTAAAGAAATGGTAGAGGACCCAACAAGACTCCTCTTTGAGGTATAGGCACAAATATGGAACAATATGATATCGTTGTCATTGGTGCAGGTCCTGGTGGGTATGTGGCTGCGGTTCGTGCAGCCCAACTCGGGAAAAAAGTCGCCATCATTGAAAAAAGAAAAACTCTCGGGGGGACTTGTCTCAACGTAGGTTGTATCCCTTCCAAAGCCCTTCTCGATTCTTCCGAAGAATTTCACAAAACCAAACACAAATTAGCCGATCATGGAATTACTGTCAAAGATGTCAAAATCGACATTGCTAAAATGATGGCTCGTAAAGACAAAGTGGTGAGTGAAGTGACCTCAGGTGTAGATTACCTGATGAAAAAAAACAAAATCACTCGTTACTTGGGTCACGCCAGTTTTGTTTCTAAAACAGAAATTTCTATCACAAGTGAAGATGGAAAAAAAGAGTCCATTAGTGGAACGAATATCATCATCGCCACTGGATCGACACCGATCGAAATCCCTCCCCTTCCTGTGGATGGAAAAAACATTGTTACCTCGGATCATGCCATTGGTTTTGATTCCGTTCCCGAACACTTAATCATTGTAGGTGCAGGGGTCATTGGACTCGAACTCGGCTCTGTTTGGTTACGACTCGGTGCCAAAGTGACTGTGGTGGAACTCATGCCACGACTTTTCGGGACCGCTGACCAAGCGATGGCTTCCCTTGCCGAAAGACTTTTAACTCAGCAAGGAATCAATTTTCTCTTTGAAACCAAAGTGCATGGCGCCAAGGTCAAAGGAAAAAAAGTAGAAGTGGAAATCGAAGGCAAAGACGGCAAAAAATCCATTCTCGAAGGAGACAAGGTTCTTGTTTCCATTGGTCGCCGTCCGAACACAGACGGACTTGGTGCCAAAGAAATTGGTGTCGAGATGACAGACCGAGGTCGTGTCAAAGTTGAACTGAACAAATTCCAAACCAATATTCCTAATATTTATGCCATAGGTGATGTAGTGGACGGCCCTATGCTTGCTCACAAAGCAGAAGACGAAGGGATTGCCGTTGCTGAACTCATTTGTGGTAAGTATGGCCATGTGAATTACAAAGCCATTCCTTGGATCGTTTACACTTGGCCAGAAGTGGCTTGGGTGGGACAGGGCGAAGAAGAGCTCAAAGCCAAAGGAATCGAATACAAAGTGGGTAAGTACATGTTCAAACCCAATGCTCGTGCCAAAGCCATGAATGAAACGGATGGACAAGTCAAAGTCATTGCCGACAAAAAAACGGACAAACTCCTAGGCATTTATATCGTAGGTCCCAGGGCCTCGGATATGATCGCAGAAGCGGCGATTGCTTTTGAATTTGGTGCGAGTGCAGAAGACATTGCTCGTTCTACACATGCCCATCCTACTCTTTCTGAAGTACTTCGGGAAGCGGCGATGGATGCTGATGCGAAATGGTCCATCCATTCGTAATTTAACTGTTGTTTTGTTGTTTTAGGGAGAGAATATGACAACCGACCAGATGATGAGTTTATACGGCGATAACGTCGTATTATTGGAAGAGTATTACAAACAATTCAAAGAAGATCCGCAGAGTTTATCAAAAGACTGGATCGACTTTTTTGGTGAATTAGAAAGATCATCCGTTTCCGGTAACGGGTCCAATGGAAGTGGATTTGGTGGAAATGGATATGTAAATTATGCATCCACCGAACACAGAAAAGATTCTTCACTCAGCGACTTCGGGATCATCAACCTTCTCAATGCTTATAGAAGGCAAGGTCACTTAGCTGCAAACCTCGATCCACTAGGGATCAACAAACCCAACCGCGAATTCATCGATCTCAAAATCGGAGCACTCAAACAAAGTGACTTAGAAACAGAAGTGGATTCTGGAATTGCCAACCTTGGGAAAGCAAAACTAAAAGACGTCATCGATTGGTTTGAAAAAACCTATTGTGGTTCGATCGGTTGTGAACACTACTACCTTGTTAATGATGAGGAACGTGAGTGGTTACAAAACCGAATGGAACCTCTTGCCAACAACGAGCCCATCAGCAAAAAGACCGCCTTACGTTTGTTTGAAAAACTATACCAAGCGGATAGTTTTGAAAATTTCCTCGCCAAAAAATTCGTAGGGAAAAAACGATTTTCACTCGAAGGTGGGGAAACCATGATCCCTATGCTCGATACCCTTGTGGAAGAAGCGGGGGGTCATAAAATGGATGCCCTTGTGATCGGGATGGCACATAGAGGACGACTCAATGTGCTTGTGAATATCATCCGTAAACCAGCTGGTCTTATCTTTGCTGAGTTCGAAGAAAAACTAAACCCAGGCCAACTTGGTTATGCGGACGTAAAATACCATCTTGGTTATTCCAACCATGTCATGACTCATTACGGGAAAGAAGTCAAACTCTCCCTTGCTTTCAACCCTTCTCACTTAGAAGCCGTAGACCCAGTGATTTTTGGATCGGTTCGGGCTCGCCAAGAAATGGCAAAGGATACAGACCGTTCTAAATTTATGCCAGTGGCCATCCACGGGGATGCAGCGTTTGCGGGTCAAGGGGTAGTGGCAGAAACTCTCAACATGATGAACTTAGATGGTTATACAGTGGGTGGAACTTTCCACATTGTCATCAATAACCAAATTGGATTCACCACTCTCCCAAGTGAATCTAGATCTACACTTTACGCTACAGACCTTGCCAAAGGTTTCCAAGTTCCCATTTTCCATGTAAATGGAGATGACCCAGAAGCTACTTACCGAGTCACAAAACTTGCGTTAGAATATCGTCAAAAATTTAAAAAAGATGTGATCATCGATTTGATTTGTTACAGAAGGCTTGGTCACAACGAAACAGACGAACCAACTTTCACACAACCTCAGATGTATGATATCATCAAAAAACATCCAAAAACAATCTCCATTTATGAAGAGAAGTTATTAAAACGTGGCGATATCACACAAGAAGAAATCCAGTTCATTAAAGACGGAATCCAACAAGGTTTAGAAACTTCCTTCCAACAAGCCAAAGAAAAAGACACTCGCATTACAGTCGATACCCTTGGTGGAGTTTGGTCAAGATACACGAAAGAACCTTTGGATTCTGATGTACATACCGAACTTCTCCAACAACAGTTAGGTGGAATTGTGAAAGCAGTGACCACCCTACCACAAGGATTTAATGCGAACCCAAAACACATTAAAGTTTTAGAGGATCGTAAAAAAATGGGTGCTGGGGAACTTCCAATTGACTGGGGCTTTGCTGAAGCACTTTCCTTTGGTTCCATTTTGGAAAATGGATTTCCCATCCGACTTGGGGGACAAGATGCACAAAGGGGAACTTTCTCTCATAGACATGCCACTCTTTCCGACATCGTTAATGGGAAAAAACTTACCCTGCTCAATCATATCAGTGAGAAACAAGCAAAGATAGAGATCGTTAACTCCTCTCTTTCTGAATATTCTTGTCTTGGATTTGAATATGGGTATTCTCTCGCTGATCCAAGTAGTCTTGTGATGTGGGAAGCACAGTTTGGTGACTTTGCTAACAACGCACAGGTGATCTTTGACCAATTCATTTCCAGCTCCGAAATCAAATGGCAAAGGATGTCTGGTCTTGTTTGTTTACTCCCACATGGATACGAAGGTCAAGGTCCTGAACACTCTTCGGCAAGGCTAGAGAGGTTCTTACAACTCTGTGCACTTGATAATATCCAAGTGGCAAACCTAACCACACCTGCTCAGTATTTCCATATACTACGTCGTCAGATCCTCCAAAGTTTCAGAAAGCCACTCATCATCATGACGCCTAAGTCTCTCCTTCGTTTGAAAGAGGCAGCTTCTAGTTTGGAAGATATCACAACGGGTGCTTTTAGAAAGATCCTTCCTGATCCAGTGGCCAAACCAGAAAAGGTAGAGAAGTTACTTTTCTGTTCTGGAAAAGTTTATTACGACTTACGCAAAGCCATCGATGCGCAAAAATTGGAAAACGTAGCAGTCGTTCGGATTGAACAACTTTACCCGTTCCCAGAAAACCATATCAAACAAATGATCACAAGTTACGGAAAACTGAAAAAATTTGTATGGGTACAGGAAGAACCAAAAAACCAAGGAGCTTGGTTCTTTGTAAGAGATCGTATCGAAGCAGTGATGCCAGAAAACAAACGTCTGCATTATGCAGGTCGTTCCGAGTTCCCAAGCCCTGCTTGTGGACACGTAGTCACTCACTTAAAAGAACAAGAAGACCTAGTGAAGGATGCTTTATCTTAAGTTATAATAGCATCTAACATCAACAGGTGATTTAAATAAAAGCCTTGGGAGAAATCTCAAGGCTTTTTTGTTTAAAACTACGGAAGAGTCCATCACCTTAGGCGCAAAAATCCATTTACCATCTATTCCTTTTTCCATTTGACAGGCATTAACTGGTCTTTCAAAATTTGGAAATGAGAAAACTTGCATTCCAATATCCTAATTTAATTTCTACTTATCTCCTCGTAGTATGTTTGCCAATTTTTTCTTTGTTCGCTCAATCTAATAGGCCGGAACCCGTGTTTGGTTTTTACCAAGGTGGATATTATTTAACTTACCTCCAAGGGGAAACTAATTACACAGGAGGATCACTCATTCAAACTGAAAAAAACTACCAAAATGGTCTTCAGGCCCAAGCGAATTTAGGAGTTACTCCCGTAAAAATGATTGGGACCTTTCCTTTCCCAAATGGTATCCCACTTACCAAAGACAAAGTCCAAGCAGGGGACACACTTAAAGTTTCTATGGAATACGGACTCACTGATCATATTGGATTTTTTATTTCTTATAGCGTCGTCTCCATTAAATCTCAAGGTTCAAACCAAATTGCTTTAGCTGATCCTAAAAACCCTAACGGATACACCACTTACATTGAAGCAGTACCAATAGGTCACAAAATTTACAGAGATCGAAATTATGGGATGGGACTCAACTACCACTT
This sequence comes from Leptospira bandrabouensis, assembly GCF_004770905.1. Classification (NCBI taxonomy): domain Bacteria; kingdom Pseudomonadati; phylum Spirochaetota; class Leptospiria; order Leptospirales; family Leptospiraceae; genus Leptospira; species Leptospira bandrabouensis. Next base: position 176,167 of record NZ_RQHT01000003.1, on the reverse strand, counting down.
TCTCTATAGAAACAGATTTGATCCCTTTGTTGGATTAGAACTGAGTGTTCTCAATTTTGAATCCAAATATCGCAACGGCCAACAAAACAATCTATTTTACCCAACTGATACACATCCAGGGACAGGGATTGGTGGCCGTGTCACTTTTGGAACTAACTATTTCATCACACCTGAATTTGGTTTATCCATAGAAGTATATGGCTCACGAAAAATCCTAAAATCGAATGCTTTCTCTTCCGAATCTATTAATCTTGCCGGGTTTCAATTCGGGTTTATCTTTAATTTGGAAGCGATGGGGAAAAATTAAAAACCTAAATTTTAGTTGGCTTCTTGTGTTACAAAAGCTTCAAGAGATCCACTGAGTACCCCTTTTTTTGAAACAACATCGTAGTCGAAAAGATGGAGTTTTAACGGAGGCTCTGGGAGTTTTTTCTTTGGATTTTTAGGTTGAGGTTCTGGATTTTTTCCCAAAACCAACGTTAGGTGATTTTTCAAAGAATTGTATAAAAGTTTTCGAAAATGATATCCAGTTGGCAATAAAGAATCCAATTGATTGGTATCAGGATCATAAAGATACACAAACTTATGGTCTTTATAATTGAGAACTCCATCCAAATTGCTATCTTCTGTTACAGCAAAAATTAAAAGTTTTTTCTCGATTTGTAAGACATCTTCTTTGGGATCATCGATTGTATTGGATAAAGATTTTTTTTCAAACTCTCCCACAAAAAAATCCCAAATGTAAACATCGTGTGGGAAAAGTTTTTGCACCTTTCCATCTTTCAAATTGATCGAATATAAGTTACGAGCGTGAGTTAAAATCCCATCAGGACCAAACCCACCTGACTCAGTGACCAGTCCATGTGGGTAAATAAAGTATTGTTTCCAATAGATCTTTCCATTCCCATCTTCCAAATCCAAACGATCCGAAGGTTCAGGACTATTATCTTTTTCCTTAGACTCGGGAGTTTCTACTGTGACTTCATACGCATCATCATAGAGGCGCCAACTTTTAGACAAACTAAAAGTAAGCACCGCAAGGATGAGTAAAAAGAATAAAAATACTCCGACTCTAAACTTTTCCATTATTTGTTTGCGTTATAGGCTTTTATCGCACTAAACACTTCATCCAATTCAGAATCTGTCATATATGCAAAAAGTGGAAAGTTAAGAACGGATTTAGAAATCCTACGTGCATTTCCATCCTTTCCAAATCTTTCGACGAGGTATGGTTTGGCGCCTGGTTGGTCAGACATGGCACCTGGATAAATATTTCCAAATCCAATCCCTTTGTCCTTGAGAACAGCCTCGATTTTGGGACGAACTTCAGGGTCCACCAAAGTCACGTTACAATATCCATTTTCCTCGTAATCTTTAGGAGGTTTGATGACACCGATTCCAAGACCTGGTAATTCTTTGTAGTATATGTTTTGTGACTTTTTACGAGAATCAATGCGTGCTTGCAGATGTTTTAAAGATAAATTTAAAAAGGCAGCTTGCAGTGAATCAAGTCTTGAGTTCCAACCCACAAGTCCATGTTCATAATGCGAAGTGCGTCCATGATTAACAAGCCTACGTGTGACAATTGATAACTCTTCATCGTTTGTAAATACAGCACCACCATCGCCGGCAGCACCTAACACCTTTGCAGGATAGAAGGATGTAGTGGAAATAAGAGCGTCTTTGTATAAGGACTTTCCATTGTGTCTGACTCCAAAACATTGTGCCCCGTCTTCAATGAGAGCCACGTTTTTTTCTTTGCAGAACTTTCGAAGTTCTTCAATGTTTGCTGTTCCCCAGCCGTATAAATGGACCACAAGAGCTGCTTTTGGTTTTACTTTTTCGACCGCTTCCTTAAATACTTGGAAGTCCATTTGTAAGTCAATAGGATTGGTATCCACAGTATAAGGATCACCGCCAACATTCACCACCGCCTCAAAGGTCGCCCAGAAAGTAGAGTCGGGTAACAACACTTTGTCGCCACGACCTACTCCCACAGCACGCAGTGCCAATTGTAAAGCATCAGTACCATTGGCACAACCAATGGCATACTTTGTCTCTGCCCAAGTGGCAAGATTTGTTTCCAAATCGGTCACTTCGTTTCCACCGATAAACTGTGCGTTTACTGACATGGACTTTACTTTTTCATTCCAGGTGTCCAAAAATCCTGGTTCAAATCGTTTGATATCTATAAATGGAACTGCCATTGTATGCCCTTTTTATTTACTTATTGTGAAAACTTGATGAAGCCAACCGTTGAACTCTTTGGAATACATAGTCCAAAGAAAAAATAAAACCCAATACAAAACAGTCCCATAGGCAAGTGCAGGGATCAAGGTTTTACTTAAATTATTGGATGCGGAATAATATATGCGAATGAGAACCAGGGGCCATAAAAAGAATAAAAATACATAGATAGAATTTCCCATAGCCGAAATCCAAATGAGAACCTCTGCTTTGGGATTTTCCTTCCAACGAGCCACCCCTTCCCAAAATTCTGGAAAAAATTGGACCAAATAAAAACAAAACACTAGGAAGAAAAAAAACTTCCAATGGGATTCTAAATCTCTCCGGAACAGAGTGAGAAGAAGCCCCACAAACCAAATAAATAAAACCGGAAAGGCAAGGACTTCCAATAGTGTCATGGTTTTGTTTTTGTATTCTCCGTGAGTCGTTCTAAACAGGAGATGAGTCCTGTGGGATCACTAATGCCCTTACCTGCAATGTCAAAGGCCGTTCCGTGGTCGGGGGACACACGGGTAAAATCCAGTCCTAAGGTTATGTTGACTCCCTTTTTCCCTTCAAGCAATTTAAATGGAATGAGTCCTTGGTCATGATAGGAAGCCAAATACAAATCGTACGGCTTAGCACCTGGTAAAAAAGCAGAATCGGCGGAAAGCGGTCCCTCGACGGAGAACTTTGCTTTTCGGAGTACTTTGGCACCAATGGCAAGTAAGGTCGATTCCTCGTCCCCAATCTTTCCCCCTTCCCCGGCATGGGGGTTAAGACCCAAATAAGCAATTTTTGGATTCTTTAAAAAGCGAGAACTCGTCATTGCCTTGGCCAATTCCTTCCAAGAAAACTTTTTTAATTCTTTCACCACATCCTTCAACGGCACGTGCGTAGTTAAAGGAATGACATTGAGTTTTTCCCCACTCATCATCATAAACGTAGGTCGTTTATAAAACTCAGCCAAGGTTTCTGTATGGCCCCGAAATCCTTTGATCCCTGCTTTTTGTACCCATTCTTTCGAAAGAGGCAAAGTAATGAGATCGGCTCCGAGTTCCTTTTGTACATCCATAGCGGCCAGTAGCGAATCATAGGCCATTTTTCCAGAGTTCGCAGAAGGTTTTCCTAGAACAAACGAACGAGTTTTTTTAGAACCTGACCAAGTAAGTGAATAAAATCCTGGTTCGGCACTGGGTTTTGTAAGGTTTGGGAGGGAGGGAACTGTGATGTTGTGGGGCCCGCGCACTAGATAAATGCGGTGTTGTTTCCCCAAAGCTAACAATTGTGGGAAGGCAGAAACTACAAGTTCGTAGTTGATACTTGTTGGATCGCCTTCCGAAATCAGAATGGTTTTCAATTATTCTTTTGCGTTTGGTTGTTTCCCAAAAATCTTCTCTACACTTAAGGAATCTTTTGAGTATTCCAATTCAATTAGGTCTTTGGCACTGTGTTTGAGGTCGTTGGAAATCATACAACGTCCTTCCAAAATCACCCCGTTTTGGATGATCAGCTCAGGAGTTTTGATATCTCCGAGAATTTTTGAGGTAGGAAGGAGCATCACACGGTTTCTTGCGGTGACGTTTCCGACAACAATTCCCTCTACGATGACACTGGCAGCAGTGATGTTGGTTTTGACCTTTCCGGTTACACCAATATAGAGGTGTTCGGCTTGGAGGGATTTTCCCTCGAATTTACCGTCAATTTTTAAGGAACCATTGATGAAGAATTTACCGTTGAAGTAAGAATTCTCACCAATCGTTGAATTGGTAACTTCGGTCTGATTTTTGACTAATGCCATGCTGTTACGAGTCCGTGTATGTGATTTTTCACAGTGTGCGTTTCCCCCCGGGAATGAAAAGGTTTTTTTAACCTCTAAAAGACGGGAGTCGAATCAAATCACACGCCTCTTCCGCAAATTCTTGAAATTCGCGAAGCCCTTCCATGATGGAACGACCTTCCAAAACCGTTGCCTTTTCAAACCGTGGATTGAATTTGATAGGTTCTTCCATGTTCATAATTACGTTTACCCCGTCCTTGATGTCTTTATTGACAGCAGTGAGGAAATCTCGAAATTTGCCCAAAGTTTCAAAAGATTCCGCAATAAAAATTCGGGATTGTTTATTTTTCATTCTTGATAGCTGTTCACGAAACTCTTGTTTGTCGGCTGCAGCATATTCTTCGATTGTTTCCACAAGAATTTTCATGTTTCTACGTAAGTTCTCCATATATTTGAGAACAGAGTCCCTTTCTGTGGCATGAGAATAATCAAACTTGATATGACCATCCCCAAGGATAGGAATATATTCCAAATCCATAATGTTCACAAGTGTACCAATTTGATTGATTTCACTATCATTCGAATTGGGGGAGACTTTCATCACAGGATATTGAGATATGACTTTGTGTTTGAGGTTTTCTGGATTTTCTTCTCTGGTTTTTGCATTCCGCATGGTCTGCTCTAAATTATCAGGAATTCCTTCTGGAGATACCTCTTGCATCCTACGCCTATAACGTTCAATGTCGAAGGCCACCCGCTCTTTTTGCAGATCATTTTTTGCATTTCTTTCAATTTTCTCCAAATTCCTTAGCATTTTCTGCAATTTGGAGAGTTCCATAATTTGTTCTTGGGTTAGTGGCATCTTAGGTCCAACCTTCTGGAATGTGGATCGATTCACCAGTGGCAACTAATGACCGTTCTATGGAAGATCCTAAAATTTCATCACCGTTTTGTTTCAAAACACGCCAATATAAATTAAGAGCTAAAGGTAAATATTTAAGCCTACCTGCTTTTTTATAAAACTGTAAAAACTTATCGTTTTCCTTTTTCACAAAATAGATACAAGCCAATTGTAAATTGATAAAATACGAATAGGGTTTGAGAATGAGCTCTTTTTTTAATCCTTCTTCAAATCTTTCGCCTTCATTACGAAATCTTACCACTGTTTCGACAAAGGGATCCATTTGGTGAGTGAGTTCATAACCGAATCCATTACCGTAAGTCCAATCACCGCGAAGACTTGTTTCCAATTCTTCTCTGTATAAATCAAAATCCGCATCTGAAAAATATCGTTTGGCATAACGCAAAGCAAAAGAGGCGGGAATTTTTCCAAGAGAAATGGAACGAAACTTTCCTTTTTCCCAATCATTCCACTCAGAATAAAAACCAATGATAAATTTCCAGAACCTAAAAGTTTCTTCTCCCGTAAACCATCCGGTTTCAATCGCATGAAACAGAACTCCAGAGATTTGCCAATGGGCATCTAAAGTTACAGCATCGGTAAGAGTTTTAAAATCCAATACTTCTCTGTTCCCTTTTACATATTCAACTAACATATGTAATACGGAACTTTCAAATGGGATTTCAGAATTTTCCCAACCAAGTAAATATAAAAACCGACGATTGTCATCGGTTTGACCAAAGAATTCTTTGGTTTTCATAACCCAATTGCGAAATTCGCGGACATCACCAGAATACAAAAGTCCAAACCCAATGAATTCCCAATCCTCTCTTTCCATCTCCTCAAAATCACGGTTTTGGCAAAGTTCCCAAATTTGGTCCAAGGATTCCTTCGGAAAAGGAGATGGGGTGAAAAGTTGTGGGTCTCGAAACCGATTTGCGGTCTCATTTTCCCCCAAAATGGAACAAAGGCTGAACCCCCCAGAAAAATCGGTCGATAGATAAAAGAGATAGTTTGCAAAACGAGACTGATTGCCTGAAAAAAAGGCACGAAGGGTCGGCCAAAGTTCATTCAGGTTGGCCTTTTTAGGGATAACAGGCCCTGGGTGGAATTCAATCCGATATTCCGGCCATTGCAGTTTGTATTCTGTTTGTAAGCTCATAAGGAGAGGAACCTTCCCTCTCTAAATTCGTAATCATAGGAAGTATGCATGAGGCATTTTTGGTTAGCAAGTAGAATTCTTCTCTTTTTCACAACATCCCTATTTGCGGACACTGACCTTCAATATTTAATTAAATCCCACCAGTGGGGGCAAATTGAAAACCACTTTCGAAATACAAATCCTTCCCGGGAAAGTGAAGTATATAGCCTCATTGAGTTCCATGAAAAAGCACCTAACGGTGACAAGGAGAAACGATTTCGATATTTGATTTCTCTTGTGCGTGGAGTTTTTGTCACAGAATCGTCAGAAGAAGAGGTAAAAAAAATCCTAACACAAACGATGCCTTTCCAAACCACACTTTTTAAACTGAGTTATTGGAAGTTGTACACAGAAATTACACAAAGAAATTATCTCACACCCGCCGAACGAATCCTATTTTTGAATCGCTTGAATTTAGAAGAAGATCCGATTTGCCGTAGGTTACTGGATGAACTGATTCGTCTTCTTGCGGCCAACAACCAATGGAAGGAGATTTTAGATAAAATTAACTCCATCCAAGAATCGCACAAACGATACCTTCTCACAGGCGATACACAATACAGATACGGGAAAGCAAAACTTATATTAGGTGATGAAAAAGCAGCCGTTGAAGAATGGTTAAATTGTCTACAAAGAGATGGACTTTCGGACTCTACTGTGCAAATGATTGCCGCAGACTGGTCCAAATACAAAGGATCGGGGAGTATTTTACAACTTGCCCCCTCTGAACTCACTCTCTTATTGCCAGCGATCAACAATAATGACAAAGAAGCTTTGTTTCGCACAAGGCCAGAACTTTTTTCCACAAGACTTGCTTATTATGAAGGTTTCAGACACCTAACCACAGTTTTAACCAAAACGGGAAAAACAAACGAACTTTTTAGAGTTTTACGGACAAACAAAACCTTTGTGGATATGGATTCCTCATGGATTGTGAGTTTGGCTGATATTTTATACCAACAAAACAAATTTCAGAATGCGATTGAACTTTTAAAAACATTTCCTGGAAAAGATGCAGGTTATTACCGAGTTCTTTCTGCCACATACGATAGATTAGGTGATCGTGAATTATATTTTGAAAACTTAGTTTTATACTTAGGAAAATATCCATTTAATCTTTTTTACCAAGATCGGCTTATTGAATACCTAGTGGATCGCAAAGGAGAAAAATCCAACTATGCTCCCCTCGCAAAATTTGAAAGAGCCCTTGCCGAAATTCCCAACTTACCTGTAAAAGGCCGGCTCGTGTATTGGTATTTACGTTCCCTCAAAGAAAGTGGGGATATAGAAAAATTAAAAAAAGAACTAAAAAGGTATTATTCCCTTTGCCCTGGATCTTATTATACACGAGTCATCCGCGAAGAGTTTTTATCCATCATCAAAGAAGGAAATAAACCAGACAATCCCACTTACAACAAAGAATATTTATTTGAATATTTATCTTATACCGCAGGTATTCCAGAAGAATCTTATGCTCTCCTTGGAAGAAACTTAGGGTTTGCTTATCCGAAAGATTCCTATGAACTGGGAAACAAACTGGGAGGAATGAGCTCAAGAATCCAAGGCCATAAACTTTTGAATCTCGCCAAAGAATACTTTCGGGTGGGTGAGGATAGTTTGGGACTTAGTCTTGTTAACTTTCACGTAAAACGAGAAAATCTTTCCGAGGAAGAAAAAGATGAAATTCTGGTGGGGATAGGAGACCTAACATATAACACATATTATACCGCTTTTCACACAAGGTCATTATTAAAAAGACATCTCATCCCAGATGATCCCATCCTTTTACCCACTTCCATCTCCACGAGAATTTTTCCAAGACCCCACCAAAGTATTGTCTCTCGTTACGCGCAGGAAAATGATATCTCCGAAGATAAGGTGTATGCATTAATGCGCCAAGAATCCTTCTTTAAAGAAACAGCAACTTCCAGATCTAATGCCCGAGGCCTGATGCAAATTATGCCCGCCACCGGAAAAGAATTGGCAACGCGAATGGGAATCACCTCCTATTCTCTCTATGAGCCCGAAACTTCCATTCGTTTGGGGACAAAATTTCTGGCCTACCTTTTGAAATCCAATGGAAATGAATTAAAATGGGCTTCGATCGCGTATAACGGCGGACCGGGGAATTTACGCAAATGGAAGAAGTCAGTCTATACCGGTGATTTTAACCATTTTTTGGAAGACCTACCTTACAAAGAATCGAGAGATTACTGTCGCATCGTGGTTTCAAATTTTTACGCCTATGACATTATGAAAAAATACCATAAGTTGTAAAAAATGGCTTTTCCCCACCCTTTCCCCTGTCTATCCTTTGAAATAGACAGAGATATACAGGAGAAGATATGTCCGAAAAGGCAATTCTGAAAGTGGATGGGAAAGAGTACGAACTTCCGATTTTAGTAGGAAGTGAAGACGAGAAGGCAATTGATATTACTAAACTCCGCCAATTGTCAGGTTATGTTACGATTGATTCCGGTTATTTAAATACAGGTGCTTGCACCAGTGAAATTACTTTTCTTGATGGAGAAAAAGGAATCCTTCGTTACCGAGGAATCCCGATCGAAGATTTGGCTGCAAAGTCTACCTTCACCGAAGTGGCATATTTACTTATCTACGGTAAACTTCCAAACGATGCCCAACTAAAAGAATGGAATAGTTCAATCACAAAACATACTATGATCCACGAGGATCTCAAACGCCTGTTCAACGGTTTCCCAAAAGATGGACACCCTATGGCGATCATGTCTTGTATGATGGGATGTTTGTCTACATACTACCAAGATAGTTACGATCCAATGAATGAGGAACATAGAGAAATTTCTATCATTCGTTTGCTCGCAAAATTTCCAACGATCGCAGCTTACGCATATAAAAAATCCATCGGCCAACCAATCATCCATCCACTCAATGAGTTAGATTATGCATCTAACTTTATGAATATGATGTTTGCGGTTCCGGCAGAAGATTACCATATCGATCCAGAAATTGTTTCTGCACTGAACTTACTTCTCATCCTGCACGCAGACCACGAACAAAACTGTTCAACGTCTACTGTGCGTTTGGTGGGATCTTCTCTAGCAAACTTGTATGGTGCGATATCTGCAGGGATCCTTGCTCTCTGGGGACCACGCCACGGTGGTGCTAACCAAGAAGTATTGGAAATGTTAGAAGGAATTAAAAAAAGCGGGCTTTCTGTGAAAAAAATCGTCGAACAAGCCAAAGACAAAAATTCCAGTTTCCGATTGAATGGATTTGGTCACCGAGTTTACAAAAACTTTGACCCTCGTGCCAAAATCATCAAAGTGGCATGTGATAAAGTTCTTAACAAACTTGGAATCAAAGATCCACTCCTTGACATCGCTAAAGAATTGGAAGAAGCAGCTCTCAACGATCCTTACTTTGTAGAAAGAAAACTTTATCCAAACGTAGACTTCTACTCAGGGATCATCTACCGCGCGTTAGGAATTCCTACCAATATGTTTACAGTCATGTTTGCTATGGGAAGACTTCCTGGTTGGATTGCACAATGGAAAGAGATGATTGAAGATCCAAGTTTAAAGATTGGCCGCCCACGCCAAATTTACACTGGCCCACAAGAGATCTCTTACGAAGCAGCCAAAAAACAGGCGTAAGGCAAAATGAAAACAGGACAGGGGTGGATCGCCCTTGTCCCAATCCAACCATTGAAAAAAACAACGCAGACATTTTTTCTAACTTTACTCTCCCTTATTTTTTTCACCAAACCAATTGTTTCGCAATCTCCCAATGATATGGGGGAACGAATCATCCACACAACCAAGTTTACGTATTGGATTGATCCAAGTTCTTCTACTCCGATTGAAACAGTCCTAAAAACGAGAAATTTCACCAAAATTACAGATGATTTTGTAAACTTTGGGTTTTTGAAAGGAACTCTTTGGTTAAAACTAGATCCAAAGGATTTTCCAAACCCTATCAAATATCCTCTTCTTCTCATCCAAGCACATAACATTGATTCCGTGGAATTCTTTCACAAATACGACGGCAACACTTTTGTCGTATCTAAATCAGGTCATATTCAACCTGTGTTTCAGAGAGAAATTCCGCATAGAAATTTTGTGTTTCGCATTGGACATGAAAAAGAAACCATTCTCATTGCGATACGTTCCGAAATTTCATTACAGTTTGCTCTTATTTTTACAAACCAAAGAAACCTCCAAAGAGAAGATTATATCACCCAATGGATTTATGGATTATTTTTTGGAAGCCTCGGAATCATTATTTTATACAATCTAGCGATTGCATTTTTTGTAAGAGATCGAAATTACTTTTATTATATTGGGTATGTATTGTTCTTTGGACTCGGACAACTTTCTTTACTTGGGTTCTGGGGTTATTTTTTTGTTCCCGATTCTTATTTTTGGAAACGAATCGGAATTCCTTTTTTCTTTAGTATTTGTCTCTTTTTCTTTGTTCTCTTTACTTCTAATTTTCTAAAACTTAAAATCCGAGTTCCCAAAATGGCTAGGTTCTACCAAGTACTTGGCTTTTTATCTCTACTCAACGCAAGTATTTCCTTGTTAGGTGGAATTTCGGAAGCATCTATTGGAGTGACATGGCTATCTGTTTTGATTTGCCTTAGTATCTTCGGAGTATTGATTTGGGGAATTTATAAACGACTTAGGTCTTTTTATTATTTTGCCATTGCTTTTGTTTTATTACTCATTACTTGCCTTGTATATGGATTACTCAAGTTTGGGATTCTACCTTCCAATTCCTTTTTAGAAGAAATGTTATTTCCCATTGCTTCTCTTGCGGACATCACTTTGTTTGCCTTTGCTTTGGCAGATAGAATCCAGCTGCTACGACAAGAAAAAGACTGGGCCCTTGCCCAAGTCACAAGCCTTAGAAAAGAAAGAAAAATTTCTAGGGACATTCTCATGCAGTCCCTTCCTAAAACAATTCCTGATGTAAAGAATTTAGAAATTCAAATTTTTATCCAACCTATGAAAGATGTGGGGGGAGATTTTTACGAATACTTCTCACCCAATCCTTATGAACTGGGAATTGTTCTTTGTGATGTTTCGGGTCATGGAATTCCTGCTTCCCTGATTTCTGCGATGGGAAAGGTTGCCTTTACTACTCAAAAAGATAATATCTCATCGCCCAAACAAGTCCTAGAGGGAATGAACCGTGTGTTATACGGAAATTGTACACCACAGTATGTCACTGCTTCTTATGTGTATCTCAATACATCCACAAAAGTTTGGCGTTTTGGAAGAGCAGGTCACCCCAGTGCTTACCTACAACGTTCGAGTGGAGAGATTATAAAAGTCCATCCCAAAGGAAAAATCATAGGAGTGTTTCCAGAAATTCAAATGGAAGAAATCACTTTCCAAGTAGAACCCAAAGATAGAATTCTCATCTTAAGTGATGGAGTTTTGGAATGTTTTCATCCTGATGGAACTATGTATGGAGAAGCGGGACTTCTCGAATTTTTAAGAGCCAACCGCGAAATACCGAATCATCTTTTTAAAATAAAACTCATCCAAGATTTAGAGTCATTTTCCAAAAGAGAAATAAAAGACTGGGACGACGACCTAACCTTTATTTTTCTGGAATTGGTATGACAAAAAGTTACGAACTTCTGGATTCAGGTGACCTCTCCAAATTAGAAATCGTTGGCGGATACAAACTCCTTCGTTCCTCCCCTACTTCTGCTTATGGAAAAGAGACACCGGGAATTTGGAACGACCTTCATGCCCAGTACATCAAAAATGACTCGGGTTCGGGGCATTGGAATTTTCAAAAAAAAGTCCCAGAAAGTTTCACCATAGAATTTTCCAATTTAACCTTTAAAATCAAACTCACACCCTTTGGCCATATTGGCCTTTTCCCAGAACAAGTAACCAATTGGGACCGCATTCGTGAGATTGGAAAAAAGAAACAAGGCCTCGAAGTTTTAAACCTATTTGCTTATTCCGGCGGGTCCACACTCGCCTGTCTGGATGCTGGTATGAGTGTCTGTCATGTGGATGCCTCCAAAGGAATGGTGGACTGGGCTCGGGAAAATGCAAAACTCTCAGGGCTCGATTCCAAACCAGTCAGGTGGATTGTAGATGATGTGATGAAATTCATCCGCCGCGAAATCAAACGGGGAAAAAAATACCAAGGGCTCATCCTTGACCCTCCAAGTTTCGGTCGTGGGTCCAAAGGAGAAGTTTGGAAAATTGAAGAAAACTTAAGTGAATTGATGGATGCACTTATGGAACTCTCCGACTCCAAACCAGAATTTGTGATCCTCAGTTGCCATAGCCAAGGTTTTAGTCCCTTAACCTTAGAAAGAATTTTATCTTCACGAATCAAAACCAAAGGAACGTATCAGACTTCCGAATTATTCATTCCAGAAAAATCGGGAAAAAAATACCCAGCTGGATTTTGTACTTTCTTCTCTAAATAAACCAGGCAAGTGTAAAGATTCGAATCCTGCCATATGCAAAACAGAAGACAATACATCACTAGTTTTTCCAATCCCAAGGTCAAGTGGGTTGCGGGACTCAAAGAAAAACGAAACCGCGATGAAGAAAAAAAGTTTTTCATCGAAGGGTATCGGGAAATCAAAAAAGCGGTCACAAGTAACCCAAACTCACCTATTCCTTGTTTGCCGGTAAAAATCACAAGTCTCTTCATTTCCCCAGAATGTTTTTTAGGAGAAAATGAAGAGGCCCTGATCGAGTCCGTTCGTTGCCCTATCTTTGAACTTCCTCGTAAAATTTTTGAAAAAATTTCTTACAGAGATCGGCCAGACGGCCTTATCGCAGTGGCAGATACTCCCGATGCTTTTGTCCCTTGGGAGAAAATCAAATCCATTGAAACTAATCCCATCCTTATCATTGAAGGAGTGGAAAAACCGGGAAATCTCGGCACCATCCTCAGGACCGCAGAAGGTGCGGGTGTTGGCCTTGTGATTGTCACAGATCCAAGGATTGATCTTTTTAATCCGAATGTGGTGCGGGCAAGTACAGGTACCATTTTTACTCTACCCGTTTATATTGGAGATTTACAGGAAGTTCTAACAAAATTCCAATCCAAAGGTTACAAACGATATGCAGTCACTCCAGAAGGAAAAACTCTCTATACTTCCATCAATATGAAAGAAAAATCAGTATTTCTTTTTGGAAGTGAACAGTATGGATTGAGTGTGGATGCAAAAAATCTTTCTGATGATACACTCCACTTACCCATGCTCGGAGAAGCGGATTCATTAAACTTAGCCATGTCTTGTGGAATTGTATTGTATGAATCCATTAGACAAAGAAACCAATGAAACTGTACTTTTATATTTCAGGCCATGGGTTTGGGCATATCAGTCGTTCCGGAAATATTATCAAACGCCTGCTTAAAGAAGAGTTTATTGAAGAAATACACTTGGTCAGTCCAAGAATTTCATTTTTAGACTTTACCCATCCAAAACTTACGACAAGGAATTTAAAACTGGATGTGGGAGTTTCACAAAAGAACTCACTCTCCATTGATTTACAAACTACAAAAGAAGAGCTCATCGATTTCGAAAAAAAGAAAACGCAAATCCTAAAAGAAGAAACTGAATACTGCAAAAAACATAAAATCGGATTGATCCTAACCGACAGTTCTTCTTTTCCCATTACCATTGCTCTGGAAACAGGGATCCCAAGTATGTTTATTGGGAACTTCACCTGGGATTTTATTTATCAAAATTACGCGAAAGACGATTCTTATTTTGGAACTCTCAGCGAACAACTCCAAGTGGAATACGGGTTTGCTACAGAAGCTTTGGTATTACCATTTTTTTGTCCGATGCCACCTTTCCTAGAATCGTCTAACATCGGTCTTGTGGGAAGGAAACCAACTCTCTCTAAATCGCAAGCCCGACAAAAGTTTGGATGGAATGAAAATACTACATATATTCTTTTATCCTTCGGTGCTTACGGCCTTGAAGGAACCAAACTTCAAACTGAAAATCTTCCAGGGTCCATCCAACTTGTAGCATACGGAGTTCCTGGAATCCAAACAAAAGGAATTTTAGTTCCCGAAGTCTCGCATTATCCGGACTTGGTAGCTGCTGCAGATTTTGTGTGTACAAAACCTGGATACGGAATTTTAGCAGAATGTTATTATGCCAAAACCCCTATTCTTTATACAGACCGTGGAGATTTTAGTGAATACATCCATTTGGTAAATGCATTGGATTTATACTTTCGCTCCGCATATATTGACTTATCGCGAATAATTTCTTGTCAATTTGAAGAAGTGCTGACTCTAATTAATACGATCGACTCCATGACTCCTAAGTTAGAATTAAAAACTGACGGAGAAGAGGATGTTGTTTCACACTTATTAGAATACAATTAAATGCCCGGCCCAGACTCTTATACAGATCGTATCCTTCAAGATTTAGAAGCATCAGAAAATGGTTATTTCCAAATCGAAAACTCCGGTGGTAAAGCCGTATTAAAAATTACAAAACCCGGGGCCAAAGGAAAAAAAGTCGATTACAAGGATGTGCTCGCACGAGTGCAACTTTTTGGTGTGGAAGGTTACAACCAGGAACAAATCAAAAAAGCAGTAGCCCTTTCTGAGGGCAAACCTGTAGAAATTGGAACTTGGTCGAAGGGTGATCCCATAAGTTCCTATGCAGACATCACCATTTCCGAAGATCATATGGAAGCAAAAATGGTGCTTCATCCACCCAAACATGGAGGAGCACTTCTCACCGAACATCAATTACGTGAACAGATTGCTTCCGTAGGAATTTCCGTCGGGATCATCGATGTTGTCATCCAAAACCAAATCAAAAATCCAAACTTTTTTGTTCCTTATACCATAGCCAAAGGATACCCACCTGTTCCAGGAAAAGATGGAGAAATCAAAATTTACTTTCGCTCCGACAACAAACCTCAGTTAGAAGAAGATGAACATGGTCGTATCGATTATAAAAACATTGGTGTCATTCAATCTGTAAAACCGGGAGATCTGATTGCCGAAAGAATCCCACCGAAAAAGGGAGAATTTGGGAAAACCGTCAATGGAACCATAATCCCCTACCCAGAAGAAAAATCAGTGGATTGGAATCTCGGACCCAACGTAGAACTCAAAGGGGAAAAACTATATGCGCAAATTGCAGGTAGACCCGTTTTATCTGCTTCCTTTGAAATCAAAGTAGATGAAGTGATCCAACTGGAAGCTGTCGATTACTCCACTGGCAATATTGATTTTCCTGGTACCATCATTGTAGAAGAAAAAATTGGCGATGGATTTTCTCTCACTACCAATGGAAGTATCATCATTCGTAATTCCGTAGGAAAAGCCTTTCTCAAAGCCAAAGGAGACATCGTTTTATCCGGTGGTTTTATGGGACGTGGGGAAGGTTATATTGAATCCGAAGGAAATATTTACGCAAAATTTGTAGAACAAGGAAAACTCACAGCGCAAGGAAGTATTTTTGTGGAAGAAGCCGTGATGCATTCCGAACTTTCTGCCAAAGATTTCATTCGAGTTTTAGGAGGACGTGGTGAGGTGATGGGAGGAACCATCATTGCAGGCAACTCACTCACTTGTGCCAAACTTGGTGCTGTTGTAGAAACCAAAACCAAAGTGGCAATTGGAACACCTCCAGAGTTACTCGATGAACTCAATCGAATGAAAAAAGAAATCGCAGAAAAAGAAATCACTCTTCATAAAGTCCAACTGACACTTACCAAACTCGTGGAAAAAAGCCAAAAAAAAGAACTGAACAAGGAAGAAAAAGAGAGTATCATCAAACTGAGAGAAGCAAACGAAAAGTTTACGAAAGTTTTAGAAACAGAAACCAAACAGTTTGAAACGGCACTTGGTTCTTATGAACCGAATCCAGATGCCTTTGTGGATGTAGAAAGAGAAGTATTTCCTGGAGTGGATCTTAGTTTTGGAGCAGGAAAAACCTACCGTTTAGGTATGAATTCGCTCGTGGGTAAAACACATTTTTATTTGGGAACTGACGGAAACATCCAAACCGAACGAACCGTCATTCGAAAAGAAGACTAAACGAAGATTTAACGTTTAATCTCCGTTGATGATCCCTTCCTCGTCGTCACGAGAAATTCTTTTTTCTGATTTAAGATCCGCATCTACAGAATTTTTCACTTCAGGAACCGTAGTTTTCTTTCGTTTCTCAAATTTTAATTTCGCTAAATCAGCTTTATCAAACACTAACCAATGTTTGTTGCGGAATCCCGAAACTTTTTTGAAGGAAAAGCCAGGTCCTTGTAAAATGTATGTTGATGTGGGAAAATGTTCAAAAGGAATATCAGGAATATTGGACCAATCAAAATAGTTTCCTTGTTCATCGTAGGAAATTTCTTTTTGAAGTTCTCCAAATAGAATTTCTATGGAAGTATCTGTAGACCAAATGTAAAATCCAGTTCTTGAATAATGAGATACAACAGAACGAACTGGATTGTATTTAGAAATCACAAGGAGGATTTGGTCCGGTTTTAATTTTTGTAAACCATCGACAAGATCCAATGCGAATTCTTTGATTTCTTTTTCTTCGAAGACATATTGGTTTACATCTCCATAAGAACTTTCTTCACGAAACCGGATGTTGCCAAGTAAGTCTAAAACCTTTTCCTCCGTGATTTCCACTGGATGGGCAAAAGTTTTTGCAACAGCAGTCTCTGACTTTATGCTGATTTTGTCTCGAGCTACCGTGTAAATCGCAAACTCGTTACTACGAAACAGTAAAGACCTAGACTTAACACCTGTTGCACAGGAATTCAAAGTTAGGGATAAAATGAGTAAAGAGAAAATTCGATAGAGTTTCATTACGCTTATGCCTCGAGAGTTTTTTGAAACTCCGGAAATTTTGAAAGGTATTCGTCCAACGTCAGAATGGAAAGAATATGATTGAGCCCAGAAAGTCGAAAGACTGAGTTTAGATTTTTGTTCAAATTGGTTACGAAAATTTCTACACCACGGTTGTGCAGGGCCGAAGATGCTTTGATCACAGCTCCAATTCCGCTCGAGTCTAAAAACTTTACAGAATGAAAATCCATCGTCAATTTTCCGAAATTTTTACTTTCAATCGCCTTCTCAAATTCTTGGTAAAACTCTCTCGAGTTTTCCATCAAGACATCCCTTTGGATTGATAGTAGAAGGTGATTTTCCTGACGGTGGCTTTGAATCAACATAGTTGGATTAACAATACGTTAGGATTCTTAGGATTTGTGTCAAGAAAATCGGCTTTAGGAAAGCGGGGCCAAATCGGTCAGATTCATCTCTAAATCGTGAGGATATCCTTCTTTGTCGTTATAAACAACGATGGCCTTGTCTGATTG
The DNA here is from genome assembly GCF_004770905.1 of Leptospira bandrabouensis. Lineage (NCBI taxonomy): Bacteria > Pseudomonadati > Spirochaetota > Leptospiria > Leptospirales > Leptospiraceae > Leptospira > Leptospira bandrabouensis. The sequence goes on along the minus strand of NZ_RQHT01000003.1, from coordinate 158,723 downwards.
GATTTCTTTGATTTCCACTGTGGAACCAGTAAAAATGAAAATCCCTTGGTGAAGGAATGTTTGTTTGGTAAGTTTTGCCTTATCGCCCGGCTTCATTCCCCATCCTCTTTTTTTAGATATAAATCTTTACCCGCTTTTTTCATCACATCAAAGATGTACATTTGGCTGTGATCTACCCGGGTTCCAATATCATAAATGGCATCAGTAAAATCAGCACCATCAATTTTGGCCGAAGCAAGTTTTGCAAAACGCAAATCAGCACCGCGGAAATTGGCGTTTCGTAAATCTGCGCCATTAAAAAACGAAGCTTTTAGGTTGGCACCTTGGAAGTTGGCGCCCACAAAACTAGAATTTTGAAGGAAGGCATTGTGAAGGTCAGCGCCGGAAAAATCGACCCCGTCTAATTTTTCTTTTTCCAACATAACACTGGATAACTTAGCTTCCCTTAGGTGGCCTTGTTTGTGAAGAAGTTCCATCGTTTGTGCTTTGGTGATTCGGTTTTCTTTAGGAACACCTTGGCCCGATTCATAATCTTCCACTGCTTTTTTGAGAGCAGCCACGGCAGACTCTGGATAATTTTTCCGACGTTCTGGGAATTCAAATAACGTTTCGAGGGTTTCTGGGGTAAGGGTTTTTAAATCAGAGATGGATTTGCCTTTGGCATACTCGGTTGCCATTGCCAGCGCAACAATCCCAAACCCACAACCTGTTGTGGTGTAACTTGCGTCTTCCACAACTTGGTTTTCGTTTAACTTTAAATAGATGCGGTATCCGTCTCCGCAACCTGTGTTGCGGTAATAGGAGACGACGGTAGCGTCTTCCATCTCACGGTAATTCATCCTTTGGTCGTTGATTTCCTTGTAGCGAGCAAAGTCCATTACTGCCATGAGTTGTTCCCCCGTTATTAGTTAGACGGATGCGAGGCCATAGCCTCTTACTTCATTTTGTATTTTTTCTTGAACTTGTCTACGCGGCCTGTAGTATCCACTAATTTGGATTTTCCAGTAAAGAATGGATGGCAGTTGGAACAAATTTCCACACTGATATCCCCAGCAGTGGATCTTGTATCGATCACTGTACCACAAGCGCATTTAATTTTTGAAGCAACGTATTTTGGATGTATGTCAGTTTTCATGGTGGCCCTTTTAGTTCGTATTCATGCTGGCGAGGAATTGGTCGTTGGTCTTCGCGCCACGCATTTTTTCAATCAATAGTTCCATACTTTCGGTGATACTCATAGGAGAAAGTACTTTTCGAAGGATAAAGACTCGAGTGAGGGTATCTTGCGAAAGTAGGAGTTCCTCTTTCCTTGTGCCCGAGCGGTTGATGTCAATGGCAGGGAAAATTCGTTTGTCGGCGAGTTTTCGGTCCAAATGGATTTCCATATTTCCCGTTCCCTTAAATTCCTCAAAAATCACCTCATCCATACGGGAACCGGTGTCAATAAGTGCTGTCGCGATGATGGTGAGTGACCCACCCTCTTCGATATTCCTTGCTGCCCCAAAAAAACGTTTTGGTTTGTGGAGAGCATTGGAGTCCACACCACCAGAAAGGATTTTTCCCGAAGTAGGAACTACTTGGTTGTAAGCACGGGCAAGCCTTGTGATGGAGTCGAGGAGGATGACCACATCCTTTCCATGTTCCACAAGTCGTTTTGCTTTTTCAATGACCATCTCAGCCACTTGGACGTGGCGTTGTGCTGGTTCATCAAAGGTAGAACTCACCACTTCTCCTTTTACATGGCGAGCCATGTCTGTTACTTCTTCCGGACGTTCATCGATAAGAAGGACAATGAGAAAAATTTCTGGGTGGTTGCGAGTGATGGCATTGGCGATGGATTGCATAAGAACGGTTTTACCAGTTCTTGGAGGGGCAACGATAAGAGCTCTTTGTCCTTTTCCAATCGGACACATAAGATCAATCACTCGAGTGTCCAAATGGCTTGGATCAAACTCCATATTGATTCTTTCGTTTGGATAAAGTGGTGTTAGGTTATCGAATAAATTTCTTTTTTGCGCCACTTCCACAGGGAAACCGTTAATGGATTCCACACGTAACATGGCAAAAAATCGTTCCGCTTCTTTTGGTGGTCGGATAAGTCCTGTAACTGTATCACCAGTGCGTAGACCAAACAATTTAATTTGAGAAGGAGATACATAAATATCATCTGGACCTGGCACATAATTGTAGTCAGGTGATCGTAAAAATCCATACCCATCAGGAAGTCTTTCCATCACCCCTGCAGCATGCACTTGTCCATCTTTTTCGGTTTGTGCTTGGAGAAGAGCAAACATCAAGTTTTGTTTTTTCAAACCATGAGTATTTTCGACTCCCAAACCTTTGGCAAGGTCAGCCAGTTCGTTGATGTTTTTTTTCTTGAGTTCGACTAAATCAAGTGGAGGAGGAATTGGACCTTCATAACGATTCTTTTTTTTCTTAAATTGTTTCGGTGGTTCGGAAGCATCGTCTTGGTCCATGATGCCGTTTGTATATTCAGTTGGTTCTTCTGGAGGATTAACTTGGATTTCTTCTTGTTTGCGTGATGCCATAGATTGTTCTACATTGATTTGTTAGAGTATTTGATTAAAATCGGGAAACCATTTGTGCAAGTTATGTATGCAAGGGAAACAGCGAAGTGCGGAGGTGTTTTCTCAAACGGTAATGAAAAAGTTGTTTTTCTGAGTGTTTTCGTCAACGTCTTTTTTTTGTCTTTTTTCTAGCTTGTTTAGGTTTTGGGCTCTGTTTTTTACCTTTAGTCGCTTTTTTCTCAGATTTCACTGGTTTCTGAATGGTTTTAGTCTTTTTTGAAGGTGGCAAATTTCGTGTTTCCGTGTTTTTTTTGGGTTTCTCGACTGGTTTTTCCGAACGTTTTCGCGGAATTACCGTTTTAACCTTCGCTTCATTTTGAAACCGTTCTGAAAGTTTTAAAAAACGGATACGGTTTTGTAAGGTTGTTCTTGGAACACCAAGTTCTGTTGCTGTATGTGAAATATTATTAGAATTTCTTTTTAGCGACTTATGTATGTAATGTGATTCCATTTCTTCCAAAACTGTTTCGAGGGGAAGTTTAGAAAGAAATGCCTCTTCTAAATTTGGAAATTCGGAATCTCTATTCCCCAATGATTGGGAAAATAAAGAAGGAGAAAAATGGTATAAAAACCCAACTACCTTTTTTTCTTTTTTTAAAGTAATGATACGAAGGTTTGTCCGAAGTTCAGTGATGTTTGTATGTAATACACTTGTGTCCGCATCTTTACCTAAAGACAAATCATGTTCTTTTAGATAAGTGGCTAAGACTTCCCGGTTTAGGTTATGAAGGTATTTTTCAGCCAACTGTAATGAATCACGGAACAAAGGTTTTGTGAGAATATCATTTTCAAAGGTTTCATTATAAAAAACAGTAGCGCCAGTAACATCTGTTGCCAAAAGCCCATCAGGGAAATGGGATAGAATTAATTCCATAAACCACTGCACAGAATCTGCATTGTCTTTTTTCTTTTCGAGTTTGGATTCGATTTCTTCGAGTTTCGGATCACGAATGTTTGCAGAATCTAATTTGGAAAAGGCGGCAAGAAACCTTGGTTTATCCCAATTATCTTTTTTTTCGCCATCAAGACCGATGACAGGAATCTGGGGTGATTCTTTAAAATACAAAATCAGATTTTCATGAAGTTCTCTTTCTAATATCTCTAAAGGGATTTCGTCTAAGTCTTCTCTTTCTCGTCCTAAATCGGACAATTCGCGGTGGACACGATCTTTGGAAAGAAGACCAAGTAACTCTCCTTCCTCCGAGATTACGGGAAGATGGGTGGCCTTAGTCAGCAAAAAATGACGATAAAGTGATTCAAACTTCACTAAGCAGTCATTCTTTCGAATTTGGTATCAGTGAAAATCGAAATTTTTAGTTTTCTTGAATCGTGTTTTGCTTTTGTTTATGAAGTCCCATCCAAATCGGTTGGACCCAAACAGAATCAGCAGTTTGGTATTCTTCGGGGATTTCCGCTTTTTGCGATCGTAAAGACATAAGGCTGTAAACTAGCGAACGTTTGTATGTATGAAGGGAAAGATGGTAGTTTCCAGACAAAAAGTATTCTTTTGCATGGTCTTTTTCACTTTTAGCCATCATTAGATACCTTTGAATTTTTTCTTTGGTATCCCATTCGATTGGTTTGGCACTGTTTTTTTCTTCGCCTTCTAATAGAATCCACCCACCCATAGCTTTTTGGTAAAGTCCATTTGCCGATTCTTCCATAGGGAAACAAAGTTTTCTTTGTATAACTAGGAGTTCCCCTTCGGAGACAGAAAGTGTTTTTTCTATTTCCACTCGGTTGCCCGCGCGGTACGTTTCTTCCACTTGGGAACGAATGGTTTCAACGGAAGTTTTTCCCGTTTCAGGTTCCAACTTCAATTGTTCTTTGATATCAAGAACCAGTGTTATTTTTCCATCTAGTTGTTTTTTACGTTCTCTGTAAGACATTGTAGTTTTTGCCACAAGCCCAAACGTGAAACTGAAGATGATAACACTGGAAATCCACTTCATATTATTTTTTCTTTTCTTCTGGGTAGATAGCTTTTCCGTTTTCATCAAATTTTGGAGTTGGAGGAACTGACTCTCGTCTTGCACCTTCTGTCTCTTTGATTTGCGCATTGGCTTCCATAAGTAGGTCCAATTTTTTGGAAGTGATGAGTCCGTAATTGTCATCATGTTGTTCCAATAAATCCAAAGGTTTTGCATCAGGATTTCCTGGTGGAACAATGGTTCTTTCCATCCGTTTGTTTTCTATAAAGTTGATGAGTGTATCTCTCACCTTTTCGTAATTACGTTGTTTTTCTTCGTTACGAGCTTCTTTTAAATCTTCATTAGACCTGTATTGGTATTCTGGTTTATCCTCATCAGGTGTTTTGCTATAGATCATTGCAAGGATGGCAAAACGTTTGGCACGTCGCAACGTAAGAATCCCCTCTTTATATAGAGTGAGTTTGTATCGGTATTGGTGTGGGCTAGAATTGAGACCTGTTGTGTAAAGATCTTCTGAAGAACGAAGGTCACGAAAACCTAGACGTAACAATGCTTTGGCGTTATTATCATTGGAGCGGATGATCGTAGGAGCTGCGGCTTCGAGTAATGCTCTTGCATCTTCGATATACTTTTGAAGGACAATTTCAAAAATATTTTTTAGTTCCCCTTGTGCTTGGCGAAGTTGGCGAAATCCGTATACATAGTTACTTTGCAGATACCACATGTTTCCGCTAAAGTCAGATTGGTTGGCTGCCTTTAGAAGTTTGAAATAATCAAAATCCAAATTCTTTTTGGAAGGATCTGGAGTTTGCGTTTCTGCACCTGGTTGGGTGGAACTTTGTGCCTCTTCTTGGGAAGGAGCCAAATTACTCAGAGCGACGTTGATAAAATTTAAGTTTTCTTTGTTTTCAAAGATTAAAATCCCCAGATTCGTCTGTTCTGGTGATACTGCGCTGATATGTGAGATATGACCCACAACCAATGCCAAAAAGAGGATGAATTTCCATTTTCCCATAGCTCTACCTTGTTTTTATATATCGGAGCTACGGGAAAAACCAGGACTAAATTTTACATTTTTTGGATTCGTTCTATCGCAGAAATCACATCTTCCCGCTTTCCGAAGGCAGAAAGTCGGAAATACCCTTCTCCAGCCGGCCCAAATCCCGATCCAGGAGTTCCCACCACTTGAGCTTTTCCCAGAAGTTCGTCAAAAAATTCCCAAGATTTGAGACCTTTCGGAGTTTTTAACCAAATGTAAGGAGCGTTCGTTCCACCAAATACGGTGTATCCTGCCGTCGCCAAACCTTCTCGGATGAGTTTTGCATTTTGCATATAGTAGGAAATTTGTTCTTTGATCTCCACTTGGCCTTGTACCGAAAACACTGCCTCTGCTCCTTTTTGAGTCACATAAGACACTCCATTAAATTTGGTGGTGTGGCGACGATTCCAAAGAGAATTGAAACTGATTTCTTCCCCTGCTTTGGTTTTTCCTTTTAGGTCTTTCGGAATCACAAGGTAGGCACAACGTGTTCCTGTAAATCCAGCGGTTTTAGAAAAAGATCTAAATTCCATAGCCACTTCTTTAGCACCAGGAATTTCATAAATGGATTTGGGAATTTCTGGATCTTGAATGAAAGATTCATAAGCCGAATCATATAGAATGATACTACCAATTTTTTTAGCGAAGTTCACCCATTCCGTAAGACGCGCCTTAGTTGCCACCATTCCGGTTGGGTTATTCGGGTAACATAGATAAATGATATCTGGTTTTTCTTTTGGAAAGTCTGGTTCAAAATTATTTTCTTCTGTGGCAGGCATATAAATGATATTCGCATACCTTCCGTCTGAACCCACTTCTCCCGTACGACCTGCCATCACGTTTGTATCCACATACACCGGATACACGGGATCCACCACGGCGATTTTACTATCTAAAGAAAAGATTTCTTGAATGTTTCCGCAGTCACATTTGGATCCGTCAGAGACAAATACTTCGTCTTCTGCAATTTGAACTCCACGGGCCGTATAATCATGAGCAATGATTTTTTGGATGAGAAAAGAATATCCTTGTTCTGGGCCATACCCATGAAAACCGGCGGAACTTCCCATCTCTTTGGCAGCTTCCACCATTGCATTCACAATCGTTGGAGCGAGTGGTAAAGTCACATCGCCAATCCCAAGGCGAATGATTTTTGCGTTTTGGTTGGCTTCTGAATAAGCCTTTACCCTTCTTCCAATTTCAGGGAATAAATATCCTGCTTTCAATTTTAAATAGTTTTCATTTATCTGAGTCATCTTCTTCTTTATTTTCCTCTATGAGTTTTCTCGATCTAAATCCTTCATGATAACCGTGTTCGTATAACACGTCTTCTTCGCCCCAGGTCCAACAGTAAAAACCGCTGCCGTGGTCAAAATCTACCAACCACAAACCTTTGACATCGATATGCATTGCCAAAATTTCGTTTGTCCAATGTTTTACAATTTCACTAATTTCATCTTCTTTTGATTCTAAAACATTTTCTGGTAACATTTTGTTACGAACATCATCAGCAAGAATACTGGCTCTTAAATAGTATTCCCTTGTAATGTCTCGCACAAGTGGTAGGACTTCTCTTGCTTCCGTTAAAGTCCAAATCTTTTTAGTCAAATTTCACTCCGAGACTGAGACAAAGTAAGGCCATACGAACAACCACACCATATTTCGCCTGACGGAAGTATGCTGCATTGGGAAGATCATCAATATCTGTAGAAAGTTCATTCACCCTAGGGAGTGGGTGCAGAATGGTTGTGTCTTTTTTAGAAGCAAGAACCAATTCCTTATTCACCTTGTAGATATCTTTTAATTTTTCATATTCTCTATGATCCGGGAAACGTTCTTCTTGGATCCTTGTCACATAAGCAACATCCGCATCCCAAAATGCTTTGATGTCGGTGGTTTCTTCCCAAGTCATAGGAAAACCTTCTAAGTTTTTTTTGTATTTTTCGGGTAGCCTTAACTCTTCCGGGCTTATGAGATACAAATGTACTGGGTAATGTCTTAAGAGATTGATGAGAGAATGGATGGTGCGTCCATACTTTAAATCCCCAATAAATGCAATGTTTAAACCATCGATTTTTCCTTTTTCGGATACAATGGTGTATAAATCCAGAAGGGCTTGGGTAGGGTGTTGGCCGGCACCATCTCCTGCATTGATCACAGGAATATTCACAGCACCTGCTGCGATTCGAGAAGATCCTTCTACGGGATGGCGAATGACAGCAATGTCCACATACGCTTCAATCATCTTCATGGTATCGTAGAGAGTTTCTCCCTTCGAGATGGAGGAAAATTGAAATCCGACGGTTGAGATCAGTCTCCCTCCCAACCTTTCCATAGCCGCTTCAAAACTCATCCTGGTTCGGGTACTGGCTTCGAAAAATAAAGAAGCCAGGAGTTTCCCGTTTAGGATACCGAAGGCCTCTCCCGTTTCGTGTAGGACACTCATACGGTTGGTTTTTTCGATGAGGAAATTCAGGTCTTCTTTGGAAAATTGTAAGGTGTCTAAGATGTTTTTGTGGGAATAGGAGTACATAAGTCGGAAATCTTTTCTCTAGGGTTTTTGGTATCGAATAAATCGAAAACATATTTTTTGGTATTTATGGTCGATACGATTCAGAACAAACTTCGCGATATGGAACTGGTCACCCAACATCTGGTCCAACCTGACGATTTGAACTACCATAACAATCTTTTTGGGGGAAAAATGCTCTCCTGGATCGATGAGGGAATGGCAATGTATGTGATGAATAAAATTCGTTATACCAATATTGTCACCATGAGTATGGACAATGTGGTGTTTCGATCCCCTGCTCGTGCCGGAGATATCATTCAAATCTACGGAAAAATCGTAAAATACGGAAAATCTTCTGTGACTTCCCGGACTTTGGCCATTACAAACAATCCCCAAACAGGAAAAATGTCTGCTGTGATCGAAAGTGATATCACCTATGTATGTTTAGGTGACAATGGGAAACCAACAGCTTACTTTAGAAACTTTACCCCAACCACTTAGGAAAGAGTGTTTGGTTCACCCCAAGAAGTCCGAGGATCCTTCCTGCGATAAAATCTCCCAAGTCGTCTAATGTTTTTGGCATTTGATAAAATCCAGGGGAAGCAGGAAGAATAATTGCTCCTGCTTCATCTAAATTTAAAAGATTTTTAAGATGAATGCGGTTATAAGGAGTTTCCCTTGGGACTACAATGAGTCTCCTTCGTTCTTTCAGCGAAACATCGGCGGCTCTTTCAATTAAATTTTCCGTGAGTCCTTGCGACATAGATGCTACTGTCTTCATACTGCAAGGGATTACAACCATTCCATCCCAAGTGTTCGAACCACTCGCAATATCAGATCCAATATCAAAAAAATTACGAACATGAAACTTATGTTTGGTTTGTGGTTTCCATTTGGATTCTACAAAAGAAAGAATCTCTTCAACAGACTCCACCTTTGTCTCATACTCTTCGGAAAAAATCCGTAACGCCGCAGGACTTGCTGTGATGTAAGTTTCCCCTTCCAATTCATAGAGAGCACGGAGGAACCTTGCCGCATAAATACTGCCACTGGCACCGGCAAGTCCAACAACAAGTTTCATTAAAAACTTATACCCGATGAAATTTTTAATAAAAACTCGTTCCACTTATCAAATAAAATGGCGAGAAATAATACTACACTGATCCAAGAATTGATTTGGAAAAAAATAAGAGGTAAATCTTTTCCTTTGTATTTAAAGGAAATTTTGTGTTCATACATAATCAAAATGCCAATCACAGAAAGGATGAAAAAATACATAAATCCTAACTCGGCATTGGTTCCAGCTAATATAAAAAACACCAAAGACAAAGTATGCAAAATGATAGCAATGATTCGGGATTTGTTCTCACCAAGTTTAGCAGGAATACTATGAAGTTTTTCTTTGGCATCAAAATCCATATCCTGGATTGCATATAACACATCAAATGCGGAAATATGAAATAACAAACCTATCGAAAACAAAACAGGAATGATATTGATAGTTTCAGTAATGGCAATCCAAGCGCCAAGTGGTGCCATGGAAATAGCAAATCCTAATACCAAATGGCAAAAAAGGGTAAAACGTTTTGTCAGTGAATACAGAAATAAAACAAAAAGAGCCGGGAAGGAAAGTAGGAAGGCCAGTTTGTTTACAAAAAAACTCGCGAAGATAAAAATAAAAGCAGATAAACCAATAAAGAGAAGGGCCGAAAGTTTGGAAATTTTTCCCGAAGGAATTTCCCTGTTTTGGGTGCGGGGGTTTTTTTCATCAATTTCCGAATCCACATATCGATTGAAACCCATTGCCGCACTCCGTGCACTGACCATACAAACGAGGACTAGTGCCCCGATTCGGAGTAAGTCCCCCGTATCCAAAGTGGATTCTAGGTAGGCTAGCAGGAAACTAATCCCTGCAAAGGGCAAGGCAAAGAGTGTGTGAGAAAATTTGACCATTTTAGCGTAGAGGACTAGGTTTTTTAAGAAGTTCATAACATCCTTTCTGCCCTTAGTTTAGACAGATAAAAGGTTTTTTGGTTCATTCCGAATGGATTTCTTCCGTTCCTAGTACCAAGGTCTTAATTTATGAATATCCGTCTTTCTTTTCTTGTGCGATTCCCCATATCTTCCATTACATTTGGAATTTTTCTTTTGGTGACCGCAATCAGTGCGCACCCAAGTTTGGAAGACAGACCTTTACGGATTTTTTTCCATTGTGGGAAAGAACTCTTTACTCAAATGGATGCAGAAGGCAGAGGGGGTCTCAGTGCTCTCCTCGGCTTCGTAGAAAGAGAAAAAATGGATTTGGATTTAAAACGTGGGAAAGGGTACATGTTGTACCCTTTTAGTCCCAAAGACAAACCACTCGAATTTCCTTTTGATGGATTTACCCTTGGAAAATCCAAAGAAATGAACCACGGTCCCGTAAAACTTGGTTTAGGTTCCATCCAAGAACTCATTGATGTTAAAAATATCGAAGACTACGATGGTTGGATTGTTTATGTCAGTGCAGACGATGAAACCAAAATTCCTCTCCTTCCTTGGCAAAACCACCCAGAACTTCCCCTCTTCCTACTTGTAGAAGGAAAACCTATCTCTCGCTTTCGTTATTTGTCCAACGTCCATCAAATTGAATGTCCCAAAGATTATGGGAGACTCGGCACTTTAAATTTATTTTTTCGCAAACGAAACTTAATTCGTTTGGATTATAAATTAGAATCCATTAATTTAACAGACAGAAATCGTTCTTGGAAACAAAGAAAGGAATCGGAAACAGAAGAAGGATTAGAAAAACCTACTCCGAAAACGAAGGACATAGGGAAGAGAGAGGACAATCCGAACAAAATGTCCGGCGAGCCTGGCAGTACTTACGACCGAGAAATATTAGGTACAGAGATAGGTTTCGGCAAATCTCCTTAGGAGTCACTTTCATCATCTCCCGTTCAATTTGTACGGGATCGGTTTTGTTTGTAAAACCCAAACGTTTGGTGAGTCGTTTCACATGGGTATCCACAACAAATCCTTCTACAACTCCATAAATTTCTGCAAGAACCACATTGGCCGTTTTTCTTCCAAACCCAGGAAGTTTGATGGCTTCTTCCATAGTTTTTGGAATTTCACCACCAAATTCAGAAAGAACCATCCGAGCAAAACCTTGGATGTTTTTGGCTTTGTTTTTATAAAACCCAGTAGAGAAAATTTTTTTCTCAATGGCCGTTATAGGTGCCTTCGCAAAAGATTCAAGTGTGGGAAAGGTGCGAAAGAGTTCGGGTGTGACTTGGTTCACACGTTCGTCCGTACATTGTGCACTTAAAATGACCGCAATGGCCAATTCATAAGGTTTAGAAAACGTGAGGGGGGTTTCTACGGCACCGAACTCCGCCTCTAAGAGACGGTAGACATCGGTGACTTTGGGTGTTTTTTTGGATTGTTTCAATCCAGAAGCAAACTAAAAAAATTTAAGCTGCTGGTTGTGCTTTGGGAGTGATTCCAACGTATTTTTTTGGAGTGATGGCAGAAATATCGCCGCCGTGGTCTTTGATAGCCACTTTCAAACCTTTTTTACGAAGGGTTCTTAAAGCACGTGTAGAAATCTTAACGCGAACCCAACGGTTCTCATCTTCCAAAAAGATTTTCTTTGTGATTACATTCACCTTCCAGATACGGCGATTCTTTTTATGAGAATGGGATACGTTGTTCCCTGCCGTTGTTCCTTTTCCGGTTACTACACATGTTCTAGCCATAATTATTACCTTGTTTCGCTATGTTTTTGTACCCTCAGAATGGGTCAATTCGAAACGAATCTTTTCCTGAAAGAATCGAAGGGCTTCTACAGGACTGTCGGCAAATCCAAAAAGATGTAGGTCTTCTTCTGAAATCAGTCGCATTTCTGCTAATTTTTTGAAATTGATGACCTCATTCCAAAACTTCGATCCATACAAAAGGATGGGGATCCGACTTTTTTTTCCCGTCTGGACAAGAGTTAAAGTTTCAAATAATTCATCAAAGGTCCCAAACCCACCAGGAAAAGCAATCATCCCACGACAGGTTTTCATAAACCAAAGTTTACGCATAAAAAAGTAATGAAACTCAAAAGTTAACTCGGGGTTTACATACGGATTCGGTTGTTGTTCGTGAGGAAGGACAATGTTGAGTGCCACAGATTTTGAACCTGCCTCTTTGGCACCACGGTTCCCCGCCTCCATAATTCCCGGTCCCCCACCTGTACAAATATGTAAGTTGCGATCTGGGATTTCCTGTTTTAAAACCTCTGCCCATTCTGTAATCAGCCGGGAAAATTCACGAGCTTCTTCATAATAATGACCGAACGACTCTAACGGGGAAGGTGGATTCTTTTTTTGTGATTCTGGGGAGGGAATTCTAGCAGATCCAAATACCACAATGGTATCGGTGATTCCATGTTCCTGGAATTCTGCCTTAGGGTGCAGGTATTCGGAAAGGATTCGGATCGGGCCTGCTTCATTCCCCCACAAAAAACTTTGATTCTCAAAGGCTAAATCATTCATCTTGTTATCATAGATCGACCGAATGGTATAAAAAATGCGGAAATTCCCAAAAACACTCAAACTTCTGATTTCACTAGAACATCTCCCTATGACAGAAACAAATCTGAAACAGATTGGTTTGGATTGGGAAAGTATGGGGTTTCCTTTCCTACGTCCTGCGGTGGTTTTGGATTGGAAAACAGAACCTCTGGCCTTGGGTCATTCTAAATTAGAATTAGAATTAATTTTAAGTCTTAGGTTCTGGGAAGGACTCTATTTTTGGATTTTACCAAAACAATTTAGCGAATCCAAAAAAAATCACCTAACAGAATCTTTACGAAACAAACTTTTTTCTCAAAAAAGAAAATCCAAGCCAAACTCTATTTTCCATCAATGGAAAAAATTTGGGAACTCTCCCCTCTCTCTTGTATGGATGAACTTAGGATACATCAAATTGCGAATGGAGTTGGATTTAGAATCAAATCTCTTCACAAATGCTTTACCACTTTCTTTTGAAGGAGAAAAAAAACTCTACTTTCGCACAGGGAATCTAAAAACCATTCACTACCTATTTTCTAAAAAAGAATTTAAATTCCCATACCCAAAGTTTGCAGAAGTATATATCAAAACTCGAGACAAACATTCAGACGAAAGTTTAGGAAAAGTGTTTTATACTTTTCTTGGGTATTTACTCGAAAAAAGTACCGACGAATACCTGTTACCTTACTGGGGATTTGAGTTAATCCTTCCCGAATCCATAAGAAAACAAATTCCAGAGGAAATTTGGAATCTAACGAACTCACATGCTCCCTCTTTATGGAGAGAGGATCATCTTTTTGAAAAGGAATTAGAATTTAGGACTGTCTACCCGGTTTCCACTTCTTCGCTAAATCATCTAAAATGATAAAACGAGAGTTTTTACCAATAACAACTTCATTGATTTTTTTATCTTGCAATGCTCGGTAAACAGAGGTTCGGCTAGTGTTTTTCTTTTCAGCGAAATATTTGATCTCTAACAGATTTTTACTGATTTGTTTGCATGTATTCACTAGTGCATCTGACATTTTTTATCTAACCTCTCTGGTGTTAGACAGATTGTTCGATAAAGAGATTATATTTTTTTAAAAATGATCCAATCGAATGGAGAATTCTATCTGTTTTTCCGTATTAGGTGCAATGGTTTTAGGATTACCACCAGGGAAATGTAAAAAATTCCCAGTTCCTGTCATAGGCTCAATCGCTATAGATCGTCGATCTTGTGGAGTATATATTTGGTAAAACTCACCACCTTGAATGATAAGTTTTTCTTTTTTATTCATAGAAAAAAGCCCAATATAAGAATTGGTTCCGTTGATTGCAAAATATAGATCATCTAAATTTTTTCCGGATAGTGTTTCTTCCGAATTCAGTAAGATATCTTCGTTCTGGATTTTTTCTGGTAAAAGATAATCTCCTAACTTTACACTATGAAAACCAGAACCAAATAAAAAAAGATCATCGATAGACTCATCATCGTTCCAACGAAAATAAGGATGGATCCCTAATGCAAAAGGAAATTCGATATCGGACTGGTTTGTGAGCAGGTAGATGATTTTTAACTCAGAAGAAAAAAGCCTATAACATTCTTTTACTTGGATTTTAGAAAGTAAGGTCCCTTTCCAAGATGCCGGAATTTCAATGAGAAACTCGGCATAGGATTCTTTATCCCCGATTTTTTCTTTCACCAAATGCCTGGGAAGGTTGTGAAAAAGCCCATGTAAAGGGATTCCATTCCCGTCAGTCAGCCAATGGGTGCTGGGATAAAATGGTTCCCGTGCCCAGGGGTTCGGCTCCAGTCGATTGACCCAAGGAAACATCAAAAAGGAACCAGAAGCAAAAAAAGGATCGGGGGCCTTGTGGCCCGAAACAACAGAAACCGATTTCCCATCCACGGGGGACTGGAGGAATAAACCAAGCCATTGGCCACCACCAGTCGGGTGGATTTCAAAACAAGACTGTTTTGTTTTCAATTGGTACAAGATTTATCTCCCAAAAATGATTGAAGTCATAGTTTGCGATCTTAGAAAGGTTTGTATGCCTTCAAGAAAGTCTTTTCTTTTCGTTTCTGTCGTTCTGCTTTCGGTGCTTTTTGCCGAATCTTGTGTCATTGGGAACAGTATGAACTTGTTACCGCAAAGTGGCAAGGCTGATTTCGAAGAGAAACTTATCGCTGGAAAGGATCAAGAAAAAATCGTCATCATCTCTATAGAAGGAATGATTTCCGATGAATCCAAAGATTCCTTTTTTGGTCCACCTACAGAATCCATGGTGGCAAGGATCAAAGAGTCCTTAAAATATGCAGAACGAGATCCAGATGTCAAAGGTGTGATTTTAAAAATCAACTCTCCTGGTGGAACGGTGACTGCCAGTGACATCATTTACCAAGAAGTTTTGAAATTTAAAAACAGAAAATCCATTCCTGTATTTGCAGGATTTATGGATACAGCTGCCAGTGGAGCCTACTACATTGCAATGGCAACCGATGCCATTGGTGCTCACCCAACAACTGTTACAGGTTCAGTTGGTGTTATCATGTCTGGGATCAATGTAAAAGAAGGTCTGGATAAAATTGGAGTCAAAGATCAGTCTTTTACTTCTGGCCCAAACAAAGCACTTGGTTCTCCTACAACAGAAATGACTGCGGAACAAAGAAAAATCCTTCAATCCATCATTGATAGTTTGTATGGTCGCTTTTTTGACATTGTAAAAAAAGGAAGACCGAATGTGGGTGAAACTCGCCTCAGAGAAATTTGTGATGGTAGAATTTTCACAGCAGAACAAGCCAAAAAAGAAGGGATGATTGATTTCATCGGATACTTCGATGATTTTGTTTACCAAATGATGCAACACCCTAAATTTCAAGGCAATCGCTCAGGAAATCCTCGTGTCATTACGTACCAAAGAGGAAAAGGCCGAGTGGAAAATATCTACCAAGCTACAGAAGGAAACAAAAATCCTTTTTCTTTAGGCATTGCTGATAAAATCCTTGGAACAGGAACAAACGCGAAATTCCTTTATCTTTGGGATCTATAAATTTCAAGGCCAACTAATCAATGTTATTTAACTCTATTCCCTATTTATTACTTTTTGCTTTCACGTATTTAATTTACTGGAATATTCCACAAAAAGGAAGAAAACCACTGCTGGTTATTTCTTCCTTAATATTCTATGCTTATTTCAGTTTTCCTTTTTTGTTCCACTTCCTACTTGTTATTTTAGTCAATTATGGGTTTAGCGAATGGATCTTTCGTAAAAAAGACAAAGGCGAAAAATATAGCCATTTGTTATTTAGTATAGTTGCTTTAAACCTAATCAATTTAGGTTTTTTTAAATACTTTTACTTTATCACTGGTTCCTTATTTTCCTTAACTGGTTATCCATCGTTTAAAGAAATCGCAGGTTCTTGGAGTATATTTTTACCTCTTGCCATTAGTTTTTATACCTTTCAGATCATTGCGGTGCAAGTGGACATCCATAGAGGGATCATTGAAAAAAGAATGTCCGCTTTGGACTATTTTTTATTCATCCTGTTTTTCCCACAGTTGATTGCAGGTCCGATCATGCGGTCTCAGGATTTCCTACCGCAACTTGACCATCCTACGATCGATTCAGACCGGATGAAAAAAGGATTATTTCTGATCATTGGTGGTCTTTTTAAAAAGGTCATCATTGCAGAAAATATAGCACCTATCATTTCCCCCATCTATATGGACCCAGCTAAATTCGATAGTTTTTCTATCTTTTTTAGTGTGCTTGCTTTCGCCGTACAAGTGTATTGTGACTTTTCTGGATACACGGATATGGCCCGAGGTTCTGCCAACCTACTTGGGTATGAAATTCCAGAAAACTTCCAAGGACCATTTTTTTCCCAATCCTTCCGGGAACTTTGGTCTAGATGGCATATCACTCTTTCTTCTTGGTTACGTGATTATATTTATATTCCACTCGGTGGAAGTAAAGGTTCCATCTTTCGCTCCAACGTAAACTCCTTCATTACGATGTGTCTTGGCGGACTTTGGCATGGGGCCAATTGGGCCTTTGTTCTTTGGGGAGCCTATTTAGGTGCGTTGATTTGGATTGAAAGGTCATTGTATCTGGGTCGAGGCAAAAAGAAACTTTTACCCGATTCCATTCCCTTAGTGGGAATCTTTCGAACGGTAGTGATCTTTATTGCCTTCTCCTTTTCTGGCGTTTTTTTCCGAGCTGCCGCGAGGGGTGAGGAATCAATGAATGTAGCCTTTGAAATTTTTAAAGGTGTTCTGACATTCCGAAATACCGGCGAAACCTTAAGTCGTGTGGATGAACTCCCCACCTTCATTGCCTTGGGACTGATGTTTAACTGGTTCCAACATTCCAACCTTGTTTATGAGAAATTAAAACCCTACCAAAATATCTTACTTCCTTTTCTCTCAGTAGTCATCCTGTTATTGCTGGGAATTTTTGGAGACGGTGGACAAGATTTTATCTACTTCCAATTTTAAATCCTCACTGCGAAGAAGTGGGTTTAAACTCACCAGGCCGAAAAGAATCATTGGTGTTCTTTTCGGTTTTTTATTCCTCTTTAATCTTGAATGTACACCAAAAATGGAATGGATCCGGACTCTTCCGACGGACTATCCAAGGGACGAAAAAATTTTACTCGGACACTACATTCGACCTACAGAAAAAAAATCTGCCTTTGGATCCAAACAGTTCCAGTTGTTTTGGAAAGAAGAAATCCATTTACAACCAAACTCTTTGTTTATCAAAACTTGGGTTGAATGGAAAGTTTATGAAGACCATTCGGAGTTTCACAAAAAAGTAGGTAAGGGTAACTTTGAAAAGTCGGGAGATTGGGTATTATTCAAAACGAATACGATTACAGAATCAAAATGTACTTCCAAGGAAAATACAAAATCCATTCCCCAAATAAAAAATTGGTTTTTGTCTTTACCTTGTCTATCAACGAACAACACAAATATACAAACCCTAAACCATTCACTTTTGTATTTTTATGATGGGAAATCTCTTTATCCCTTACAATACGAATCAGGATATTCGGAAGCTAACTTTGGAATCGCTTGGGAATCTGACCTCCCCTACACTAAGTCAAGTTTGTTCGAAATCGCTAGGTTGAAGTATGGGAAAAAAGAATTCCAACCCCACGTGTACAACCACGTGAAGTTGGATTGATTCGAAGAAGAATCAAAAAAGGGTAACCATCTCTAGAAAGAATCATTCCATAAGTTTTATTTAAAAGCCACAACCGCACAGGCACGAGCATATTCTTTTTGTTCTAGGTTTGCTTTATGTTCAAATTTAGAAATTCCGTGTTGGCGAAAACCTTCACTTGCTTTTTTTGCAAAGCTGGATGCCTCACAAAAATTCCCTGCTTTCGAATGAGCAAGACTTGCCAAGTATTGGATGGAAGCAAAACTTTTGTGTTCATTCATTCCAATTGCTTCTCTGATTTTAATCGCGCGCGTATAATGACCAGAAGCTAAATCAAACTCCCCCATCCCTTCTTCTTCACTCGCTAATTTTACGAGTTCGTTCGAAATCGCAGTGAGAGTTTCTTTGTCGTATTGGCTGATGAGGGAATCTAAGTCTTCGTTCATAAAGGAAGACTCTCCAGCTGAGATCGAAGCCGTAAGTGCCAAAACTAGAATGGTTAGAATTGTTTTTTTCATATTCCCTCCGAACCAATGTTCTCTTACATTAATGCAACTATCGTGCCAAGCTGCAGATGGCCCAAAAGGGGAGAGATTGGCAAAGGAAGGCCATTTTCTGAATCAAAGGAAGGCAGATTTGCTTAAAATGTACGCAGAATGTCGGTTTGGAAATATATTGCCTAAAGAATTGGAGCCAAAACGAAACGACCGGCGCGGAAAATCGATCCCGGCTTTTAAAGTTCCGTTTGATCCGTTAGAAATTAGAAGTTTTAGAAGATTTTAAGAGAAAAAGGTAGGCTATTCTTTAATCACTCCCTCCTCTCTAGTATTTTTCGAGGAGGGCCCTTTGCCTAAAATTGAGGATGAAAAACTTATTTTAATTCCTCATCCGAGATTTCGAGTTCTCTTTGGAGAAAGTCGGTGAGATCCATGGAACGGTAGTGGTCCCTGTCCCCATCACACTGACGGCCACCAGGGACAGCTAAGGTGCGACCTGCAATGGTAATCGGTTTTAAAAATAAATTCCCCGTCAATGGACAGTTAGGTCCTGGACTGAGACCGTTAAACGCACAAGTGGCACCCTTTACCACGTCTGCCGGAATCTCTTCCGCTTTTCCATTCGGATAAAAAACAGGATAGGGACCCTCATTATACCAACGTGAATACATTTTCCCCCAAATCGGTGCCGCCACACCAGCGGCCGTCACACCTTTTCCAAGAGAAAGAGAGGATTTATCAAATCCCATCCAAACAACAGAAGTAAATTTCGGATCGAAACCTGCATACCAAACATTGGTATAAGAAGAAGTTGATCCAGTTTTTCCACCTGACTCTCCCTTATAATTTCCTTTGTCTGCGGCACGAAGAGCTTGGGTGGGAGTTCCCCCCATAGCAACACCAATCAACATTTGTTTAATGATATAAGCTGTGGCTTCCGGAATGATTTGGATCGTACCGTTTTTGGCTTCTTCGGCAAGAGTTTCCTGAACTTCCTTTTCTTTATTATAAACAACAGTACCACTTTGGTTTAGCACATAACGAACACTAAATGGAATTACATCTTTACCTTTATTTGCTAAAATGGAATACCCTAAAGCCATCTCATAAGGAGTGAGTTCAGCCACACCGAGTGCCAAAGCAGGCCCTGTAGGGAACCTAGCTTTATTGGCCTTTGTGACTTTAGAGGCAAAATCAATGACAGCATCGGTTCCTGTTCTCATCAGCACCTGAACAGAAACAATATTTAATGATAATGATAAAGCACGAGAAAGTGGAACCATTCCTCTAAAATCCCCAGAGATATCTTGCGGAGAATATCCTTCCCCTTCTTCGGTGATTGTGGTGAGAGGGGCATCCATAATTCCTGTCCCAGAACCCACTGCCCTATTTTGGATGGCTGCCGCATAAACAAACGGTTTGAAAGCAGAACCCGTTTGGCGTCTTGCTTGCATAGCTCGGTTAAACTGATTTTTTGGTGAGAACCTAGAACCACCTACCATCGTTTGGATATAACCTGTTTGGTGGTCAATTGTGACAATGGCACCTTCTACGTGTAAGTTGGAAGAGAATACAAGTGAGGATCTTTGGAATTCTTTAACTGCTGCACTTTCGTTTTCGGACGGTGTAAAGTCTGTCAAAAGTTCTAAAGCAGGTGCCATTTCTTTTTCTAAATGAAGACGAAATACTTGTCTATCATCCAAACTAGTAACGTAGGGAACTCCCACGGGGAAAATTGAACCAAACAGATTGTATAAAGAAACAAGGCCACGGTCGGCCCTTCCCGCATAACGGAAGTTTGCACCAAAAGCGGATTTATCCTGTTCAATCAGTCCTTTTCTCAGTTCTTCTTCAGCAATCTCATGTTTTCGGACATCAAGGGTTGTGTAAACGCGAAGTCCCCCAGTATACAACGCCTCTTCCCCAAGTTCCTTTTCTAGGATTTGGCGCACCCACTCTGTAAAGTAAGGAGCTCTATTGAGTTTTGCCCCCCAAGTAGAACGCGAAGGAGATTGTGTGATGACCACAGGCCAGTATCTTTCCCAAAAATCATCGTGGATTTTTTGGACTTGGTCTTTCGGGATAAATCCATTTTTTGCCATCAGTCCTAAAACCACAAGGTGGGCTTGTTTTGCTTCTTTTGGGTTTTTGAACGGGGAATAAGTTACAGGTGCTTTCGGAAGTCTTGCAAGCATGGCCGCTTCCGCGATACTTAAGTCTCTGACATCTTTTTGGAAATACACATTGGCAGCAGAGGAAAGACCGGTGGTTCCATGCCCCAAATAAATTAAGTTAAAATAGATTTCTAAAATTTCTTCTTTGGTATATTCTTGTTCAATTTGTAAGGTGAGGAGAGCTTCTAAAAACTTACGACCAAAAGTTTTTTTCCTTTGTTGTAAGATTGTTTTTGCCAACTGTTGGGTGAGTGTAGATCCACCTTGTACAATTCGTCCGGCAAATACGTTTTTAATTGCCGCGCGAACGATGGCCAAAAAATCAATTCCAAAGTGATTAAAAAAGTTATCATCTTCTACAGATAAAAAAGCATGAATCACATGGGGAGGAATGTCACTGTATTTTAGTAGTTCTTGTTTGTGACGATACAGTTCTGCAAACAAGACCCCATTCGAATCGTAAAGTTTGGTAGGAGTGGTTGGTTGGTATGATGCCAACTTTTGTAACTCCTTTCCTTTGTTTACCTCAGAAAGAATGTATCCAAAAAACAAACCGCCAAAAAGAGCTATGGTAAAGAAAGTAGTGATTGTGATTCGAAGTGTTTTTTCTTTGTTCATGGTATTATAGGTGGAAGCGTAACCCTTCCCTAGCTAAATGAATTTTTAATTTTTTTTCGCCCAACTGTTCTTTGTGGAGTTTGGCATCATTATAAATTTCGTAAATTTTTTCATCGGAATAACTTGGTTCATGGTGGGTTAAAACTAAGTTTTTTACCTTCCAAGATGTAGCACAGTTGACAGACATAGTGTAGGCAGTATGTCCCCAATCAAACTTAGAAAATGATTCGTCTAACGTGTATTGTGTGTCGAGGATGAGTAAATCAGCTTCCGCAAAAAATGGATAACACTCATGGATTAAATCCATATCTGCACCGGTAAACTCGGCGTCGGTAGCAAAAATAAAAATTTTCCCCGCACGGTTAGTGAATTTATAAGCAAAAGACCCACCAGGATGTTTTAAGGGATAACATTCCACCTTCATCCCCGAACCAAATTCTAAAACATCCCCAGGAAAAAATAATTTGAAGTCTTTGGCAGATCCCGTTCCATCCAGAGGCACTGGAAAAAATTCAGGTTCCTGTTGTCTTTGGAGTCTGGACTCCAAATCCGAATAAGGAGAATAAAAATTGAGGTGGAAATCGGGGAAATAGATGGGTTTGAAAAAAGGAAGGCCTTGGATATGATCCCAATGGGTATGTGTGATGAAAAATGAAACCGTCTTTTTTAACTTATTAGAGAGATAATCGGAGACAAGTTCATCTCCCAAATTCCGAAGCCCCGTTCCCATGTCCAAAACATAGACTTCCCCCTCATCGTCTGTGACAGAAACGCAAGTGGTGTCAGATCCCGTGACAAATTTAAGGTGGTATGGAAGATCTTGCCAAAATTCATCCGCCGATATACCAGCCCCTGTTTGTTTGTAGAGGTCCAGGATATCGATAATTTTTTTGCGGTAGTCTTGATTTCGGAGGGGACTCGCTATAGAGCCGCGGACTCCGTAGAGTTGCACAATCACTTCCTCGATGCTAGGAAATCGACTTTCCTTGTCACTCAAGATTTGCGACCTTGAATTTATGGCTTCTCGTTACCCAGGATATGAACTCCGATTTGGACCACCAATGGTTCCCGTTGTACGCACTCTCATGATTATCAATGGAATTCTCTTTCTTTTGCAATTGGCAACGAAATTGGCTTTCCATTCCCCCTTGGTGGAACTGTATTTTGGACTGAGCCCAGACCTCGTTTTTAGCGGTTGGGTTTGGCAACTTCTCAGTTATGCCTTTCTCCACGGGAGTTTTTTACACATTCTTTTTAATATGCTGAGCCTTTGGATGTTTGGTTCAGAACTGGCAGAAATTTGGGGAGAACGTGCTTTTTTAAAGTTCTATCTATTCACCGCCTTCCTTGGCGGGCTCTTCACCGTTATCGCCCATTTCTCTGGATTTTCTCAAGGACTTGTGGTGGGTGCCAGTGCCAGCATTTACGGACTTCTCGTCGCCTACGCCATGACTTGGCCGAACCGAGAACTTCTTGTATTTCTCATTTTTCCGATGAGAGCCAAATACTTTGTGATGATTGTTATGCTTATGGTACTTTTTGCTCAAGGAGAAAGAGTGGCTCATTTTGCACATTTAGGCGGGGCCATTGGCGGTTTTTTCTTGATGAAGGTATATTCTGGTTGGAGAAAAAAAACAAATTCCCTTCCCAATTGGTCTCTCTCTAGGTATTTGCAAAAACGCAGATTTATGCGTTACCAAGAAGAAATGGCCAAAAGGGAAAATGCAAAAACCAAAGTGGATGAACTTCTTGAAAAAATTTCCAAAAACGGAATGGAGTCTCTTTCCCGTAGCGAAAGAAAGTTCTTAAACGAAGCTTCACAGAAATATTTCAACGAGTGAATTCAAAAGTATTTTATTTTCCAGAAATCCCTCCCAGGTCACCTTACTTTAATTTGGCGATCGAAGAGGCCATTGCCCTAAAATTAGTTTCTGAAGGAATGACTGCTGGAGTTAGGCTTTGGAAAAATCCTGACTCCATCATTTTAGGTCTTTCGGAAAATCCATTTCGGAACATCAAAGAAGAAGTAGTAACAAAGTATGAATCCGTAGTAAAGTCCGAAGGTTTTCACAAAAAACCAAAACCTAATTTTTGTTATATTGCAAGGCGTGCCTCCGGCGGGGGAACTGTGTTTCATTCCCTTTCTGGAAACATCAATTATTCTCTCTATTTTAACTTGGAGGAGAGGAAGGATCTTTTTCCTGTCAGGGATTCGTATGATATCCTTCTTGGAATCGTGTCTAAATCCTTAAAAAGACAAAATATCGTATCTTTTCCAAAGGGAAAATCTGACCTAGTATTAGAAAAAAATGGAATCTTAAAAAAGATTTCAGGGAACGCACAATTTCGGAAACGAAGTTGTATTGTCCAACATGGGACTTTAATTTTAGAAGATCACTTAATTGAACGAGTGGCAGAAGTCCTACACCACCCCCCCGAAGAACCCGATTATCGCAAAGAGAGAAGTCATAAGGAATTTCTTACCTCTCTACCCGATTTTTTTTCGGAAAAGATTTGGGCAAAAGACCTCGTAAAAGAAGTTTTTTCTTATTTAGGAGAAAAAGAACCAGAGGATTTTTCAAAAATTTCCTTCTTTGGCCCTGACTTTTCTACTTTTCGGAAACAAGTGCTCCGAGAATCTGAATCTATTCGCAAGAAAAAATACCAAAATCCAGAATACACACTCCACAGAGAAATTCCCACATGAGTTATTTAGAAAAACAAGATCCTGAAGTTTACGCCGCATTAAAAAAAGAAGACGAACGCCAAGAACATTCCCTAGAGATGATTGCTAGTGAAAACTTTGTTTCACGTCCAGTGCTCGAAGCTTACCACTCCACTCTCACAAACAAATACGCAGAAGGGTATCCTGGAAAACGTTACTACAATGGCTGCGAAAATGCAGATAAGGTAGAGGAACTTGCCATCGAACGTGCGAAAAAAATGTTTGGTGCCGAATATGCAAACGTTCAACCACATAGCGGTGCACAGGCGAATATGGCTGTGTTTCTTGCGACTCTCGAACCAGGAGATAGTTTTCTTGGAATGAATTTGGCTCATGGTGGCCACCTAACACATGGTAGCGCGGTTAATATCAGTGGGAAGTATTTTAAACCAATTCCTTATGGAGTGGATGAAAAAACTGAAACCATCAACTACGATGAAGTGGCAAAACTTGCAAAAGAACACAAACCGAAATTGATTGTAGTGGGTGCCTCCGCTTATCCTAGAACTATTGATTTTAACAAGTTCCGTGAAATTGCGGATGGAATTGGTGCCAAAATTATGGCCGACATTGCTCATATTTCAGGTCTTGTTGTAGCCGGAGAACATCCAAGTCCCATCGGAGTTTGTGATTTTGTCACTACTACCACTCATAAAACTTTGCGTGGACCAAGAGGGGGACTCATCCTTTCCTCAAAAGAAAATGAAAAAATTCTTAACTCAAGAGTGTTTCCTGGAATCCAAGGGGGACCACTGATGCATGTAATCGCTGCTAAAGCAGTTGCCTTCGGAGAGGCGTTACAACCAGATTTCAAAACTTATATCAAACAAGTAGTAAAGAACGCAAAGGTCCTTGCAGAAACATTCCAAAAACGAGGTTTTCGTGTGGTTTCTGGTGGAACTGACAACCATATCGTTCTTCTCGATGTATCAGTTAAAGGTCTCACAGGAAATGATGCAGCAAATGGTTTAGACCACGTAGGAGTGACAGTTAATAAAAACGCGATTCCTTTTGATAAAAACCCGCCAGCTGTGGCATCTGGAATTCGACTCGGAACTCCTGCTCTTACCACTCGTGGTCTAAAAGAAAAAGAAATCGAGGCTGTAGGAAATTTAATCTGCGATTATTTAGATCATTTTGGTGATTCTACTTGGGAATCAAAAGTAAAAGCAGGTGTAAAAGAAATTACTTCTGCTTTCCCAATGACGAATTTCAGACTCGAAAACTAACTCTCGCTAAATGCTAAAACCTCTCTCCGTTCCGAATATTCATTAGAAAGCGGATCGGGGAAGGTTCTTTCCAACATTTCCACACCATCTTTTCCATAAAATAAAATTGTAGAAGCTCGGGTACCGTATCCAGGAACACGAATGCGAATGGATGATAAATACCTTTCCCGTTCCAAACCAATTCCTGTATCGGGCAGAAGAGAGTCTTCTTTCACAAGATCTGCATTTGCCAAAAGTCTAAAAAATTCCAGGGTAACAAAAGTACGCCAATTCTCATTCATTGGGAAGGAATCAAACACCTGTTCGACGTTTGTTTTCAATTTTGCGGTCTTTGGCCAAACTGTATTCCAATTGGCATTGCTGACTGCATGAAACCCTGGTTCTAAGTTATAGGATTGTAATGGATCCCCTCCAACGTAACTGGCATGGTTCCCATCAAAAACAAATAAATTAAATCCTTCATAGTCAGATACCGTTTTCAGAACTTCCTCTTGGTATTGACGAGCACTAAAGTCCTTAGGTGATTTTAAAAAATCTAAAACAAGGTTTCCTCTTGATCTTGGATGGGGGTGAGGAGGTTTTCTAAAATTTCTAACATTGGTAAGAAAGGCAACTTTTCCCAAGGAATTCGCACCAAGCCAAGTTCCCCCTGCTTTTAAATCTTTCCCTGCAAGGATGGTAGGTTGACAATCCCAAGTGTGGATGGGTTCTGTCGGCCTTTCAAAAAATTCATCTCTATTGGAAACAATGACAAGCGGGTAATCTGGATGGACCTTATAGGCGATCACAACTAAGCACATGTACTGTAAAAAACTAAAAATGGTGGCAAAAGAAAGCGAAAAACCTGGGAAATATTTAGATTGAACGCCAAAAACCATATTAAATCATGATTTGCATTACGATATGAAAGCCTTGGAAGCCATTAAAGCCGTCTCAATTTTCCAACAATCCGTTCAAGATTGGCATAAAAAAGAAGCCCCTCACCCCAATCCTTATCCAGAAGGAAGTTTAGAGTCCACACTCTACCAAAAAAACCACATTGATACCATCCAATGGCATATTGAAGATGAAATCAGAAGGCCCGACATTGCTTTAGAAGAGGTTGTGGCTCTCAAACGAAAGATAGACAAACTCAACCAAGACCGAACTGATATGGTGGAAAAACTGGATGACTTTGTGATTGATATGTTTCGGTCTGTCACTCCAAAACCTGATGCAAGATTAAATTCAGAATCACCAGCATGGTTACTCGACCGCATGAGTATCTTGGAACTCAAGATCTATCATATGGAAGAACAAGTTTCTAGAAAAGATGCCTCGGCCACAAAAGAACATATAGCAAAATGTCAAGCAAAACTAGATGTTCTCCTAGACCAAAGAGAAGACCTTAAAAAATGTTTGGATGAACTTTTTTCTGATTATTCACAAGGAATCAAAAAAGTAAAAGTATATCGTCAAATGAAGATGTACAATGACCAAAATTTAAATCCATCATTGTATAAGAATCAGAAATGACAAACCTCTTAGTATTAAGATTTTCTGCAATGGGTGATGTGGCATTAATGACACCAGCACTCATCGCCATTGCAGCTAAATATTCTAATATTCAACTTACAGTTGTTACCAGAGGAAACTTCGCCCCGTTTTTCTATAATATCCCTAATTTGAATGTCCTCGGGATGAATCTAAAAAAATACAAAGGAATTTTGGGTCTCTGGCGAATGTATCGTGATATCGCCAAACTAGGACCATTCGGGCATGTCATCGATTTACATGGATCGGTTCGTTCCAGGTTCATTGCTTTTCTATTTCGTAGCCAAGGTGTTCCCTACTCCAAAATCATCAAAGGTCGTCGGGAAAAATTAGCACAAACAAGACGTTATAATAAAAAATTAAACCCACTTCCACACACCGTCGAACGATATTTAAACGTATTTCGGAAAGCCGGATTTGATGCACCGATCCGCAAAGGTCCTTGGCTCAATGTAGATGGGGAATCGAAAGTATTTGCTCGAGATTTTTTTAAATCCATTGGGATTGATAAAAAAGAAGGTCAATGGTTTGGATTTGCACCTTTTGCGGGACATGCACTTAAAGAATGGAGTTTTGAGAAATGCAAACGCCTCGTCGAAGTTTTACTCGATGAATTTCCAGATTGTAATGTATTTCTGTTTGGCGGGAAGGATGAGGCTAAGGAATTAGAAATCCTTCGGAATGGTCATACAAGGGCTCATATCGTCCAAGGTGGAAATTTAGGAATTCGTGGGGAACTCGGGATTATGGATAGGTTGGATGTCATGATTGGAATGGATAGTTCCAACGTTCATATTGCTGCCCTTCTCAAAAAACCTGTGATAGGAATTTATGGGACCACACATCCTCTTTCTGGATTCGGTCCTTTTGCCCAAGAAGATTCAGGAGTGTTACAAGTGGACCTACCTTGTCGCCCTTGTTCGATTTACGGAAACACTAAATGTTGGCGTGGAGACCATGCTTGTATGGAACTGATTGACCCACTAGATGTTGTTAGACGGATCCGACTCATCCAAAACGTAAATACTCTTTGGTGAATCGCTAAATCAACAAATCCACTAATGATAGGAGACTTTTATGAATTCGTTAAAAAAGCAGATATCTCCTAAATCAATAAAACCAAACGAAGGGACTTTTTTCTCCGAACTTTTCAGGCCTCAATCCGCTAACCTTTACTTAAAAAATAATTCCATCCACATAACCCTAATTACATTTCAGTTTTGTGTTTTCTTTACATTATTACTTTTTCTCACCACAAATGAAGTCCATGCGGAAGAGTTTTCTTCTGAGTTCCAAGAAGTAATTCTTCCTTCACCCAACAAAGTAGATTATGAAGAACAAATCAAATGCCAAGACTTGGTTTGTAAAAAAATTCCATACTCAAAGGACGGGACGTATTTGTCCGAGGTATGGGATGAACTAGGAAAAAATGGCGGTAAGGTGGTGGTTGATTTTTTGGATCATCCCCTTCTTTTAAGTGACTCCCAAATGGATGATATCACGGAATACCTAAGGGAAATTGCCAAAAGAGATGGCCATGTAAGTTTGGAACCATTTTATATTGCTACAAGAGGCATTGGCTTTACAGATGTCCCTGTCATCAAAGATCTTTTTGGACTCAGTTATAATTTATACAAACGAATACGTTCTGTTTTTAAGTTTGGGCGAATGGGACATTATAATGCGAAAGTCCTTTATCATCCTACATCCGGAAAAGTATTACAGGTATTTTTCTTTCATAAAAATTACGGAAATTTATGTGATACAGTTTATTCCACCTGTGATCGCATCGAATATATAGATGATGAATTGTTTGATAAACAATTATCTTTAAAATTAAGTGAATCACAATCCAAAAGAATCGAAATCCGATTTAGCCAAACACCAGCTGTCCTTCCACAAATGAAATTGGACATTGGAAATTTACTAGATACCAATCGTTCAGCAAGACTTTATAAATGGCTCATAATAGCAAAAAAAACAGAAACAAAAACTGTAACTCGCGAAAGATTTCTTGGCGTAGAGCTTGCAATCAAAGTGTTAGATTATACTCTCAGTGCCTATGAAATTGTGGAGGCCATCCAACTTTATATGCCAGCTCGCACCAAACAAGCAGAAGTTGTTTATGAAGACAGAGAAGAAGGCAGAGTTCTAAAATCGGTGGTATTTTATCCGGTTGTGAATAAGGAATGAACTAAGATAAAATACCAACTTTTGTTTTCTTCCCTTTCTCAGTACCAACACCACCGAATGACACACTGAAAAGGCCTAAATCATTGCATAAAATCAAAAAACAAATCAAAGATATTAGTTTTTTTAACTTTTCCTTTCATTGCTTCTACAACTTTTGAATATACTTCTTCCATTGCATCTACACATTTTTCCATTTCATGGCCTGAAGCAATCTGAATGGAATTTTTAGAGAACTTAGCATACTCTTCAGGATTACGGATGATTTCAAGGGCGGCTTGTGCGATCCCTTTGGCATCGAAAGATTTGGCAATGTATCCATTTTCACCATGACGGATCAGTTCTGGTAAAGCAAAGGCATCCACACCGACAGCAGGTAACCCACAAGCAATGGCTTCTAAAACAACAAGACCTTGTGTTTCCATAGTCGATGCAGTTAAAAATACATCATACTTTGGATATTCTTCATGTAACACGGCATTGGGGATAAATCCTTTGAAGTTTACAGCATCTTGAATCCCTAAATGTTCGGCTTGTCTTTGTAAAGATGGAATGGCGGGACCTTCACCAATGATTGTCAAAGTTGCTTTCGGATAATGTTCATGGATAGTTTTGAATGCATTAAGGATCACATCACAATTTTTCTCATAAGAGATTCTCCCTACATGCAAAAACTTGGGAGCATCCCCTGCCGCATATGTTTTTGGAGTCCCTTGAAATCTTTTTAAGTCCATTCCATTAGAAACCACAGTTATCGGACGAGTGATTCCATATTCTATGAGTTGTTCTTTGATGAGATGACTCGGGGAAATCACTACATCGCATCTATTATAGATATCATTACATATTTTTAGAATGATTTTTTTGCGAATATTAAAGTTATCAAATTTTACAATTTTATCTAACTCATCGATATTTAGTTTTTTCTTAAACTTGTTTGCTTTGAAAAAAAGTTTATCGAGTTTGAATAACCGGTAAAAGGATACATACATTTCCTGCTCAGCCATCAAAGTATGATAGGTACCAATGGTAGGAATACCAAATCGTTCAGCAGCATTCACAGCATAAAGACCCAAAAGTCCCGGGGTGTGGATGTGAATGAGGTCAGGTTTGAAATCTTCAATAATTCGTTTGATTTTGCCAGGTGAGGGCAAAACCACTTTAATATCGGGGTAACTTGGCAAGTATCCAGAACGAAATCGAACCACCTGGATATTGTCCGTCATCCGATCAAAGTCCCCGTCCCCATATTTGGGTGCACAAATACAAAATTCGTGGCCTCGCAAAGCCAAAAGTTCAGAAAAATTTTTAATAGAAACAGCGACTCCGTCGGTTTTTGGCAAAAAAGTATCGGAAAAATATAAGACTCGCAACTGTTACCTCTTTACAAATTGGAGAAAAGCATTAGTCTCATCCAAAGTATGTTTTACCGAATCTATCGTTCGTTTCTAACCTTGTCCATCATTTCCTGTGCCCTTTCCGTTTCCTTAAGCCAACTTTTCTTACTCCTCTCTTTTGTTTTTTTTCTCTTTCTTCCTGAAAAACCAAAACTCAGGAGCCAATTAGTAAAAATTCTCTTCCTATTTTACGTTTGGCAACTTGTAACAGTTTTGTATCATTTCGCAGCATCTGGATTTGATTTTATAACCATCAAACACGCATTTCGCGACGAGATGAAAGACATTTTCCTAGTAACGGCATTTGTCACGGTCCAAGGGATCAAACCTGAAGACAAAAAATATCTCTATAAAACATTTTTTATCTTTGCATTAATCATTGTGATAACCGGATTTATTTCTATTTTTTCAATGACAAGACTATCTCGATTAATTTCCGATCTTTATAAAACTTCTGCTTCTTGGCCTTACCAACACCACTACGGCAAAATATCCAACGTAAATATCTACCTTCCAATCGGACTTATGAATACCCATCTTACTTTCGGCGGATTACTTGCTTTTATCTTCCCTGGTTTTGTATTCCGATTGTATGATTCTTGGTATAAAAAAGAATCATTCTCTAAAATTTCCATCAATGCTATATTACTTTTATTGGTTGCTATAGTCTTTTTATTTAACAATGCGAGGTCTTCACTTCTTGGAGCCTTTGTGAGTACTTTATTCGGAATATATGTTCTAATTTTTATCGATAAAGATATAACAAAAAAAATGTTAAAACGAATTGGGATATTAATTTTACTCTCTTTGATTTTGGTATTTACAGGCTACAAAACTACAAATGCAGTCAAACGAGTCGTAGATCCTTTGTTTGGTGGAGAGAAACACACTGATTCGGGTAGAACCTTTATTTGGGATTCCACCTTTCCTCTAATTGAAAAAAATCCTATTTTTGGAATTGGATCAGGGAACTACCAAAAAGAAATCGAAATTTCCAGGAAAGAAAAGGAAAAAGAACACAAAGAACTAAGTTTCTTTTATGAAGTCACACAAAGAGGACACGCTCACAATGATTACTTTCATTTAACAGCTGTATTCGGTGTGCCTCAAGGGATCTTATACTTACTTTTATTTGTAGGAATACTTTATACACTATTAAATGGGTACATTCCTAAAGAAACTAGGTTTATGACTTATGGTTTAGTAGGATTTTTCTTTTCTGGTCTTTTACAATGTTATTTTCAAGATGATGAAGTATTGATTGTGTTTTACTTTTTACTTGGGTATCTTAACATTTACGCCGAGTCCAATCATAAAAACGAATTAAAACTTAAAGGATAAATCTAATGGCACCAAAAAAACTCTCACCTCAAGGCGAATGGTTTGTAGATGCAACCGGAAGAAAAGTGATTTTAAGAGGAGTGAACTTAGGGGGAGACACAAAAGTTCCTTTTCCTAACGGTGGAACACAGTTCCCAACGGATTTTTCAGACCACAAAGAAGTGAGTTTTATTGGCCGACCTTTTCCTCTTTTCGAAGCAGATTCCCATTTCACGAGACTCAAAAAATGGGGATTTAACGTAATTCGTTTATTAACCACTTGGGAAGCAGTCGAACATAAAGGACCAAATCAATACGACGAGGCCTATTTGGATTATTTTACAGAAATTGTTCGGATGGCTGGAGAATATGGATTTTATGTATTTATAGATTTTCATCAAGATGTTTGGTCTCGTATGACCGGAGGTGATGGCGCTCCTGGTTGGATCTTTGAAAAATTGGGAATTGATTATCGTAAACTTTCGGAAGCAGATGCAAGCATAGTCATGCAAAGAGCATACGATTATTCAAAACCAGGAATTCGGCAGGAAGACAATTATCCAACCATGTGTTGGTCACAAAACTATCGTTATGCTGGCAATGGAATTCTTTGGACTTTGTTTTTCGGAGGAAAAGATTTTGCACCCAACTTCTTAATCGAAGGCCAGAATGTTCAAGACTATTTGCAAGGCCACTATTTGGGTTGTATGAAACAAATCGCAGAGAGGGTGAAAGATTTTGACTTTGTTTTAGGTTTTGATTCCCTAAACGAACCAGGAAAAGGTTTTATCGGAAGGGCCTTAAATGATCGAGGTCTTACCAACAAAGAAGAAGATCCCGCAAAACCGGGCCTTGGTTGGTCACCAATAGATGCTTTGTTTTCTTCTCATGGTTATTCCGTAGACTTACCTTATCTTACTCTTAAAATCTGGAAAGGTGGATTTGTTCCTACCAAAACTGTAACCGTAAACCAAAACAAGGTTTCTATTTGGTTACCTGAATCACCTGGTGATCCCTTCCAATTAGAAGGCGCTTATACCATTACAAAAGATGGTACACCTTTCATCGAAAAAAATGATTTTTTTCAAACCGTAAATGGTAAAGCCGTAGACTTTGATGCAGATTACCTAATTCCTTTTATGCGCACTGTTGGTAAAACCATTCAAGAAATCAGAAAAGATTGGATGGTTTTTATTGAAAGAGAAGCATCTGATGCATTCACACATCCTTATCTAAATGGGGAAGTTCCGAAATTATCTGTAAATGCGGCACATTGGTATGATATACTAACTCTCCTTTTCAAAACCTTTCTTTATCCCATTGCGATTGATACTTTGACCAAACGTCCTGTATTTGGAAAGTCTGGAATCGAAGCCATGTATGTACGGCAGCTAACGAGAGTTAAAAATACCGCTGATTCCGTTCCCGGTAAAATTCCAAGTCTGATTGGAGAATTCGGCATTCCTTTTGATCTACAAGGTGGGAAGGCATACAAAGAATGGAAAAAAGGAAACCATTCTCCCAAAATTTGGAAACTTCATGTGATGGCTCTAGATTCCATGTACAATGCGATGGACCAACTCTTTTTATCAAATACACTTTGGAACTATACTGCATCGAATGAAAATGATTTAATGGTGGGAGATGGTTGGAACCAAGAAGACCTAAGTATTTTTTCGAAAGACCAAATCATCCCAGGTTCAGACCCCGATGTTTATGGGGGTGGAGGAAGAGCTATCGAAGGTTTTTGTAGACCTTATGCCGCTTTTATCCAAGGAACACCCTTACAAATGAAATATAACTTAGAAAATAGAGAATTTTATTTGGAATGGATCTCTGACCTTGCCATCGAAGAACCTTGTATCATCAAAGTCCCACGGTTTGTTTACCCTAATGGCGTACAAATTGTACTTTCAAATGCAGAAAAAATTTCCGAAACAGAAGGGGAATTGGCAGTCAAAGGAAATGGAGGAAAGGCAACTCTCATCCTAAAACCATTATGATTGATTTAGAGTCTTTACTACAAAAATACCCCTGGGAAGAACGATGGAAATCTTTAGCAACACCAATTGATTCGCTTTGGGAATTTGATCTCCCTGTAACAAGAGAAGAAATTTGGCCCCATTTGATCGATACTTCTGCTTTAAACCAAAGAGCGGGTATGCCTAAGTTCGATTACCAGGAAAAAGACGGAAAACTCTTTGGAAAAACCAGGCAGGTCGGTTTCCAATTGGAGTGGGAAGAAGTTCCTTGGGAATGGGAATATCTGAAAGAGATTGGAAACGCACGTATTTATAAAAAGGGATTTGGACACTACGTTCGCACCAGATTCATCTTAGAGACGTTAGGTGAATCTAGAAGTAAAGTCTATTTATACTTTGGATGGATTCCAAGAAATTTCTTTACGCGAAAACTTTTGGAATATGCAATGCCAAAACTAGAAGTTACCTATCGCAAAGCATTAATAGATATAGCTGAAGAAATCAAACGTAAAAAACCGCAAAAAAATCTGATCCCAGGAAAAGAATTTTCTTATGCCCCCGAAGGTCAATGGATCCATCCAGAAAAACTTGAGAAAGAAACTGAAAACCTAATTAAAAAAGGAGTTTCCCAAGAAACAATTTCTACGGTTTTCCAATGGATTAAATCTGCATCCGACAACGAATTAGACAGAATTCGCATAAAGGAAGTTAGCCGAAACTTAAAACTAGATCCCGATGAAGTATTATTTTTATTCTTACATGGCTGTCGTTTAGGTATATTTACACTTAGTTGGGATATTGTTTGTCCTCATTGCCGGGGCGTACGCACAAGTCTCACTCGTCTGAGTGACTTACCATCAAAAGACGAATGTGAAGTCTGCGAAATTGATTTTGATACCACGGGTTTTAATTCTATAGAGGTAACATTCCACATACATCCAAGCATTCGAGTGATTGAAAAACAGTTTTATTGTGCAGCAGAACCCGCAACAAAACAACACATCTTACTTACAAAAACAATCCCAGCAAATAAATCTTACTCATCTAGTTTACTCATTGGACCCGGAGTGTTTCGATTAAGGAAAAAAGGTGATAAAAAATATAGACTCGTGGATATCAAACCCAGCTATAAGCAAACAGATATTTTGTGGTTACCAGAAACCAAAGAAGAGGAAATCAAAGTTTCCCCCAAACCAAACTTAGTGTTTGAAAATGAATCTGATACTGATGTTACCATCATCCTAGAAGAAAGAAATGAAGACCAAATAAGCCTTCGGCCTTCAGAAATATTCAATTACCAAGAATTTCGGGACTTATTCTCCGAAGAAGCCATTGCTACCAACTTACAATTAGATATTGGAATCAAAACCATTCTCTTTACAGATATAGTCGGTTCGACAAAGTTTTACGAAACCGAAGGAGACCACGGCGCGTTTTTACAAGTGCGCGAACATTTTATCAAAACAAATCAAATCATACAAAATTTTAGGGGAGTCGTTGTGAAAACTATAGGAGATGCTGTTATGGCAAGTTTTTTTAGCCCCTTACAAGCATTAAAGGCAGCAAAAGAAATGCAGGAATGGTTCCATCCGGAAAACCAACATACACCTGTTAGGATCAGAATTTCTATCCATACAGGGAATTGCCTTGCCGTAAACCTAAACAGTAACATCGATTACTTTGGTAACACCGTCAATTACACCGCCAAACTCCAGTCAGTGACAAACTCCGGCGAAATTTCTTTTAGCGAAACGATCTTTCGCGACCGAGACATCCGCGAATACCTTCGCTCCGAATCCATCAAACTCCGTAAAATCGAATTCCCACTGCCCTGGGCAGACCGAACCGATTTTGTCTATATCTGGAAGGTTTAGAGTTCCCATATTCATATTCTTCCAGCGAAACACCATGTTTCAGCTGGTGGACCAAGGCCTACTCTGACCAAACCTTACCGTGGGGACAGGTAATATACTTTAAAGGACAATTGGTTGCCTCACCTGAGTTTTGAGTAAACCTCTGGGCGCCTCGCATTGGCTTGGTGGCCATCTATTCCCTCTAGAACCGACCGCGCTTTTCGCTCCAATCTTTCGCTTCGCGAAAGGATTTCCGCTGCAATCGCTGGCGTTGGGACTGGTTTAGTATTGTTGAGACTCACTCCGAAAGAATCAGAGATATCTTATGCCAGACTTCTAAGTTTGGTAATGGTTTTGTTGTTTCTGCCAAAACAAACGATTTTGAGTCCCCATATATTGGAGAATTATCAAGAGCAGAATATCTTAAAACTTTCATTTCATTATTTGCGAATGTAAAATAGATAAAACTTCCTTGTCTATCGATATTCAAGTTATTGATTTCACAATCAATTCTATTGATTACAAATTCCTCCGTTTTAGTATCCCATTTATTAATTGGATCAACGAATATATACTTGCCTTCTTTGCGATAGATTTTTCCTTTTTGTTTCCAGACTGTAATCGTCCCATCCGGATCGTGGTCTACTATTTTTATTTCCCCCTTTCTATCAATGTTATATTTCGTTTCATAGCTACCTCTATCCCATGCCTTTCCAAAAAAGTAAGATTCTATACCTTTTTTTTTAATTTCCTCTATGGCTTTCATACAAGTTAGTGCCTGTTTTTCAATTACGCAAGGCTTGCTCCAATAGAAATCACCTTGAGAGATTTTTGGGCATTCATTTTTGAATTTTTCTAATTCTGCTTTGGACTGTGCATCGTTTTCCCTACAAGTTAAAAATAAAGTTGCAAAGATGAGTAATCCTATGAGTCGCTTCGAACTTTTATTCATACTTAAAATCTCCTATTGATCTGGTGGTTTAACTATATAAAATTCACTACGTTTTAGATAGCTAGAGTCTGGATGGCTTATCCAACGAGTTGCTGGACCATGAGTTAGATAGCTCTCCGATATCTCATACTCAAATTGACTTGTCTCTTCATTGTATCGCTTGTCAACAATCATATAAACATGGTCTGATTTCATCGCGCCATCCTTCATTTTTCTTGTGATCCCAATTTGTCCTACTTCCAAATCAGGCACTTTAAAACCGTCGCCTTTAGTCGCATTTTCAACATCACTTGAAATGATAGGACTTGTCCTCTCCAATAAATTAGATGCTTGCCTTAAATATTCCACTCCGTTTCCATGCGCTTGCTTTTTAGATATCAAATTGTTCATGCGATTTACATCGTCAGAAAGTAAATAGGTGTTTGTATTTAAGTTGGCAAACGATCCAAGGCCCGTATAACCTGCTGCAGAAAAAACTCCACCTATCCAACGAATGCAATCAGTTGCGATTATTTCTCTAAAACCATCCGACCCTACAGTATTCACACTTGAGATTTCACCGTCTGCTCCTACCTGCGCATACGTCATTTTTCCATCCAAATTGGAACCTAACATTTTTGCCACACTTGCCAAATGCTCATTTAACTTATTCTGATCTGACAAATCAACAACTTTGGATGCTTCACGAATTTCATTTCCCAATCTTTGGAAATAATCGGCATTTGTTTCTTTCGTTTTATCTTGCGTTACATTCACTGAAGACAGTGCTTCCGTAGAGGTTTTGTAACCGCCTGCAGGTTCATCCCAGAGAGGCTTCTTCTCTCTGATACGTTTGTATTCTTCAAATTCAACGAGTGCTGCCCCACTTAGCGGTATGTCCTTACCTCTTTTTTTTGTTAAAAGGTTTTCCAAGTCGGTTGTATCAGCACCCAATAATCTTAATTCTAGAAGTTTCTTCTCAGAATTCAGCCTTGTATCTTTAGGAAAATTATCCAAAATACTATTTTTTATCGCTTCAATTTTATCAAAATTTGCCAATGCTTGTGCTGCCGATATATTTGGATTATATTGTCCGCTGTTACTACTTGTAATTTCTTTTCCTACTGCATCAAATAGTTTGATTTTCCCATTTGAATAATTAGTCCCAAATATAGTTCTATTGATTTGGAAACTAGTCTCCATGATTCTTCCGTCTTCTCTTAGAATCAGCGCTTGTAATTCGCCATTTTTCACTCTCACAAAGTAATCTGTTCCATTAATATTCTGCTTAAAAAATTCAGAGCCGTAAATATTGATTTTATCAGTTTTGTTAAAGCTATCGACTTGGTCTCTTGTAAAGACAACTTCTCCGAATTTATTTTTCTCCCGATGATTTGTATCGCTGTTTTGAACATGACTACTTAAAGCAGTTTCATTCCCAAAAAATGAATTGATAGAACTAACAATTCCGAGTTGCATACCGTCTGCAGTTTTGTATTGTATACCAGCGAGAACATCCGCTTGGTGTAGAGCAGCTACTTCATCAGCTGTATATAACTTTCCAGTCTCCGAAACATATTTGTCTGTGGCGGAATCATAGACCAAACTTCTATTGGCTGCACCTGCCTCTACATCCTTCTGGAACTCATCTGCCAATGTATCATTCTGACTATTAATCTCAAAAGCCGGAATATCAACTCCACCAACTCCTGACTGATCAGAAATGTCTGGATTCATCGAATCAATTAAGACAGAATTTGCCAAATCATAATCTAAGTGATCATTCGATCGATCCGTTGTTTGATTTTCTTCCCCCTCTTCTTCCTTCCGACGATCCTTTTCTAATACTAAAGTCTCTCCAGCACCTGCTTCCGCTCCTTGCGAATTGGAGCCAGAAGTACCTGAAAAAAGTTTGGCGGCAGCTACTGCACCACCCGCTAACAAACCAGCAAGTGCGAATCCCGCAGCAGAGAAATCACGAAAAAAATCTCCTTCTTGTTCAGGAGTTTCCTTACCTTCAGAGGAGTTATCTCCCGCTCCAATTTCACTTTCATCTTGAGCTGCATTGATATTCTGTTCGGCAAAATTCATTTCCTGCATTTCAAATCCATTCTTTGTATTTCTTCCCAAAGTCACTCCTTGTAACTCTGATGAGGCGGATACTTCATCTTTATCAATAGAGGTAGTTAATCCCAGTTTTGAATTTGGATCTGTATAACCAATGCTTCCACTCAAACCACCTCCATTTAAGTCATACATAAGGGAAAAGTTCGCATCCTTTCTTGGACCTTTCCCTGTGGGATTATAATTAAATCCAACATTGGAAGCCCCATTCGTAGTAAAATCGGCAGCGATTTGCACACCACCAGCCAAGGACTTAGAAGCTTGTAAGGTCGTATCTCCCTTCTCGGAAAAACTAACAGTGATATTATTCAGATTGTTTCCAATCCCAAGAGAACCTCCCCAACCATTCTGTTCAGAATAACTTACACCAAGTCCTGGAACCATTCCCTTAAAAAAACCAGATTGGATTTTTCCCATACCTTGGGTAATTCCACCTAACACTCCATTGGCTAAACCGGCAATTGCTCCTTTAGGACCCTCATGGCTTCCTGCTATAGTTTGTACAAAAGTGGTTGCTACCGCTTCTCCAACTTGAGCCGTCGCTGGTAATATTCCATTTGTTATGCTACTAGCCACCTTTCCTATACTTGAAAGAACAGAATTAACTCCAGCCAAAGCACCACTTGCACCTAACGTAATGGCTATGGAAACAGCATTCACAGCTGTTTGTCTCACAGCTTTTGCCCGAGCTTTCTTATCCGCTTTTTGTTTTTGGTAAGTAGAGTAAGTAGAATCAACGATCTGGTTAATGGCGGACTCATCCATTCCCCAAGATTTTGACAATTCTTTGGAAATAGCTTTTTTTCCAAGGTCTTCTACTACGGCTTTTGAATCACTATAGTCTAAATAATTACTTTTATGTTGAGTCCAGTCTGCTTTCATACCTAGAGCTTGAAACGTATAACCTAAGTAAGCATCCTCAGATGAATTTTGAGATAAATTTCCTGCATTGCTGATGCGATTTGCGTCTTTCAATATGGATTGAATTTCATCCTCTGGCATTCCAAAGGCGACGACCGCCGTTTTTATAATACCACCAGTTGAACCCAATAACACAGAACTAAAATCAAAGATAGGATTTTTGGCCATTGCTTTGTTTGCTTTTTCTGCTTTGATCTGATTCATCTTATCGCCTAACATCTTAGAAACCTCTTCGATTGGTAAACCAGTAGCCTGCGACACTGCTACAGAAATTCCATTCTGAACTAACATCTGTTCATTTTCTTTAATCTCTTCTAAACGTTTTCCAGTCCCTGCAATTTGATTATTAGTCTTATTATATTGTTTCTCTCCTGCTAAAGTTTTATACAAAGCCAATGCAGGTGCCTGCATCAAATTAACGGCAACGTTCGACATACCGAATGCCCCATAGTCCATAATTTTTTGGCCAGCCGACAATGCTTTTGCAGTGATCGATTCATATGCCTGGATTGGATTTTTAATTGAAATATATTGATCACGCGACTGAATCTTTTTAGCAGACATTCTACCTCGCATAAAATCCACCATCATGGAAGCTGTTTGTATATCTGACTCACTGCCACCTGTTGCTTTAACCCAAGCTTTCGCCATCTCACTGTTAATTGTTGATTCTAATTTTCCTTTTAATGAAGCTTTAACTCCTGCGGCACCTCCCGTGAAATATGCGACTGCCAATTCTTGAAAAATGGAATCTGCACTTTCCTGCGATTCCTTTCTTTCTAAATACAATGCCTGATTTCGATTGTCTTTCTCTTGGATCGATATCAAATTCGAGTTGATAAATTTTTTATCATTTTGCAGAGAATGAGTTAAAAAAGATTCTGTGATTTCTGATTTTTTTTGGTATAACGATTCCCAATCTTCTTCATTCCAAATATTAAAAAAATCATTAGTTTTGGTTAATTGTATTTTTCCTATCGAACTTAACTGAACATGGCGGACTTCTTCCATTTTGCCAGCATTGTACTGCCCATCTGCATTTTTACCTGCAAGTAAACCATTATGAATTTCTTTTTTTAAAGTTAGAACCCCATTCCTTGTATCGATGACAGTTTCATATTCTCTTTTGAGTAAAGACTGACAGAGACTCTGCTCTGGATTTTCATAACACGATCCGAATCTTGATTGTTCTTCTTTTGAAAGTTGCGTTACATCATAACTTCCGAGTAAAATTTTCTCCTCTTTGGAAAGTTCTCTTCCACCTAAAGAATCCCAACGAATTTCATAAGCCATTTGGTTAATCAGTTTCTTCTGTTCTGATAGTTTTAATTCCTCTAAATCATTGTTCATTTGAAGGACAGATGCATATTGACCTACACCAACTATACTTCGCTGTAGATCCTGCAAAAGATTGCTATTACCAATCGTTATATTTTCTGTTGACCCATCGAAAATACTTGAGTTTTTAAATTCCAAAAGTTTGGCATCTTGAAACGGAACCCACTTACTGGAAGGAGACCAAGATGAAATGGCGGGGGAAGGACTCTCGGCTAGCTCACCATTTTTATATAATTCTGTCCACGAATTAAGTCCGTTTCGTTTTTCTTCCTCGAGACGCGACAACCAATCTTCCTTAGATCGTTCCAATTCCATTCGATTGGTATCAAGTTTTGTCTTTGCATCTGCGATTAAGTTTTCTCGATTTTCTTTCCAATTTTCATAAAAATCAGAATACTCTTTTACTTTTGTTTCCCAATGAGAAACAGCAGGAAGTAATGTATTCTGGAAATGGTCCCTCTGTCCACCTAACTGAGAGTAATTTCCATTCCAATATAAAGAGGTTTGGTATGAATTATCGTCATACATTTCATAAAGAACTGAATATCCGATAGCACCCATCTGGAGATCCAACCTTTTGGGAGTACCTACGGACAAATATCTTTCAGCTAACCATAAACCATATTTATCTTTTCCATCTAACAATAAATTTCCACTTGTATGATATGCTCTATCAAATGGGATATAAAAGTCACCTAACTTTTCGTTGTTTATATAATTATATACATCAGTATACAAATTTGCCGATAGAATCGACTGAACACTTCTACCTTCACCTAATCTTCCATTAATAATAGAAGCTAAACTTTGGTAATTGGAATTGTGGATTGATTGAAATATTGCTCTTAATTCTGAATCATAAACACGACCAAAATTTCCGATTTCTCCAGACCCACCCGCCAACCAATTTTCATAACGTTTATCAGAAGAAAGTTGCCAAAAAGATTGATTCCTTAGATTCCACTGTGCACCTCCTAAATCAAATTTTGCTTTAGTTTGATCTAAATTGATTTGAAAACCAGTTTGATACGTATAAATTTGATCATGATACCGCAAATATTCAGAAAATGCCTTATTCGACTCATTAGATAAAAAATCTCTGATTTTTGTAGAAATGAGAGTAAAAATGGAATCTGGATCAATATTGGGACCATTTAATTCCAAAGCTAGATCTCCAATAAACTTCGAAAATAACTTGCCAGCTTCATTAAAACTACCATCAAAATTTTTATACTGACATCCAGTATTGACAGAACATTCTGAATCCAACCCAAGTTGTAATTGAGATACCATTTCCCTTAATGCAGTTTTAATTGTTTCTTTATAAGAATTAATTGCAGTTAAGTTATCTGAAAAACGAATTTCAGTTTCTGCCAATGATTGAATGTATGCCTGGTAATCACTTTCTAATTCAGTAAATGAATTGGAAAACGAATCCAAACCCTCTTGTCTTGTTTGGTTCCACTGAAACTCCCATTCTTTTGCTGATTCTAATATTCTATTTCTATTTTCATTGATTTTAAGTTCTTCTTTAGTAAATTCTTCATACATTGATACCTGACCGATTCTTTGGAAGTAAAGGGAATCCACTTTACCTGTTTCTAATTTATGCAAAAAGGAATTCCTGTTATCGAAATAATCATCCATCAACTCCCTTTCCCAGGCTGAATACAAGACTGTCACTTCGGAAAATAAAGATTTCCTTCTTTCATCCAAATAACCCTCATTTGCGATAAAAGCATCTGAGCCATCTTCCAAAGCTAACATTTGTTCTACCATTATCTCAGCAGTTTCTTTCCACTGACTTATTGATTGAAATAAAACCTCTTCCACTTTATAATCCCATTCTTCCAAAGAATTAGAAAAATATACACCCCCATAAAATTCTGAATATTCTGATGGTTGGTAAATAGGTGGGTTCCAAGTTTCAGAAAGAGACTGGCTGTAAACCTCAAAAGTAAAGAGAGTAGAAAGAAAAATATATTTTATAAAGGTAACAATATTTCGAGAGAAGGAAAATTGAGAAAACATAAAGAACCTCAACTTTCTGGGGTATCAAAAAGTAGTTTTGGTTTTAAAAAAATTTCCTATATAAAATATTTTATCTTTGGAAATAAAAAATATTAGAACAAGGAACAATCCTTCAAACAAGAATTTGCCACCTTCTCCAGGGAATAAATAGGAAATGAAAACCAAAAAGAGAAGTGGGACCATCTTATAAGTTACTTTTAATAAATCTATTGTCAAAAAATGAAACACCGAGAGGGAAATACAAACTGTCCCGAATACCAAATACTCATCGCTGAAAAAGGAAGTCTGTATTTTCCAAAGGATTAAAAAAAGGTTTAATATTAAAAACCAATGAAATTTTGATTTTTTACGAAAGAGAAACAAACCAATCCAAAAAAACAAAAATATAGGACGATATTTCATTTCTGATTTCTTTTGAAGGGAAATTTCAGATAGTTTTACAGGCCCGTTACTAAGAAACAGATTGATTTTGGATTTTAATTCATCCCACTTTATATTTTGTCCTTTGATTAAAATTTCCAAACTAGTATCACCATTTTTATGGTAGATTCTACCTGGAGTTTTAATCTCCTTATACTGAGAAAATGATTTATCAAACAAAGTGATTCCTTTCGTTAATTTTACTCCTTTTTCTTGGTATCTTTCCAGATTTTTGTTTTGATCTACTAAGAACCGAATGTCTGTTAACTTTTTATTTATCAACATCCTACCAACAATCGCTGGTTGCAAATCCAAAGACCTTTCTCTTATTACATCTGTAATACCATAACTTAATATATTTCCAAATGTCGATGGAACATGTAACTCAAG
Source organism: Leptospira bandrabouensis (assembly GCF_004770905.1). NCBI lineage: Bacteria > Pseudomonadati > Spirochaetota > Leptospiria > Leptospirales > Leptospiraceae > Leptospira > Leptospira bandrabouensis. Next base: position 115,288 of record NZ_RQHT01000003.1, on the reverse strand, counting down.
GCCTTCGGTGGAAGGTTGGAAACACAAAACCACTTCCGAAATTCCATCAAAATTACGGAGCCAAGGAACTAAAGGGAGAATATTATTTTCTAATACTTGCGTATCCGCATTGGAAAATCTAAGGATAAAACCTGTCTCAACTTCTGAGTCACCCAAAGTATGAAAATACCCGGATTCAGTTGGTAAATTATGCAAACCTTTTTCGAGACCCTTCTCATTCAAAAGATAATAAAAAACAGCATTCGATGGATTTTGTTTCACCACTAATAAATCAGTGATTCGTTTTTTTAAAATTGTATCTTCCACTTGTTTCGTGATCCGAAGAGATTCTTGTTCTGGGATTGAAGTTGGAAATTCCAATTTAGCCATTTGAATGGTTCCATCGGGAATCTTTAGTGGATGAAAGAAAATAGCAGAATAAATTGCCAATAGGAAACTGCTAAAAAGAAAAAAAGAAACTAAAAGAAATTTAGAAAACGATTGGGAACGATCAGGTTGATTCCAAAATTTCCTAATTAAGAAAACAATAGAATCTAATCCAGACCAATAAAACTGAGGGAAAGTAATAGAAACAAAGGGAGTAAAAAGTTTTTTTAAGAATGTAATGGCTAAAAAAAAATAGAGGTTCGATAATAAGATGAAACCAAAAACTTTTGGAATCCAATCAAGGTAAATCAATATAGAAAAAATAAAGAAGGAAAAAAATGACTGTTTGACCCAAACCCCAACCCGTCTTACCGAAACAATGGCAAAAAAATATTTCCATAAAATCAGTAAAAATAGGAAAATTTTACCAATGGGGATGGCAAATAAAATACAAACGCCAAGGAAAACCAGAAGGGATGTATAATAAGCACAAAAATAAACAGAAAGTTTTATCCCTTCCAACCCAAGATAAGAAACAAAAATAACCAAAAACAAATCCACGGAAAAGAAAATGATAAAAAATCGAAACCAATCGTTCATCATTTCCTGATGACTTGAATATAACAAAATCCAATCTGTATATTCTTCTAATAACGTTTTCAATTCTCTGGTAAGATGATACTGAGAGATATGGCTCTCTGCTTTCAAAATCATAGTTTCCGAAGTTAGCCCATTAATCCGTGTTCCGTGCCGAAGGACTTTCTCTTCTAAAGACAACTTTCCCAATGAAGTAAACTTAAATCCTTCTCCAAAACGAAACGGTATTTCCATCTGAGAAAAAGATGTAAACTGAACAGGAAAATCTTTTTGAAACCAAATCTGATTTGATTGATCCAATCCAAATCCCCAATGGTAATTTCGAATGGTAGTAAAAATTTGAGATAAAGAAGGAAATTCCTTTGCATGAATCCAATTTGAATTCACTTGAACTACCATTTCACTTTCTTTATGCGAATAGTGAGTAAGTGATTCTAATCCAGAAATATTTCGTATTTTCTGTTCTAATTCCTTTCTACTTTTTTCATTCCCCTCTCTAATATTTTGTAAAATGATAATATGATGGTTATCTGGTTTACCGAATTTTATTTTCGGAAAATGAGAATCCTCAGGGAATCTTTGTCTTTGCAAAAGGTATTCATTTCGAATGATTTGAATCAAATTTTGTTTTTCAAATCCTCTTTCCAATTCCAAATGAATCAAAGAGCTCCCTATTTCTGAAATAGATTCTATTTTTTTATATCCAGAAATTGATTTTAAAATTTGTTCCCACGGTTTTGTTATATTTTCCTCTATCTGCAGTGCTGTTTTATTTGGCCAAAAAGTTGTGATTTGTAAACTGTCGTCATCTAAATCCGGAATTTCCGGCGCAAATACTAACCTTTGGATCGAAAGAGTAGAAAGTAACACAAAAAACAATACAGTAGTCAAAAGTCGGAAACGATATATTCGAATCCAATCGTCGCTCATATTTTTTTATCCAAATACTTTTGGAATATAACTGGATAGATATAAAAAACAAAGAAAACAGAAATGGGAATACCAACAAACATAGTTAATGCGATAGCCTGAGAGAACTCTGAACCAGGAACCCCGAATAAAATCACAGGGAAAACACCCATTAGAGTTGTACCAGAATTCAGAAGTATCGGCGAAACCAACCAACGAAAAGATAGTTCCATTTTCTTTGAATCTGGATCTCCTTTGGGGAATTCCATCCACCTTTCGCCAAACAAAGAAATACTATCGATAGACAAACCCAACAAAACTATTAAACCTATGTAATGCCCCAAATGGAATTCGTGTAAAAGAATAATTAAAAAAGAAATGGTTACGACCAAATACAATAAAGATATTCCTAGATAAAAACCAGGAATAAGAAAAGATTCATAAATTCCCACTAGAGCCAGATAGATAAATACAAATGAAAGAATTAGCAAAAGTATAAGATTTAGATAAAACTTGCGAATTTCCTTTTTCGCGGAAATTTGTATTACCGATAAACCAGTCTCTTTTGTAAAAAAGTTTGAATCAGAGCTAAAAAAATCGCCTACCCATTCATTATAATACAAACCAGATTCTCTATGGTATTCCGTAAAACTTTCCTGTTTTTTATAAGTAAAAAGAGAATCGATAAAAGTTGAATCGTAAGTTTTGGTTTTAAAACGAATCCGTTTGGAATCTTCTATTCCATCAGAATCAAAATCCGAAGTATCTATTCCCAAATACAAATCTCTTTTCTTTGTTTCTCCAATAGTTCCCAAAAACACTTGATTCCCGCGATAAAGAATTCTCTGTCTTAAGTCGTCCTCGTTAGGCATCAATTCGGGGATCGGAATCTGGTTACGCGACCACTCTTCCATTGTGATTTGTTTTGGAGAAAAATTGAAACTTCCATCAAACCCCAGTTTACTTGTTTTGTTTTTAAATTGATTTGTAAATTTTAATAACTCATCAAAAGATTCATGCAAAAAAATGATAGAATCCTTAGGAAGAAATGGAAGAACAATAGACACTTGTGATTCGATCGGCTCCAATTTCCAATCCCATTTTTTCTTCGAAAGGTGTTCATCCAAGATAGATTCCAATTCTTTGAGATCTTGTAACCCAAGTAGTTTCCATTGGATTGGAATTGCTTTATTAGGATTTTGTCCTTGTTTATCAAATCTTTGTTGAGGGAGAACTAAGTAAGGTCCATTTGGATTGATTTTTTGAATTTTATCTTGTAATTCCCGAACAACGCTAAGCTCCTCTGTCAGTGAAAGGTTAGATTTAGGAGACATTTGCAAATACAAACCGAGGTTTGTTTGTTTCGGAAATATTTGCCAATCAAATCCAAAACAAAGAAAAGAAACAAAAACCAAAATACAAATAACAGATGTTATCCCTTTTTTATTTAGATTTTGCCATCCCTTAAAAGATTCCTCATATTTAGAAAACAAAAATTTATCTAAACCGAGGTGTAGATCAGCCCCTTTAAATGATTCTGCAAAAGAAATCGTAACCAAAGGAACTATCCAAAAGGATGAAACAAAAGAACAAAAAACTAACAAGGCAATACAAATCCCAGAATCAGAAAAAAAACTTTTCCACTCTAGCGGGACCACAAGTAGCGGTATAAAGACAACAATAGTAGTTAAAGAAGAAGAAAATAAAGATATAAGAACAGAGCGAATTCCCTTAGAGATGGAATCAGAGATTTGTTCCTTTTCTAATTTTTTACGAATTGAGAATACAACCAAATTACTTGCATCAAATAACATCCCTATCCCAACAGAAATACCACCTAAACTAAGCAAATTGATGGAAATAGAAAAAAACAAAACTAAATGAAAAAAGAGTAAAAGAGAAAATACTACTGATACTAATAAGATAAAAGATGGAATCCAACTCCGATATAGCAGATAGGAAAACAAAAAAGCAAACAATAAACTCCAAACTAAATTAATGACAAACTGCTTTATCTGAATCCGTAATTCGTTTGAGGCATCAAAAAATATAATCGGAGAAAAATTTAATTGAAAATTTTCAATTTTTTTTTGAACATCCGAAGAAACAAACAGAGGATTTGCGGATGGATCTGTAAAAATTGCAATGTATACAGCACTTTTCCCATTTAGTCGAGTGAGTTTTTCATTTGGCAATTTTTCTTCAAATATGGTTGCTAATTGCCCAAGATGTACCGAGTGACCATCCCTTAAATCTACCGGGAAATTTAAAAGGTCTTCCTGTTTCTGAATTTGAGAACTAAACTTTAACTCTGTATCCTTTACATATCCCTCTATTTTTCCAAGCGATCCTCCTCGCATTGCCAATTGGATTTGCGATTCCAATTCACGAATGGTAATAGGAAAAATATCGAAAACTTTGGATTTCAGTGAAATAAAGGAAGATTGTTTTGGATCTCCTATGAGGCGGACTTCATTTACTCCAGAAATTCGTTCCAATTGAAAGACTAACTGTTGCAATGAGAAATCAAAACTAGTGGAATCTTTTTTATCTCTTTTCGGAATCAAGATTTCGATAAAAGGTCTTTCTTTTGTTCCACTCTGTAACAACCTCGGTGCCACAACACCAAGCGGTAGTTTATCTTTCATTTCTAAGATTGTTTGATACAACTGATCTTTGAACTCAGAAACCGAAGCTCCAAAATCTAAATCTATTTGAACCACTGACTTTCCATGTTCTGAATCGCTTCTAATTCGTTTTACCGATTTTACAGAAGAAACCATTTCAGAAATAGGAATACTTACAGAAAGATCTGTATCTTCTGCCGAATGATTCGGATATTCCGTTACCACATAATAACGAGTTGGTGTTAATTTAGGTAATAACCAAATTTCTAATTCAGGAATTCTAAAGATGGCACCCAAAAAAATACAAAAAAATAAAACCCAATACAAACGTTTGTGTTGCAACAGGGAAAGAACGTAATTTTCAAGATTCATAAAGGCAAACTAGTTTCAACTTCGTCTTCCAAGGTAAGTCCAGATAGAATTTCTAGTTCGTTCAATAAAAACGGTTTAAATTGAATGTATCGTTTGCTTATCTCCCCATCTTTTCCTTTTATGTTTACATAATGACCATTAATTTCATTTCCATGAAGTGATGATTTTGGAATTATTATTTTTCCGACAGTTTCGGGAAGTTTCACTTGCACCAAACCAAACATTCCAGGTAAAATATTATTTTGTTTTGAATCTAACTTAACTTTAATTCCAATACTATGTGACCTTGGATCCAAAAATCCACCGACGTGGTCCAACTTACCTTTGATTGCTGGCATTTTATCTAAAGAAGGAATAAAAAGGATTTCTTTCCCAGGTGTAAAAAAGGAAAGGTCTGATTCACCTATTTGGAATCCCGCTGATAACTCTCCTTTTTCTACTAAAAGCATCACAGGAGATTGAGTAGTTAATTCCCCTTCCTTGATTTGTATTTTTAAAATTTTTCCTGATTTAGGAGCTCTTAGTTTTGTTTCAGATAATAATTGTTCGTTCGATTTAATTTGGTTTTTGATAATTTTAAGATGTGACTGCGTTAATTCATATTCAGATTTTTCGAGAGAAGTATTCTTTTTTCTCCAAGTTTTTAACCTTTCTTCAAAATCTAAATTCTCGGATTCTAATTCTAAATTCATTCCCGATATCAGGTTTTCCCGATCCCGAATTAGGTTTTTATATTGGGTTTCTTTAGACTGTTCCTCCTGTTTTAGTTTTTCAATCTCAGATAAAGAAATAAAACCTTGTTTCCAAAGTATTATCTTTTTTTCTTTCAGATCTTTACTTATATTCCATTCCTTTTCTGCTAACGATATCCATTCCGTTTTTTTATCTATTTCTCGAAGTTTTACATCAACCTGTTTCTCTGCAAGTTTCCACTTTTCTAAGGCAATATTAGCATTTGATTCAGATACTTGCGCAGAAAGACGAAGCCTTTCCCCTTCCAATCGCAACAATTCATCATCGATTTCCAATAATATTTGTCCTTCTTTAACAACAGTTCCTTCCTCAACGTAAATTTTCCGAATACGACCAATTTGTTTATTGTGCAACTGAATTTCTTTTGTAGGTTCCACTACTGCTGGAAATTCAATGATCTTATTTTCTTCGATTAAACGAGGTTTTTCAAACACCAAATTTTGTTTTGGTTGTTCCGTTGCAGAAACTTCATTCAACACCTCCCAATAATTAGGAAAATATAAAATTTTTGCAAGTAGAGGAAAGCGACTCCTGATATTCCATGTAGAGAAAAGAGTATAAAAAACTGCGGAAATTACATACAAAACCCCGACTACAAGGAGTTTGCGAATCCATTGTTTTAGTCCAGCCATTCTGCTAAAATTCATACATTTGCCAATGCCAGAATCACAAAAACAAAGACTATCGGATTCACATAACCCAAACTATGCGACAAAAAAGTAATAGAATGATCTACTTGGAAAAATAACTTCTTATACAAATCTCCATTTTGAATGACAAAAAGTAAAAATAAACTAACCCAAAATAAAACCACTAAAATCGAATAATATTCCCAGTATTGTAGTAAGCCCAATATTTGATTCCCAACAAAGAGCAGACATACAAACAAGAAGAACTGTCGGACAAGACCAAAGGAAAAAGAGAAAATTTTGCCTCTAAATATTTCTTTGTTAGTTTTCCCAAAGGAAAAGATAAAATTGATACACAAGGATAGGAACCAATACAGAAAAAATACCAACAACACGCTGACTATTTGAAAAGGATACAAACTCCAAAGAGAAATTTGTTTTCCCGAATGAATTGCATTCAATTCTAAACTTCTGTTGAAACTCATAAACTCGGACCAATTCAAAATACAATGAAATCCATATAGAAAGAAATAAAGAAACAGAAAAGAAAAAGGAGACTGATACAAATCCTCTAATTGTTTTTTTACCATTCCTCTTAGAAAAATAATTCTGTCACCAATCGATTGATAAAAGCCAAACCGTTTCATTTTTTTTCACCCAACTCCTTTTGTAATCGATCCAAATGGGTTTGAAATTGTTTGCCTTGGGCCAATAAAAGTTTTTTTTCGTGAATTCTATCTTTGTGTTTGGTGAATTTTAAATATAACAAACATGCTTCGGGTGAGACAGTCAATAAATCAACGAGCCTCGATTCATCATTCGCAGAAACGGTTACTTGTGTTTTAGAAAGAATTACTGCCTTAAAATAAAGTAAAACGATTTCAGGAGTTTTGTTTTGTATCGAATTCCAATGAGAGAAAAACTCGCTCCAATTACCTTGATAGAACAAGGTTTTTGCAAACAAAACCTCTTCCTCACTGACAAATTTTCGATTCTTTTGGATATCTTTTAAAATTGAGTTTACAACTGTTAAATGACCAGAACGATATGCTTCCTTTAAAATTTTCAATTCTGATCGATCGGACACTGGTTTTGAACAAGAAAGTGAAACCAAAACCACTAAGATCATACTGTATCTTTGATTCACTTTTCCCCCTCCTCTTTATTCCGAAACGATTCATAAAAGGGAATTGGTTCGTCGGGATTCCAGTTCCAATCAAAACGACTGATTTCATTTTTATCAAAACGAATACAAAACATTCTAATTCGTTTGGTTTTATTTTCTAAAGAAAAGTGATAACGTAATAAAAATACACCGGTAGCACCTACCGAAGTCGCACGTTCTTTCCAAATTTGAATTCTTGGTTTTTCCTCTGTCCATTCCGGTTTCAAATTTTTCTGAAACACTTCTATATTATCATTTGTTATACGCTTTATCTCTTGATCTTCCCATACTTTATCTCCGATCACAATAGAATATCCCAACTCCTCTAATGTTTCGGAAATCAAATGATTAACATCTCTTACTTCATCATAAGAATCATAAAAAGTTGGAGAGATAGTATTTACAAAAAGCATCTTTTCCCCATTTGGTAATGGGTAAGTGATTTTTTGTAAATGATGACGATCAAAATGGCAAGATAACAAAGTTACCACTAGGAGAATCCATATATATTTCATTTTGCCTCCACCTGGATCACAAATCCAACTTTCATCCGTTTTCCTGAAATAGATTTTGCTTCTGGTTCCAATCGAAATTCATAATACGGATAAAAGTTTGGCGATGAGGCCGAGGCCGATATATTAAAATCACCACCAGTCGCAATATTTCCGAATAACGTACCGTTACAACTAGCCTCACTTTCCGCATAGGAATAGGTTAACTCTCTACACCCAAATGGATATGTTGTTTGACAATTTGCCCAAACCCATGTCGACAAACGAATATTTGTCGAAGGTGGTGAAATTTTTGATAACCTACTTGCACCAATCACTGAGGTTGTATCCATATATTGATTAAAAAAGATACGAAAATTATCAGTATTCACATCCGCGCAAGCAAGAGTGCTGCCTGAAATCCCAGTTCCATCATCGCCACCTCTAAACTGGTAGAAGTTAGGACTTAATATAGGTAAACCACGGCTCCAAAAACAAAAATTAGAATCCCAGCGAGCACCTGTCACCGAACCTATTTCTTGAGTTCCTAATCCACAGTTTTGTGATTCTAAACCAAATCCTATGACTTCTGGATCACTTAAGTCAGGCCCCACTAAAAAATTTCGTTGTATAGTTTCCTTAAGTTCAGCTCCATCATATGCATGGATTCCTTTCGGGAATAAGATATGGTATCTTGTCTCAGGTAACAAAATGGAATCAGGTAAAATTTTAAACTGCGATGGGTTCTCCCATTCCAAACGATAAGAAAGAGAAGGTTCGATCCTTAGCCCCAATTCTACTTCTTTTTGGTTCATTGGTTTTGTGAATCGAATGAGTAACGTAGGTGGCCCAGGAATCCCTGAACACACGGAACCAACATCACCTAACTTAAGATCTGTGGAATTTCCACCAGCCAAACATTCCGATTCGGTTCCTGTGAATACAATGAAAGATTCTAATTCAGGAGATTCAGGAATTTCCTTTTCTCCAACACGAAAAGGAATGGTATAAACTCGGTCCAAATCCTTTCCATTTTTAGCTTCACACTGTTTTGTGACTTTGATTATATAACCACCTGACGGTAGTTCACTTTTTGGGAAAAATTTCAAACTTAAATCGTTAGTTTCAAATGCACCTCTCACTTGTGGTTCCATAGAAAAAGCCGAAACACAAGATTGAATGGACATAGGATGACTAAATAATACAGAAATGTTCGTTTCTGGATTTACATCGATTGTATCGGAAGCAGGGAAAAATGATAAAATTTTAGGTGTGTCTTCCCAATTTAATAGTCCCAAAAGGTCTTTTGCGGATCCAAATTGGGAATGACAATTCACAAACAAAACAAAACTTAAAATTCCCCATTTAACGAGTTTCATACGGATCCTCCATTAAGAATGGGTAAGGTTTTTTCAATTTTGGTTCGTTTATTTTTCGATTTTCTGAGGAAAAATCCTGTTTCCAATTTTCTAAGATCATGGAAAGATCACTTGGAACAATTTTGGATTCTAGTTTGTAATACCGATTATCAAAAGGATCTTCTCCAAGTAACAAAACTAATTCGAGTGCGTTTGTTATATATTGAAAGTAATGATCTAATAAGGTTTCCAAACCAACAAAAATCTCTTCTTCAGATTTCAAATACTCAATTTCTGAAATGATTCCTTGGTTTCTTTCCTCCTTTCTCAAACGATGTTGATAAAAGTTGGATTTTGTATTTTCTAAGTACAGATTGTACTTTCTATAAATTTCTATTAATTTAATTTCTGTCGATTGGATTTGGTTTAATACTAAAATTTCTGATTGTTTCCATTCAGATTTTGCTTGTAACAAACTCATTTTTGAATCAAAGATTTTTTTATTGCGACCTATATCATCAAAAAGTCCTATAGATCCACTTTGAAATGAATTTTCACCAGGTCCCACTGGTTGCGGTCCATATCCCGGAATTCTTTGAATTCCATTTCCTTCCGACTGGATTCCATTTTGTGTATTGGTTTGAAAACTAGTTCCTCCTAAGTTGGCCTGAACTCCAAAACTCAATCCATAAATTTCATTCTGCAATGGGAAACCCGCATTCCCATTTTTACCAACATAACCACCGAGTATCAGTTTAGGTTTCCAATCATTCTCTAAACTCTCTTGGTCGAGCTCTGCAAGTTCCATTTGCAATCTTGCTTTTTTTCGAATGGGATGATTTTTATCGGCAGAGTTTGTTACTAAAAATGGATCATATAACCGAATCCGTTCCGTAAGTCCCATTTCCAAAATAATATTCACACCTGGATCTAAAGACATCGCTTGTTGTAATTCCAGATGGGCAAGTTTCTTAGCAGAATCAGAATGAATTTGTTTAGATTGAAATTCTACTTCCCAAACTTTGCGTTGGTTCAAGTCTCCTTTCGGAGAAAGACCTAGTTCACTTTCCTGTATTCGTTTTTTCTCCTCCCATTGGAAACGTTCCCATCTTAGTTGGTAAATAGTATCAACTAAGATTCGTTTTACTGAGTTAAAATAAGAAAATGAAATCGACTTAAAAACCTTTTCGCGTAAAAGTTTTTTTTCTTCTGAATGAATTAACCTTCGAATTTCTATTTTTTGTTTTTCTCTTTCCGTTTCTCCTCCATCATAAAGTAGCTGTTGGATTTGTAGACGAACATCTCTATATTCTTGGTCTATTTGTTCTTGGTTTTTAGAAAAGATTCCAAAATAATGAACTCCTAATTTGGGAAGGTATTGTTTCCATTTGTCTTTGGTAAGGATGGGAAAAATCTCAGACCTAATTTGTTCCAAACCCAAATTACCATTTCGCTCCATTCCAATCCAAACACAATCCTCCCATAATAATTTGCCCTTTGCATACATGGGATGGGAAAGGAATCCTAGAAAAAAATAGAGAACCCAAATTTTATGCCACATATCAGAAGATAGGTGATAAATCAGAATTCTGGTTCCCCTTCTCCTTGGTTGTAGTGGTTTTTTGAATTTTTTTTTTAGTTTTTTGGCTTGTAAGAAGGGGGATTTTAGTTATAAAAGTGGCATGATTCGATTCGCTGTGTCCGTTTTGTTCCTTTTATTTGCTGCCACCCTCTCCGCCGAAGAAGTGGGGATCGTTAGTTTCATCCAGGGAAAGAATTACCTTTCAGGACCACGTTTCAAAAAAGCCAAAGAACCGGTGAAGTTAGGAAGTATCCTAAAAAAAGGCGATACCATCACCACAGAAGACGGAACCTGCGAAATCCAGTTAGCCACACAAGCCACCATCCGTCTTTCCAAGTTTACTTCTATGCAAATTGAAGACCTTCTCAATCCAAAATCCAAAGCAACGACTTTGAAACTAGTCGGTGGTAAGTTATTTGTAAAAGCTTACAAACCCGCATCAGGTGTCCCAAGCCAAAACCAACTAAAAGTGGTAAATCCTAGTTTTGTGGCAGGTGTCAGAGGAACTGAGTTTTTAGCGGCTGCCCCAGATACGGGAGGAACTGATGACGAACTGAGCAATGTGGAAACGGGAGTTTATGTGAATGAAGGAACTGTTGCCGTAAGCCCAGACAAAAAAGGAAAAGAAACTCTTGTGAAAGAAAACGAAGAGGTCCTTGTCTCCGGCAAAGAACTGAAGAAACAAATTTTAGATGAATTTGTAAAAGAGAAAATGCGAATTTTCCAAGAATTCAAAGCCATCAAAGAAGAAAACTACCAACGAATCAAAGATCAGTATGAAAAAAACGACCAATTGATGAATGAATATAAAGGAAAAACAGAAGAATGATGAAACAATTTTGGATTTTAACTGCCTTCCTTTCCCTTTCTCTCTTTTCTTCGGATCGAGTAGGAAAGCTTCCCGTATACAAAATAGCAGTGGAAGTTACCAACCAAACTGCGGAAACCCTAATCCTTCGCGATTTTATGAAGGATCAAATCCAATCAACAGGACGTGGATTAGTTTCACTTCCCATAAAGAACTTTGAATCTAATGTTTGGGAATTTGATAAAGAAGGAATTGCCTCTGGAAAGTCAGCAGAAGTTTTGCAAAAACTGAACGATGTAGATAAACTGGCTCTCATTTCCACAGAAGATGGACAGGCAGTGATTTCCTTTGTGGATGTCCTCCAACAAAAATTGGAATACCGCAACTCCCTTCCTGAAAGTCTCTCCAAAACTTTGGTTTTCGACTTTCTAGGTTTTTTAGACAAAAAAAATATTTACTTAGCATTGTCGGAAACAGGTTCAGGATCCAATTCCCAACTCAAAATCAATTCTTTAAAACCTACTTATGTGGCAGGTGAACCGATTCGTTTTGAAATTGAGGCAGCTGAGGATAATTTCGTTTATGTGGTATTAGTCCCTGAAAACCAAAAAGGAGAACCGGTTCTACTTTTCCCGAACCAATTCCAAAACGATAACTTTATCCGTAAGGGTGACAAAGTGACCATTCCCGATAAACGAATTTCATTTAAGGCATCCACCACTCCTTCCAAAGATCGCATCCGCGCCTTTGCTTCTCGTGAAGAATGGAAAGAGTTTCAACTCCGCAGCAAAAGAGAAGATTCATTTTATAAGATCCTACCTCCCGCGATCACTGGCACTAAATCTGGAGTTAGACCTATGATTGGTTCGCAAACCATTACGGCCTCTATTGTACAAAGTCCTGTGATGGAATGGGAATACCAAACCATCTCTAGATAATCCTTGCAAAAAACTCTCATACTGATTGTAATCCGTAAGTATGAGAAATTTCCTCCTTAAATCCATTGCCATTTTAGGACTCACAACACTCGTCACTTGTTCATTATTCAAAAAAGATAAAAAAGAAGAGGATATGCTAAACGCATTCCTACTTTTGCTTTGGGCAAACAGCCAATCAGCCGGATGCTCTGGGCCAAAATCTGGATTCACTATCTGTATTCCCAAAGGAATTGCGGAATAAACCATGAAAAAATTTTTATATACAATGATTTTTCTTGGAATGAGTTTCCAGGTTTCCGATTTCAACAAGTTCACTCGTTTAGACCCGAAGATAAACTTGAGTCAAATTTTGGGAGGGGCCATCCAATTTGGATTTGGTTCAGAAAAACTTTGGTCGGCCACAAGTGCAGATAACTGGGGTTTTGTGCGCCAATCTGCCACTTGGGCTCGTGGCAACTCTGGTATCATTGACAATCTTATCCTCGGTTTAAAAAACGCTGGTTACTTTAATAACTCTTCCCCACGAAATGAAGTCTTAAACAATATCAACTTAAATGGATTTGGTTCGGCAACACTAACCATCAAAATCAGTACTCCGACAACGGGTGTGAGTTCCACTGCTTATACAGGAACCAAAGATTTTAATCATTTTTTTCAAATCACAAAAACTGGAGCCTCCACTCCCTCCTTACAGTTGTTCTTTGATGATCCCAATACTACTCTTGGTAATGATGGTGCTTTGATTTATTACCGCTTGGTTGATTTTGGAAGTACCCAATTTGCAACGGTTGGAGATGTCATCACTGAAAGTTATACTGCTAACGACTCTGTATATGGAACCAAATTCCAAACTTATACCTGGAGGAATGGTCCAGAAAATGCCGCTTGGATTAGTAAACATGGAAGAGTGGTTTTAACCGAAGTGGATGCAGGTAGGCAACTATGTTTTCGTTCTGTAGTTCGGTTGAGTTTTACCAAACTAAAAAGCCTCAATCCAGCCAATGCCACAGCACTTGAAAATTTAAAGTCCCAGTGTAATTCGCAACTAGGAACGGCGACAGACAACCTTTACTATGTGCTTGCCTATATGCAAAAGTTTGATTCTCCTTTCCAAACTACAGCCAAAGCAACTTACACTACGGCAGCTACAAAACATGAAACTATCTGTAATTTGGGTATAAAACTTTCTTATGGAATTTTTAATGTGAATGGGTATGTAACAGACCAACTCTCTGCGGGAGAGGTTCCCTCTGACTATCCAAGTCCCACCATAGGTGGTTCTGACTTTATGTCTGTGGATGATGCATTTTTACGTACCTACGTTGCGTTTGGTGCTAGTATCGCAGGACAAACTGGTCTCGGTACTGTAAAACAATACGAAACCACATCGCAAGCCTTTTTAGATACCTTTGATGGTAGTGACCAAAACTTAAAATTCAAATAAGGATACAGTTATAATTTAATTACTTCGGTAAATAGCGTTGGAGAGGATAGAACCTGTAAGGGCAATCATCTCCAACCTCACATAAGAATCTTTATCTTGGAAACGATACTCAGCTCTGTTTGTGTCAGGGTTTACTTGTAACACTTCCCCTTTTTGTCCTATAAAACGAATCTCCAAATACCTTTCCTTAGAATTCACTTGGATGGTATTCTCTTTTGTCACAAAAATTTTTGGAACCTTAGGATCATCCGCTCCTTGAAAAAATTTTTTCACACAATAAAAGGATCCAGAATGTAGCGAAGCGATTACAGAAGCTTGGTCCTTTTTACCTTCCTCTGTAACAATATAACGCAAAAAACTCTCTCCCTTTCTAGATCTTTGGTTTCCTAAAGTTTGAATCAAATCTTTCCAAAAAGGTTGGTCAAAACTTTTGATGGAATTTTCTGGAAAATAATGTAAGTCATCACTTGCCATACAATGTATGTTTCGTCCTTGGCTAAGAAGAGAATCCAAAATTTTTGGATCATCGCCAAACGGTGAATATACTTCCACTGCCTGAAATCCATCGATGGCCATTAGTTCTTCTCTGGAAAACGAATCAAAAAGTTTTGGATGCGAGACAATCACATATCCACCTAACTTTTTCATACGATCCATCACCCAATTTAAATTTTCGCGACTCGCATAAACAGGAAAATAATCATAAAAAGACTTCTTAATCCCAATGGCGAGTAGGTGCCGTTTTTTTAAATTTTGTCCCCATTCCATTCCTCGAATGTAATCTGGATTGTCAGTTTCGGATACCTGACCATAATCAGTGATAGCAAGATTCGAAAAACCCTCTCGTTTGTATTCGGATTGAATTTCTTTTACAGTATGTCTTTCGGGAGTAAACCATACTTCATTGGAATGGGTATGTAGGGAGATTTTTTCCTGACCTTCCCCATTCCAATTTTGGTATGGATTTACAATTTTTGAACCTTGAAAGGAGGATGCTGGCAAAACAATCGTCTTCCTAAGGAGTAAAACAACCGCTAATTGGTAACAAGTCAATATCCCAAGCAATGATAACAAAATCAGAATGTACCTGTACTTCCATAGAGAGGGACGCACTGCTGTTTGATGGTCTGAATAAGCAATGGATCCTGGAACATTGAAAAGCATAAAAAAACTCTATCTATCTTTCTTTCCAATTTGATTCCAGTTTTGTTACAAAATGAATACAAAAGCTAGGGTTCATTTCTGCTTTGACAAACAAGATAGGTATTTCTCTCGTGAGACTGTGAAATTCTTTTCTGTCCACCGCACCTTCCTTTTCCTACTTTCTGTACTAGTAGTTTTTTTATTTTATGGGAATTCCTCACCCCTGGTCGACCAAGACGAGGCAGCCTATGCAGGGTTTTCTAGGTCCATGATGGAAACGGGGGACTACCTGACCATGGACTTCCCTTATTCAACACCACACAGAAAGCCACCTCTCCATTTTTGGATTACCTCTTTTCTTTTCCAGATTTTCGGCCCTACAGAATGGGTTTTACGAATGTTCCCGGCTCTTTGTATTTTAGGGACAAGTTTGTTAACATACCATCTTACAAATGTTATGTACGGGCAGAGAACCGCACTTTATGCTTTCAGTATCTTAAGTTTTTCATTGTATTTTCCTTTAAACGGAAAAATTGCCTTAGTGGATTCCCTTTTAGTTTTCTTTAGTATGTTAGGTTTTGTATCGCTTTACCATTGGATTTTATCTAATAAAATAAGATTTGTATTTTTGTTTTGGCTTTCTGTAAGTTTGGGACTACTTGTAAAAGGACCACCAATCCTTATTTTCCTTGGGGGAACTTGTGTCCTTCTTTTGAGTATCAACCAAATCCGTTTTAGGGTGTGGAAACTGAATCCATTTTTATGGTTACCTGTTTCTCTTACTCCCCTTCTTCTTTGGGGATATTTTTCTTGGCAAAAAGACAATGGGGTTCTCATCCGATGGATGTTGGATTGGTATATTTTCCGAAGGGCTACAGATCCAGTATTTGGACAATCAGGTCCTCCTGGCACCTATCTTATGTTATTTGTTATAACACTTTTTCCTTGGACTCGAATTTATCTTTCCTTTTTAAATGAATATGGATGGAAATTGTTTGCCTATTTAAAAACGGGAGGTTTAAAACTTTTTAAAAACCTACTTCCTTGGAATTGGAAAGGAATCGATTCCCATTTTACACCAAAACGGTTTTTACTAATAGGACTTGGATTTTCTTGGATCTTTTATGAATGTTTGGCCAGTAAACTTCCTTCTTATCCTTTGTCTGCTTATCCTATCCTTGCCATCATCCTCGGTGACCAACTTTCCAGAAAACACAATCAAATCTATATGTTTCGATTGTATCTGACAGTTGCGTTGATTATGATTGCTGTTTTTTCTTTTATCATCCTTCCGAAGTTTTCGGAACTCCGAATGGATACAAAGAAGACTGCGGCTTCAATCCAAAATTTAATTCCTCCGAACGAAACCTTACATTCTTTTGGTGGTCTTGGAATTCCCAGTTTTGCTTATTATTACCACAGGCCGATCCAAGAAATTACCTGGGAAGAAATCCAAACAACAAAGGGTTATCTCCTTGTCACTGAATCCGATTTTTTACTTTGGAAAGGATTAGGACTTGGATGGGAAACAATCGGAGAGCCGTTTTCGATTTTTGCCTACGATCGTAATAAAAAACTAAACCTAAGGCTTGTGAAAACGAAGGAGAACTAATTCAAAAATCGTTTTTTAAGGTTTGGTGAAGGGATCATACAGGTTTCTGCTTTACCAAACCAATGGTACCTATGTTTGGCAATGTACCTATAGAGAAAGTTTCTAATAAAACGAGGAACGAACCTAAATCCATACAACAAAAACCAAGGAAATTTTAATTCAAGAACCAATTGCAAAATAGCATCAGATTCTGCGTATATCTCCCCTTCCTTCCAATAGAGGATACTATCGGGGAGTTTGGAAACCATGTTTATGGAGATTAGAGAATGGAAAACATCAGAACCAATCGCCGAAAAATATAAATTTTCTTTTTGGTTGTGTTTCAATAGAAACTGGACCGAACCCATACACAAATGGCAAACCCCATCAAAGAAAACAATTTTACTTTTTTCCGGTGGCATCCTTTCCCTCTACTTCCAAACTGACAGAGAACTAATTGAAATCGAGTCTAAAACAATAGAGGCCACTATGTTTCCTGAATTTCATTCTGAAAATCTTCCAAAAAAAGAATCTGCCATTTTAGAAAAAATGGAGTCCAACAAAAGTTTCATTCAATCCATATTACAAATAGACAAACCTACGTTTCAAAACTTTGTTAAACCCTACCAAAGAATCCAAACAGAACTGGGAGACCTGGTTACAGAAATTTCCCATCTCAATTCTGTAAAAAATAACGAAGAAAGCCAAACTATCTATAGCAGGTTATTACCAAAACTTAGCGAGTATTATACGGACCTTGGCCAAAACGAAGAGATTTTTTCTACACTATTAAAAATTCAATCCACGGAACCTAATTTGAACCAAGAAGCTTCTAAAGTTTTAGAAAATGAAATTCGTGACTTCCGTTTGTCAGGGGTGGGGCTTAGTACCGATACCAAAAATGCCTTAAAGGAAATTCGGGTTCGTTTGTCTGACCTTTCCAACCAATTTTCTCAGAATGTTTTAAATGCAACCAATGCTTTTGCACTCTATCTCACAGAAGCCGATGTAGAAGGTCTTCCTGAAAGTGATAAAATTTCAGCAAAAATGGAGGATGGTAGATATAAATTCACCTTACAATTCCCATCTTACATTGCTTATATGACCTACGGACAAAATAGAGAAATTCGAAAAAAACTCTATGATGGGTATTGTACAAGGGCGCCAGAAAATGGAAAACTAATGGAGGAAATATTAGAACTTCGTGACAAGGAAGCAAAACTCCTTGGTTTTCCTACTTTTTCTCATTTGAGTTTGGCTACCAAAGTAGCTGATACTCCAGAACAAGTAATAGAGTTTTTGGACCATTTGGGGAAAAAAGCAAAACCAATCGCTTTACAAGAGTTAAATGAAATTAAAAATTTTGCAAAGAAACTCGGCCACAATGATTTAGAACCTTGGGACCTTACCTATTTCTCTGAAAAATTAAAAAAGGAATCCTTTTCTTATGATGAGGAAATTTATCGGCCGTACCTTGAAAAAGAAACAGTCATCCAAGGAACCTTTTTATTTTTAGAAAAACTTTTAGGAATCCAATTCAAACAAGTAAACACTTCCGTCTGGGAACCGTCTGTCCTCTGTTATGACTTAGTCGTAGATGGAGAAACCAGATCTCGTTTGTACTTAGATTTAGAAGTCCGAACCGAAAAAAAAGGTGGGGCATGGATGCACAATTGGAAACCTCATTTTCAAGATGAAACGGGAAAAAGAGAACTTCCTGTTGCCTTTGTTGTAGCCAGTTTCCCGAAAGCAACTGAAACACAACCTTCACTTCTACGACCAAGCGATGTGGTCACTCTCTTCCATGAATTGGGACATGCCCTTCACCACCTCCTCTCTCGTGTCAACGAAGCCTTTGTCAGTGGAGTGAATGGGGTTGAGTGGGATGCCGTGGAATTCCCTTCTCAGTTTTTAGAAAACTTTGCTTATGAACCAAAAGTTTTAGAACTCTTCGCCAAACATTACCAAACGAAGGAACCAATTCCAAATTCTTATATTGAAACTATGGTAAAGGCCAAGAACTTTATGTCGGCAATGGGAGTAGTAAGACAAATCGAATTTGCAAAGTTTGATATGTTGATCCATCTAGAAAAACCAACAGAGTTTAGAGTTCAGGAAATTTTAGACCAAGTCAGGAAAGAATTTTCAGTTGTATTCCCACCAACTTATAATAAATTTCAAAATTCTTTTACTCATATCTTTGCCGGTGGTTATGCCGCAGGGTATTATTCCTATAAATGGGCAGAACTTCTTTCTGCGAACGCCTACTATTCGTTTGTCGATAAAGGTGTTTTCGATTTAGAACATGCTGCCCATTTCAGAAAAACGGTTTTAGAAAAAGGTGGCTCTGGGAACGCAATGGATCTTTTCCGCGATTTTTACGGAAGAGATCCAGAGATCGATGCCTTACTTCGCCTGAACGGAATCGCCGCTTAAGGCAAGTATTGATTTTGTGATGACTTCTTTGGAATCGGTGGACTTGATTAACTTCCTTGTCTTCCGATTTTTATCCAAAACATAAATGTAAGTGGAATGGTCAAAACTTTGACCATCTTCCGTTTTTTGTACATAGGCAGCATATTGTTTCAGAATTTGATTGGTTGTGTCTTCCGAAAAAGAAAGTCCAATCGATTGTGGTAAATAAAACTGCACATATTTTGTGGTAGTCTCCGGAGAATCACGCACAGGATCTACAGAGATAAAAACCACTTTGAATTTAGTTTTTTCCTCAGCAGAAAGTGGTTCAACAGCTGCTTTTATTTTTGCCAAAGTGTTAGGACAAAAATCAGGGCAGTAAGTATATCCAAAAAATACCAATAAAACTGGTTCCTGAAACGATTTAAAAGACACGAATTGTCCCGATTTATCTTTTGCTTCAATGTTTCCACCAATGGGAAGTTCTGTGAATTCTAAACTCGAACCACAACCTATCATTGAAATTCCAACTAACAAAATTAAGACTATGTTTTTTTTCATCATTGATTCTTTTCCACAACTACTGTTCGAGTTTCTCCGTTAGAAAATTGGATTTCTAATTTTAAATTTCCAGAAACATTTTCTTTATCATATAACATCAGGTGATTTCCAGACCGCATCAACTGGATCGTTTGATTTGCTTTCAAAAGGATAGGATATTCCTTTTTACGCATCCTGGCAACTTGAGTCTCGTTGTCTAAGGAGGTTTCGTGAAACTCAACGGTTTTGTAATGGTTACTAACAATGTTTCGAATCTCCACATCCACTTCAAAAGGATTTCTAATCTCTCCATAAACAGCAGCAGTTTTTGCTACTTCTGGTGGAGGTGTCATCCAGAGTCGGATGGGTTCTGTCGGTTTGTGACAGAAAACAAACAAATTGACTTGAATTAGAAACAGAAATCCTGCATTTGTGATATTTATCTTTCGTAACAAGAGAACCTCGATGAGAATAATAATCAAATGGGTGATAGCCATCACTCTCATTCTATCTTCATTCCTAGTATCCACTTACAACTGGTCTATCAGTGAATACAATTATGATTCCTCTAGGAAATTCGAAAATTTTGATGCCTTTTACCAAAACGAACTACAAATCAGTGCCAAAGAAAATACAAGGCCAAACAACGAAGAACTTCTCATCCGTGTTTCGGAAGAAAAAACTCCTATTGCCATTGTTTATATACATGGATTTGGTGCGAGTCGTGGAGAAGGCGAAGAGGTCACAAACAAACTTTCCGAATACTTTGGGGCCAATACTTATTACTTAAGACTCCCTGGGCATGGAACGAATCCAGAAGACCACTTACATACTAACTTTCAAAAATACCTTCAAGATGCAGAAGATAGTTTGATTTATGCAAGAGAGCTCGGACAGAAAACCGTTCTCATTGGAACCAGTATGGGTGGAAACATTGCGTCTTATTTAGCAGCGAAACATCCAGAGCTTGTGGATTCCCTCGTCCTTGCTTCCCCATTTTATGATTTTGATGATCCAAGTGCGCATATGTTTCGTTTCCATTGGGGAAAATCTTTTATCAATGCCATCAAAGGGGAAATGCGTATTTCCAAAACCGACCCCAAAGATGAATCGGGCAAATATTGGTATTTAGATCAGTATTATGGTGCCATTCAAAATCTTTTAGATTTAAAACGATTTGTAGACAAAGACAATCCGTTCCCTCGCATTACAGCTCCCACCTTACTCATGTACTACTATAAATCAGAAACAGACCATGATTTTGTTGCCTCTGTTCCAGCAATGTTACATGCCTTCGAGCAAATTCAATCGGGACCAAATCACAATCCTCAAAACAAACTTCTAAAAATTGAAAACGGAGCCCATGTTTTGCTTTCCAAATACGTGAAATCAGACAAAGAACTAATCGAAAAAGAGCTAATTCAGTTTATCAAAGATACAACGGGTGCCGAAGAAGTTAAAAAATCAAAGAAAACCAAACGATAACAAAATCGTTTCATAAAGTTCATCTACGGATATTGGTTTCGAACGAACCAATATCCCTTCTCTATCCAACTCTTCCGAATCAAGTCCTTCCATATTTCCGGTATAAAGAATCGCAGAAAGATTCGGATTTACCTTTTTGATATTTCGAATGAGACTAAGGCCATTGATCTCTCGCATCCGGTAATCTGATAAAATAAAATCAGGAACTATATTTTTTACATTTTCTAAGGCTGAAGTTGCCGTTCGAAATACTTTGGGAAAAATTTGTTTTTGAGAAAGAACAAAACTAATCGCTTCACTAGCCGCTTCATCATCTTCCACAATCCAAATTTCTTTTTCAGAAATCACGGACCAAACATCTTTAGGTTTATTTTCTTGGTTTGTTTTTTTGGCACCGAGTAGGATCTGTCCTTCCTCTAATGGCAAAAAAATATGAATCAGAACTGTCATTGGTTCCGGTTTTTCGATATAAAACTCACCTCCCCAATTTTTCACATAACGATTGATTAGGTGCATTCCTGTCCATTGAAATTCTTCCTCACCAAAATTGACAAAGTCCAGTGTATTTAAACCAGAAAGACTGGGTAAAGAAAGCCCAGCAAATTCCATAGAAACTAAAAGTTTATATTCATCTGCGGGTGACGTTTGTATTCGAACCAGTCCTCTCTTTCGATCATCCCAAACAAGAAGTCCGCCCGAAGTCAATTCACAAAGGATTTTAGAAAACCGAACCGCATCCAACTTTGTATAAAGAGGAGTTTTGTAAAAATCAAATTGGGCTTCTACATTTTTCGGTAAGCCTGCATTTACAAGAGGAATGGCAGACTCAATCACCGAAGATATTTCAATTTTTGCAGAGGAATTTTCGTCTTTTACCTTTGAATATTGAATGATCCTATGGATCATCGAACGAGCATTATCTGCTCCCATTCTAATTTTTCCAAAATATTCTAAAATTTTGGATTCGTCAAATTTTCCCAACTTAATTTGTTCTTCACCCAACTGAGAGAAAACATGAATGGGTTGTAAGTAGTTATTCAAATCATGTGCGATATTGGTTGCTAAACTTCCAATGGTTTCCATTTTTTGCGAATGCAACTGATAAGATTCGAGTTGTTTTTTTTCAGTCACGTCATCCAAAAAAACATAATAAAAATCTGGTTTGCCTTGTGAGTTACGAAAAGCACTGATCCGCCGGTACACATTGATGCGCCGACCATCTTTTCTTGTTAACCTTGACTCTTCGACTCCCTCTTTAAAAAAACTAAAATATTCCATTTCTTCTTCGGATATAGATTCCCCTTTGATCCGTTTGATATTCAAATCCGTTAAATTTTGAAAACTATATCCTGTGATTTCCGTAAACCTTGGATTGATGCGAAAATAACCACCTTCCCAATCTTGCAGAGCCATCCCGACAGATGCATTTTCAAAGAGACCAAGAAAAAATTGAATTTGTTCGACAATATTGATTTCGTTTGTTTTTTCATTGGTCACATCTCGAACAAAAACAATTTGTAATTGTGAATCCATTTTCGGAATGTTTACTTTTCGTTTTTCAAACTGAAACCATCTCACTAAAATTTCATTCGGCATTCGAAATCTGTAATCACCTTGTATGGTGTCCCGATCAAAATGTTTATTTGGGAAAAGAAACTGTTCCTTAAAATTGGCTTTGTCTTCTTCTGCGACCCATTGTAAAAGATCGGATTCCAAACATTCCTCAGTGGATTTGTGACAACCCAAATTGTTTTTAAAAAAATCGTTCGAAAATAAAATTTTCCCGGATTTTGGATCTGTTAAATACACACCACCGGAAAATAGATTGGGCAAGACCTTAAAGAATTCTATCATTCCGCTTGCTTCTAGATTCGTTTGCATAACTCTTGCCTTAAGAGGGAAATATGCCATCCAATCCGTTTTCTTTTCAAGCACCTATTGCTTTTTTTAATTTGGGACCTTGGGAGATTGCACTCATCGTCTTCTTAGCGTTACTTTTTTTTGGCGGAAAACGCCTTCCCAGCCTTGCCAAAGATTTAGGTTCTGGAATTAAAGAATTTCGCAAATCCTTAACAGGACAGGAAGACGAACCAACGCAAACTAGTTTTCCCCAAGAAGAACCAAAGTCCGCTTCTACGGGCGTTTCCAAATCTGGAAAAAAGAAAAAAGCATAAGATTTAAACTTTGGCCGGGAAAAAAAGAACCGCACTTCCATTACCGGAGGATTCTGAAACCAGGGAAAAATACATGTCCCTGGGGGATCATTTAGAAGAACTCCGCCAAAGGTTGATTTATTCCATTTTAGTGGTGTCAGTTTTTATGATAGCCACCTTGTATTTTGGAAGTGAAATCCATACCTTTCTCATCCAACCCTATAAATCTGTTTTAGGACCCGATGCCCATTTTTTTCAGATCCAGCTTATGGCTCCGTTTCTGATTTATCTCAAAACATCGTTTATCTTATCGGTCCTTGTTTCTTTACCATTTTTACTCTATATCCTTTGGGGATTCATTGCACCGGCTGTGGACCCAAGGACAGAAAAATGGGGTAAATTCATCATCCTATTTTCTACCTTACTCTTTTGGTCAGGTCTTGCACTCTGTTGGTTTACGGTCTTTGAAAACTTCCTTCGAGTTTTCCTTGTGATTCTCAGACCCGATGGAGTGGACCCGTATTTACCGATTGACGAATATTATGATTTGTTTTTTAATTTGCACCTAGTGTTTGGTGCCTCCTTTCAATTACCGATTGTTCTCATCCTACTCGGTAGGATTGGAATCCTTTCTTCCCGGTTTTTGATTTCCCGATGGAGGGAAGCTGTCCTTATCATTGCCGTTGTGTCTGCAGTTTTATCACCAGGCCCTGATGTTTTTTCTATGTTAATGTTACTTGTTCCTCTTAGTTTTCTATTCTTTCTTTCTGCTATCATTATGAAAGTATTGGAAACCACAGATCGCAAATGAGTTTTCGAGTTAAACTTCCTGTACTCTTAGGGATCATTAGTTTTCTTTTTTTCCTCATTCATTTTTTATTTGCAGAATTTACATTCACTCATTGGCAAAATCCCAAAGGAGAAAATGCACTTAACTTTAATTTGGTGGGAATTTATTCCTCTTTTGTATTTTCGCTCCTGCTTGGATTTTTAACCTATTATTTCCTCGGATTTTTATACCAATACATTCTTCATGTCATTGCCCACATCCAAGACACTGAACTTCCGAAAGACATTCAAAAACTAAATAAAGATTCGGAAGAATACAAAATCTACAAATCAGTTCGATTTACCCTTCTTCAGGGAGATGAAAGTTTCGGCGAGGAACAATTTGAAAACAAATTTGACTGGAAAACGAACCAAGCAGCTTCCATAAACAAACAAATCCCCGACGTCCATATTCCTAAAATTCATGGGTTCGATGTATCCGTTTTTCCATCTGTCATGCGTTATGCGGGTGCAGACTATATTCGAATCGTCAGAGCCAAAGATGGAATTTTTGGAATCCTTGCAGGGCATATGGAACCAGGGATTCTAGAGTCTTCTGAAAAAGTTTATATTCATGGGATCATTTCCTCTTTGGGAGATGGTATTTTTTCCACAGAAGAGATTTTGGAAAAACTAAAATTGGCCCTCCACCAGTTTACATTTTTAAAATTAAAAATCTCTGCATTTGTAATCGCCAGTAGAGAAGACAAAATGTCTTTTTTACACTATATGGACATGCCTATCTTCCAATTTTCTGAACACGGAATCCAAGTGATCGAAGGAAGCGGAGACGACCATTGGTATCCCAACCACAAACATCCACTTTCTATGGCAGATGGAATCGAAATTGGGGATTATTTAGTTTGGGCCAGTGACAGAACCCTCACACAGTTTGGACTCACATCCTTTGAAATTATGGAAGAGTTTGTGGATTATCTTTTGGATTTAAGGCCTAGTTCCTCTAGACAGATGTTACTGGCCATTGCTAAAAAAATGAGTGCTCTGGGTGCTGAAAGAAATCTAACAAACCCCATGGAAAAACTTTCGATTTTAGTGGTTCGGCGAAACAAGTAAACGGATCGTATGGCGAAGTAAATCTAACTTCCCCCAGTCGCCATGCCCTGGTACCACGACCTCGGCATCTGGATAACGAGATAACACCCGTTTCACCGAATTGGGCCATTCGTTTAAATCGGCTTCTTTGGTATTTCCTAAGTCTTCTGCATCGAGTGCCTTCACAAGACAACCCCCGAAGAGGATATGAGTTTCGGGAAGCCAAACCACAATATTATCTACAGAATGCCCATGCCCAGGATAAAATACCTCAACTGATTGATTGCCCAAGGATAATCTTGTTTGGATGTCAAGGATAGGATTTGTTTTTCCGAATCCTCTTTCCTTGGCTAGTTTCGCTGTTAAGGAAGTGCTATAAACCGGAATGTTTCGTTTGTGAAATAGAGAAACTCCCGCCATACGGTCGTCATGTGCATGAGTCACAATTAAAAACAAAATTTCTTTTTGGAACTTAGTTTGGATCTCAGAAAATAGTTCTTCTGTTTGTGATTCGGTCCAAGGAGTATCAATGACTACGACTCCTTTGTTTGAAAGAACCACAAGACCATTTGCCGAATAAACTTTTCCGCCAAAGGTTCCGAAACTACGGTGGATCCAAACGGATTCTTTGATTTTACTCCACTCTAAATGTGAGGGAAAAACAGTAGAATCTTGGATTTGCGTTTGGTCCTTTGGAGTGGCAACTGGTTCAGCGACTTTTCCAAGTTGGCAATTAAAAAAAGAGAACCCTAAACAAAAATAGAAAACAACCACATGGAATCGAATCTTAGGTAGTAATGAAAATTGCTGGGATCTGTTTTTTAAGGGACTGGAATCTAACATAAGTTACTCCTAAAAAAGAAAAACCTATCTGACCGATAGGTTTTTTCTAGTTTCTCTAGATCCAAAATTTAAGATTTTAAATCTAGAAATTGTAATTGGAACGGTTATGCGATTTTTTCGATATCGCCTTTGAGAATGGTGATCGGTGCGTCTTTTTTCAGAACCGTTTCATCTGTCACAACCACTTCCAATACATCCTTACGTGAAGGGATTTGGAACATGAGTTCCATCATTATCTCTTCCACGATGGCACGAAGTCCGCGGGCGCCACTTTCCCGTTTAATGGCCGTTTGGGCAATGGCTTCAATGGCAGATTCTGTAAACTTGAGTTTTACATTCTCAATATCAAACATCTTTTGGTATTGTTTGAGAAGAGAATTTTTTGGTTCCGTAAAAATGGATTTGAGACTTTCAATGGTGAGTTCATCGAGAGTGGCAATGATCGGAAGTCGACCAATGAACTCTGGAATCAGACCAAATTTCATCAGGTCATCAGGAATGACATGGTGTACTACAGATTCCCCTTCTTCGATTTTACGGCCTTTGTCATTTACGATTTCGTTGGAATGGAATCCGATGGATTTGACACCAACTCGTTGTTTGATGATGTCGCTTAGACCCACAAACGCTCCCCCACAAATAAAGAGGATGTTTTTGGTTTCCACAGGAATATATTCTTGGTGTGGGTGTTTGCGCCCCCCCTGTGGTGGCACATTGGCAACCGTTCCCTCAATGATTTTGAGTAAAGCTTGTTGGACACCTTCCCCACTCACATCACGAGTGATAGATGCAGAATCCGACTTACGAGAAATCTTATCAATTTCGTCAATGTAAATGATTCCCATCTCCGCACGTTTGACATCATTGTCTGCATTTTGGATGAGTTTAAGGATGATGTTTTCTACGTCCTCTCCCACATAACCTGCTTCCGTAAGGGCTGTGGCATCAACAATGGCAAAGGGAACTTTGAGAATTCGAGCCAGTGTCTGCGCAAGAAGAGTTTTTCCAGAACCAGTAGGACCGATGAGCATGATATTGGATTTTTCCAATTCCACATCCCCCGCCTTACGTTCGTTATGGAAGATTCTTTTATAGTGATTGTAAACGGCAACAGACAAAGCTTTTTTGGCTTGTTCTTGGCCAATCACATACTGGTCTAAGATTTTTTTGATTTCGGTTGGCTTTGGGATGTCACCGACAATGGCAGTTTTTTCACCACCTTGCGGTTCTTCTGCGATGATTTCATTACATAATGAAATACATTCATCACAGATATAAACACCAGGACCAGCGACAAGCCTTCTTACTTCATCCTGGGCCTTTCCGCAGAAAGAACAATGTAATTTTTCTCTGGAATTACCCGTTTGGCTTGGACGTTTGGTCATGGTGTAAGCCCCTCTTTTAAGCTTGTGGCATCTGTTTGCGTTCTTGGATGACGTTGTCGATGATGCCGTATTCTTTGGCTTCTTCGGCACTCATAAAGAAATTTCTCTCTGTGTCTTTACGAATTTGTTCTGATGATTTTCCGGTGTGTCTTCCATAAAGATCGATGAGTTTGTCCTTGATCTTTATGATTTCTTTTGCCGAAATTTCGATATCCGAAGCTTGTCCACCTGCACCACCATAGGGTTGGTGTAACATAATTCTAGAATTAGGAAGTGCAGAACGTTTTCCTTTGGCACCGCCCGCTAGAAGGAGAGCTGCCATTGAAGAAGCCTGTCCAATACAAAGTGTTCTTACTTCCGGTTTGATAAGTTGCATGGTATCGTAAATGGCAAGACCAGAGCTTACGTACCCACCAGGACTATTTATGTACAAATAAATATCACGATCAGGATTTTCCGCTTCCAAAAACAAAAGCTGTGCCGAAATGACATTGGCATAGGTTTCATCGATGGCAGATCCAAGGAAAATGATCCGATCTTTCAAAAGCCGTGAAAAAATATCGTATTGGCGTTCGCCACGGCTTGTTTGTTCGATTACATAAGGCATGAGTGTAGACATAGTTTACTCTTCTTTTCCGCTAAGAATTTTCTCAGCTTCTTCCGTTGAAATAGTCTTAGGCGACTTCTTTTCTACCTCAGCGTATACAAACTCGTCAATTTTATCAAACAGGAATTTGTCACGGTAGTAGGTTTCCGCCTTCTGTTTTTGGACTTCCTTTTTGAGTGTTTCGGCAGGAATTCCTTGTGCAGAAGCCTCTTTTTCGTAACCCGCTTCTACTTCTTCGTCAGAAATTTGGATTTTATGGTCTTCAGCGATTTTCTGCTTCAAAATATAGGTTTGGATCCGTTTTTCAGCGGCTTTGGAAAAAGATTCACGAACTTCTTTTTCTTCTTTATTCAATCGTTTTGCGTAGTCTGCTAAGGATGATACAGGAAGGCCGAATTCACGCATAAAGTTTTGGAAAACGGTTTCTGTTTCTTCGTAAATTAATGACTCAGGAATGATGAACTTGGATTCTTTGATGATTTCATTGTAAGCATCATCGGTGGCCCGTTTCGTCAGTGCGTTTCCGAAAATTTCAACAAGTTGTTTTTTTGTTTTTTCTTTTAACTCTTGTAAGTTGGCAGAACCATCCACTTCCGATGCAAAATCATCATTGATTTCAGGATAAGTCACCTTGTAAATCGCAGTGACAGTTACAGTATAAACGATGGTTTTTCCAGCAGATTCTGGGGATTGTGGGTAGGAGTCAGGGTAAGTGAAAGAAAACTCTTTGGTTTCGTTTAGTTTCATTCCAAGAAGGTTCGTTTCAAAACCAGGTGGGTTTTGAGGAGCACCCATTTGGAATTTGCCCACTTGGCCTTGTTCTGGGTATTCTTTGTCAGTTTCTTTGAACTTATAATTGATTTCTAAGAGATCTGAGGATTCAACTGGTTCTCCCTCTTCTTTCAAAGAGTTACGAGCCATGTTTTTTTGAATTCCTTCTAATTCTTTTTGGATGTCCGCATCAGAAATTTTAATTTCTTTGGGTTGGATTTTGATCTTTTTCAACTTCGGTAAGGTGACTTCTGGTTTGGTGTCGTAAGTGGCTTTGGCTTTGGCACCAGTATTTTTATCAAAGGTTTCCATTTGGAATTGGGGCAGGCGAATTGGTTTGTGTTCCAATTTATCAAATAAATCTGCCATTGCTTGGTTGAGCATAATGTTGGCAGCATCATCCATTACGGAATCCCCAAGAACTTTTTCGACCATATTCAGAGGTGCTTTTCCAGGTCGAAACCCTGGGATTTTTACTTTTTCAGATGCATTTTTGTAAGCCTTAGAGTAGGCAGTGCGGACTTCTTCAGCGGTAAATTGAATGCTTAAGTCACAGGTTGCGTTGTTATTTTTTTTTGCCGTAAATTCCATCGTATTATATCCAGTGTAAAAAAAGAGAGTGTAGTGGAAAGAAAAAGAAGCGTACCTTCATTAGCGGGAAACGGGACTTGAACCCGCGACCCTCTCCTTGGCAAGGAGATGCTCTACCGCTGAGCTATTCCCGCAGAAGGTTTGTGAAACCATCATTTGGAATTGGGGCAAATCGGCAAGGAAAAAAGGCAAAAATTGATAGAGGAAAATCGGCGGCAAGGTTTAAAATCAGATCCCCAAATTTTGGGACGCGGGTCGGGGGAACTACTCCGCCAACT
This sequence comes from Leptospira bandrabouensis, assembly GCF_004770905.1. NCBI lineage: Bacteria > Pseudomonadati > Spirochaetota > Leptospiria > Leptospirales > Leptospiraceae > Leptospira > Leptospira bandrabouensis. Next base: position 85,566 of record NZ_RQHT01000003.1, on the reverse strand, counting down.
AACAAGCATCATAGGCTAGAATAAAAAATAGCATTCCCAACTTTACCAATGGGTAGTGTGGACATTCCTCCCTGTTAAAATAAACGATGTACTTTTTAGAAAGATTCTTTTTCTAAGAAGCATTTCTTTATATTCGAAACCACGATACCATTCCCCAAAAGGAAGTCTCTCTTTCTTTCTGAAAGGAACCAACTGGCAATCAATAGTGAACAGTGAACGCGATTGAAAAACTTTTTTATGGAAATCCCTCGATTCAAATTCGCAAAATACAAGGATTATGCGAAAAATTCATAACCTACCCTTCGATTTTTGGATCTTTTCTTCCCTTTCCGCTCCACCAAAATGCGTGATGACAGTTCTACAAACAGTTTCATTACCAGGAAAACACTTTGTAAGGTTATTTTCTACTAGAGAGAATCCAGGTGTTACAAGTGTTTTAGATTGATTCCATACTACCGCATAATCCTTGTATGGATGGAAAAATGTCAGAAAAACAGAAGTTTACAAAAAATTACGTATTTAAACCGAATTCTCTTGACACAATTTTCATATCTGCGACTAACTAGTACCCGCTGGCAAACGGCGATAATATTCCATAAGGAAACACGAATGAAAAAAACAACATCTATCCTCCTCGCTCTACTTTTCGTAGCTGCGGTTTTTGGTAACTGTAAAGAAGATAAAAAAGACGACACTCCTGTACTTGCTCTTTTGCTTTATGCAAATGACCAATTAAGTGGTAACTGTGCTACTGTTACTAGAAACAGCACAACATCTTACTCAGTATCTCTTTCTACTGTTCCAAAAGGTGGTTGTAAAGTGAACCAAACAAAAGCAGAAGCAGAAGCAAGTTTCAATACTCAAAAAACAAACGTCCTTGCTTTCTTCACAAAAGCAGGATCTGTTTGTGATACTTCTGCTACTTTTACAACAAATTACTTTAACACTCAGATTACAAACTCTAACAACCAAACTGATTCTGCTTTTGCTGCCACTGTTGAGAAAACAAGAGCATTCTCAGTTGGTAACCTTGTTACAGAATCAGCATTGAAACTAAAAAATACAGACGGTAGAACTGATGCACAAATTGCTGCTATGTCTCCTGGTAGTTTAAATGACCTTTTCTTTAGCACTGCTATCACTCTTGCTGGAAACGTATCTGCATCTTGTGCAACTGCTGTAAAAGCATTGGACCAAACTACTGCTGACGCGTTAACTTCAACTCCACCTACAAAACTAGTATCTTCCTCTTGTACTTACGGTTCTTCTGCAGCTGCAACTACAAAATGCGCAACTCTCGCAACTGAGTTCTAAGAACTCTTAAGAAATTTAAGTTTTTAAGGACCGGTCACTTAAGTGACCGGTTTTTTTATTTCTCAACATTATTTGATTCTGACTTTTCCCTATATGAAAAAAATCTTTATCCTCACTATCTCCTGCCTATCTTTCTACTGTTCTCCCTTACAATTCACAGAAGTGAAAAACCAAGCCATCATCCAATGGAATGACTTAGGTCTTGGGTTTTTCTTAGCTACCAAAGAAGAGGGAAACCTCTACCATGACCTAGCTTGGATTTACGGTGATTTAAAAGACCAATCCAAAACATTTCCTCTGTTTAACGAATGGAGAGACCCAAAAACAAAACAACCTACACGTCGTTTGTGGTTTGGGCCCGAGACACAAAAATTAGTGGAATGGTCTGACGAAAATCAAAACGGGATTTGGGAAACAAAAACCTATTTTAACCAAACCGCAAAAACAGGAATCACATCTGGACATATTGCCTACTCCGACTTCGATACTGACGAAAATGGATTTATGAATGTCCGTATTTTTTTAGGGGCTCGTGTGGAGGAATTGGTTCAGGAAAATGGCACCATACGTATCTGGGCCGAAGGAAATGGCAATCTAGAAAAAATCGATGCTTTTATTCGGTCTAAAAACCTAACCGACTTAGGTCCTAGTCGTAAAATTCCCATTGCAGAATCTTGGGTGGTTCATCCGGAAAAGGTGACACAAAAAGTGTACAAAGCCGTATATCAACCGTAAGTTGGGAATTGATAAAATCTGGACACTCCCAAATCGCTTTAAAGAAATAGTGTATTCTTCATTACCTAGTTTAGTATATGGCTTTCATGGCTTGCGATGAAGAAATTGCTAATTCTATTAAAGGCTTTTTCAAACCAATACTTTAGCTCAAAATTACACTTAATACTAAATTACTTCCCTTTCTGGTATTCGCCTTGCCTACCGCAAGCTACATGCCAGTCCCTAACGTCCCGTTGGGACTCAGGGACAGGGAACTTTTATAAGTCTAGTTCGTTATGCGTAAGTTTTCAAACTTTGACTGTGAACAAAGAGATACTTTATTTGACACTTTTTTCGTCTTGCTATTATATAAAGTAACCATTATCATGAAATTGTAACCACAATTTTGGAGCAAAAATAATGATCTATGTAGGAGTGAGAGATTTAAAAGCAAAACTCAGCGAGTATCTCGATAAAGCAAGGCTTGGAGACGAAGTAATAGTTACTGAACATGGTAAACCTATTGCTAGACTAATAAAAGAACCAAGTAAACAAAAAACTACAATTGATAAAATGTATCTTTTAGCTGAGAAAGGTATAATACAACTCCCAAGTAAAGAAAAAAAAAGTAAATCGGCTGCGCCACTGACAACAAAGTCAAAAATACCAGCATCCGAAACCTTACTGAATGACCGCTAATGTTTTATTATTTAGATTCCAGCGTTCTGGTAAAAAAATACTTTAATGAATTTGCTTCAGATACTGTTTTAAATATATGGAAGGAAAATAGATATCTAGCCATATCACAAGTAGGATACTCGGAAATACTAGCGACTATAAATAAAAAACAAAAAATCGAAAATTTCTCTGACAAGGTAAAAGAAAAGATCATAAAACAATTCAAATCTGATTGGGACCAACTTGTCAAAATTAATGTTGATCATACAATCAATTCGGAATTAGAAAGAATTCATTCAAAATACCTACTACGTGGTTTCGATGCGATTCACCTCGTTTCTGCAATTATCCTATTCAATGAATTAGAAGAAGAAACATTCTTCCTTAGCGCTGACGAAAATTTAGCTACTGCTGCAAAAAAAGATGGCTTAAATATCGGTAATTACGATTGGAAATAAACGGAAACCTTCGCATAATAGAAGATAACTGCTTCGCTTCGGCACTTACGTCCTCGCTTTAGAGTTCGCTACATTCCTCTCCATTATGCTTTCCTTTCGCAAGAAGAAATAATGATCAGCTGACGCCTACTTCATAGGCCCTTCTATTTTACTAACAAAGGTTTCAGATAAGGATAAACTGTTTCTGCCACTAATTTATGACCTGCTTCTGTGGGATGGATTCCATCTTTTTGATTGAGTTTTCGAATGGAGGCCACTTTTTCTAAAATAAAAGGAACTAGGGGCACATTCTCTTCTTTAGAAAGTTCTGGATAAATTGCATTAAAGGCACTTGCATATTTTTTCCCCATATTGGGTGTAGCATACATCCCGACTAACAGTATTTTGGTGTTTGGGTATTGGGATTTAATTTGTCGAATCATAGAACGAAGGTTTTCTTTGGTAACACTGGGACTAATGCCTCTAAGCATATCATTGGCACCTAACTCTAAAACAAAGATAGAGGGTTTTTCGGCAAGAACCCATTCCAATCGTCCAAGCCCGCCGCTCGTTGTGTCGCCAGAAACGCCAGCATTGGTCATTTGATAGGAATATCCTTCCGCTTGTATTCGTTTGGTAAGGACATGGGGCCAAGCGTCTTCGAAATCTAAAAGACCATATCCAGCCGTCAGAGAGTCACCAAAATAAATAATCCTTCTCGTTTCATTTGCCTCTTTTGTCGCAGAAACATTCGTGTTTGTGGGATCAGAGGAATTTCCACAAGTGAGTAAAAGAAAAAAACTAATAAAAATTACGTAAGGCATCACTGATTAGATTGTTCCAAACTAAGGAAAAATCAAAGGAAAAAATAAGAATTCAGTAAATTTTGTCCGAGTCGTAAAAAAAGGAAACTCCGGGCATTATGTAAAATTCTGTTACCGTATGTTTGACTGAGGTAGACATTTCCGAAAATCCAATATATACACTTCTAGAGGAATAATCACTTCTTGGAACCCCACCAAGTGTATCACCCAAATAGGTCTCATAATTACGTTTGATATCTTGGCGGATCATTCCAATGTCTAAAGTAAAACGGCAATATTGAAAAGAAGATTCTATGTTTAGTATGGTTCCCTTGTCTCTTACCTTTCCACCGTAAGCAGGGACCACACCTGTTAAGTTAGAACTTCCATCACTAAATGTTTCTTGGATGATTTGAGAACCTAACACAGAAAAGTTTCCTTTTCGATCCAATAATTCTAACCTGGTTCGAAGTTCCCACCAATCTCTCAGTTTCAACTTTGCAAAAATTCCCGGCAAAATTCCTTTCATCGAATATTCTGCGTTTGCATCGCCGCCAATAGACCAAGTAGCCTTGTTAGGAACTGTTGCTTCTGCTCTGCTCGTAGAATAGGAACCATAGGAAATATTATTTCTCTCCGTATAACGATGGAAGTTGATAGAGGGACCGATCATAAAGATTTTGGAAAAAGGATGTGTATAGGAAAACCGAAGGTGTTGGCTTACGCCTTCAAATCGCAACAAACGGTTCCCTTCAAAAGCACTGGCCCAATAAGTATCAGTTCTTGGTGAAAAAAAGTTATTGGAGGCAGGAAGATCCCTACTATAAACACCAAGGGAAATATCTTCGGCTAATTGGATTTCAAATTTATTTTTGTAACCGTACCGAATGTCCCAAAACTGAGAATTAACACCCAAATCTTTTACTGGTTTGTATGGAATTGAAAGCGGAGAGCCTGGTTCTGTGATTTGTCGAAAAAGAGAATTCTGAAACCATGCGGGTCCCGTTTCATTGAGAATTGCTGGAGAGAGTTTTCCGATACCCCAACCTGTGCGAAACATTACTCTATGTTCATACACCTGATTAAAAATATCCATTCGAGTTTTGTTATCTTCTCTATCTTCTAATGGAATGGATGTTTTGTTTTCTGAATCTTTTCCTTCCTGTTTAACTCCAGGACTCACTACTTCTTTTTTTGTTTCCTCGGCAAAGGAAGGAAAAACAAGTCCAAGAAATAAAACTAGAAATAGATAATTGTATAAACTAAATAAAAAAATCGTACGGACTTTAATAAACAATGCGAACCGTCCCTACATAAATTTCTGTTCTACGGTTTTTCTTTTCAGCAAGCATTGTATCTACAATTTTATGTAAATCAGCGAAACCATCCACTTCCTTAAAACGTTCTTCCACAATTCGGTGAATTAGTTTTAATTCAAGTTTTACGGATTGAGAACGCTCCTTACTAAGTTTTAGGTTCATCGAAAAAGCCCCCACACTATCCGTGTGTCCGCCAATTCGACAATTAGTTTCAGGATAAGCATCCATAGCGTCCCCAACTTTAGCGATGAGTTCTTTTGCTTTTGGAGTGAGAGTTGATTTTCCAGATGGGAAAGCTACGTCTCCATCAATGACAATTAAAAGTTCTCTAAGACGTTTTTCATCATCTTCAATTCGTTTGAGTTCGACCCCTTTTCCAACAAGACTTCCTCCCACTTCTTCAAATGGCGTTCCGGAGTGTTCAAAATCACCGCGAAGACCTTTATACAATTTCTCCAAATATTCCGAAGTTCCCAGTTTATCCAAAGAACCTACTGGTAAACTTCCCAAATAGTCGCCAGCTTTCTCCTCTTTAGGAGTGACACATCCGCAGAATTTTTGAAAAGCAACTGAATCCTTCCATTCTTGTTTTACAATACTATTGCAATTGATAACAAATAACAAAAGGAAGGTGGAATGGATTATGATTGATAAGTATATTCTTTTACGCATAAAGCCAACAGTCCTTATCTTGAGAAGTGATTGGGAAAATCAAATGAAAATTAGTTCAGCTAAAATTAACAGATTTAGAAATAAAAAGTAAAATCATTCTACCATAAAGTTGACACATACATTAGGAGTTCACACTAAAAACTCCCCTTGGATTTCACTACAAACTGCTAGTTTTTTCACCACCAACTAACGCATATTTGGAGGCCAATTCAAAATTTGTTCTTCATAGGTTTTTCGTTGCCCCGATCTGATTGCCAAAAACAATTGGACCAACCCAACCACTGGAAACAGGAAATTATTTATGAACTTTCACCAACAGATCAAATCCTCTCTTTTGATTCTTTGTCTCTCATTCATCCTATTTCAAAATTGTAGTGGCCAAGTCTCTGCTGGAGATACTTTTCTTTTTGGACTCAGCGAGCAGTTCGATAAGTTGTTTGGGAAGGAAGTGGCGACTGCGGCTTGTTCGACTGACGTAACGATTACGACAAAAAAAATTGACCTAGTGGAAGATGGCAATGTTTCCGCATCATTTAGCACAACAGAAGATTCTGGAGTGACTCCTGCGCCTACAGAAAACGATTGGGGATACAGTAGTTTCGAAACCTGTATTTACCCTAGCTCTCCATTTACTGGATCTGTAGAAATTCCTGTATCACTCTCCTCAAACTATGGCACACGAATCACCTCCGCTCAGTCAGTTCCTGGACCTGCTGCCTTTCCATCAAAGCTTACGTTTACAGGGAACGGATTAACGGCAAGGCAGTGTCTGCGATTTACAGTAGTTAACGATGGAGATAGAAGTGCCGTTGTGGATCCAATGACAGTAGACTTAGGAAAAATGGTTCAAAAAGATGGGGATGGAAAGGTAACATCAGGAACTTATTCCAATAAAGATGCCTGCGATATTTCTGTATCACTCGAAGATGATGAGGCCCCGGGTGTAAGAGTTTCCAATATTCGTGTTATGGAAGAACCAGGCCCTTCGGCGACAACTACCTATGGTACTTTTAAAGTAAAACTTAGAACCGCTCCCTCAGCCAATGTGACCATTCCCATTAATGATGTTTACGATGCGGTGAATGTTGGGAATCGAGAAGGAACTACGAATCCCAAAACATTGACATTCACACTAGGAACTTGTCCAGGAACTGGAAATTGGTGTGCAGACCAAACAGTCAGGGTTGATTCTGTCGACGATTTAGAGTTAGATGGATTAAAATCGTATACGATCGAACTTGGAAAAACAACTAGTACCGATTCGGATTACAACGGAATCAAACCAAGAAATGTAGTGGTTTACAATCTGGACCAAAGTGTCCCTGGGTTTAGTGTCCTAAAGTTTAGCGGTGGTTCCACAATCAATTCTGCAAGTGCAAGCGTTCCAGCAATAACAGGTTTTGCAACAGATGAAAACAATCAATTCGGAGATAAATATTCCAACTTCCAAATTCGACTCCGATCCAAACCAACAAACAATGTTACATTAAATTTTACATCCGATTGCGGAAATAAATGTACGATCCAAACTCCTTCTTTGGTGTTTACACCAAGCGATTGGAATACATACCAAACCTTTCGTGCCATTGGAAAAACAGATTCGGCAAATTCAGGTAACCAAAATTATACAGTCTCATTTACAGTGAGTTCCTCCGATACAACTTATAGTACGACAGTTTACAAACCCAGCGTTACCATTCGATCTTGTGACAATGATGGGACTCATCTCATCCAACCTTGCAATTATTCAGGTTCTCCTTTAGGAACTATAGGCAATCAACTTAGTGCTGCGGAAGGCGGATCGACTCAAATTTGGCTCATCACTCAATCCTCTCCCGGCGGTTCTATCTCTGTTGGTCTTACTTCCAGTGATACTTCAGAAGGAACAGTTCCTGCCAGTGTTTCCATCGACGCTAGTAATTATAATACAATGGAAACAGGAGCCACAAACAGAATTGGTTTGGCCCATGTGGATGATGCTTTAGTTGACCTCACACAATATTGGACAATCACAACAGCGACTTCCTCTGGAGGTTTGACTTATGATCCCATTGATATTTACGCAGCAACAACCGACGATGAAAAAGCATTTTATGTAACTCACACAGGTTCACCAAAAGAAGGAACAGCTAATGTTGCCACTGTGCATGTATGTTTGGGGGGAAATAACCCGACACAACAAGTGGTTTTAAATATTAGCTGTAAAACATATACAGCTACAGAAGCAGCTTACAATGAGTGTGATGTGATAACTCCTACTCAAATCACTTTTCCCGTGAATAGTGAAGTGGAGACGATGAATGCTTCCGATTCAGGATGTGCTGCCTCAGCAAAAAAACAATCTTTTACAGTCAGTGGCAAGGATGATTTATTTGCCGATGGAAACCAACCCTTTGATATTCGTTTAGTAATGGCTGCGAATACTGACACAAATTACCAAAATGCAACTAGCCCTTCCGACCATTCCATTACGAATGAAGACGACGAGCCAGCAGGTAAAAAAATATTTACAACAGCCAACTCCTATAAAGGAGAGATGGGAACAGATGGAGTTTTCGGTGCTGACCTTACCTGCAATAACAATAAACCGACGGGCGTTTCAGGAACCTACAAAGCTTTGATCATCAGTAATAGTGTTGGTGATACATCGATTGCCAACCACCGAGTGCCTAACGGAATTAACTGGATCCTTTCACCTAACTATCATTATTACCGCTGTACAGGTTCAGGATATAATGTTTGTAGCGATGAATATACAAGACTTTTTATCACTGATGGATCTGCCTTATTCAATCCAACTTCCATGTCTCGTGATTTTTCAACCACTGCATCGGATGAATTTTGGACTGGGATGACAAATACGGCTTCCCTAACGCCTGCAACCCAAACGGCATTAAACCCTGATGCAACGGCATGTAATGATGCCACACTTGTTTATCGACAAAACTGTCATGGCTTCAATTATGAAACTTGTACAACAAATTCCTCAACGTATTTCTATGGTGAAATTTGGGTTCGCAATGGCAACGGTTCCGTATCCAACGCTTCAAGGCGATGCGATTTACTAAAAAAACTAATCTGCGTGGAACAATAGAAAGATCCTTCTCCTAGAGCAACTTTAACTTTTCTTTCAAAACTTTGGCGGCCATCGCAAAACCGCCATCAGCTCCATCCACGAAATGAACTTCTTCGGAAGAGTTCACCTTTAATACGCAGGTCATCAGAGACCGGTTGGAAACAAAATTTCCATACCGGATCAATCCTTCCAATTCCAATTGATTTAAAAAACTAACAAGAGACTCCCTATTATGTTTGGATCCATCAATTACCATTTTTAAGGTTCCATCATATTTACGAAAGTCAGCAGAAAGAATTTGATACTCTTTCAAATGGTTTAATGAATAATGTCCGGAGCGAAAGGGAATCCCAAACTGCATAGCGATTGCCACCACTGTTCTTTCCAACCAAATTTGTGTTAGTGCCAAATAGAATCTGATTCCACTTGGTTTTCCAATGCGGGCAATGGCTTCCTTTCTTAAATAAGGACCAGAATCTAATTCTATATTACTAACTCTTAATGGATGATAATCCCCTTCTTCGCCATATTCAGATCGAATAAAATTCAAAACACGAGTGATAGTTTTTTTACAAACATCAAAATCTGGATGAATGGGTTTTACAATGAGAGAAACAATCTCACCTCTTTCGCTGGGGATATCCTTCCATCGGCAGGTAAAACCTGTAAAATCAGCAGGAAAAATCTTTTCATTTTCTCGAACTAAATAAGACTCATCTTTTCCTTCTTTGATCCAAGTTTCTGCAAGCGATAACGCATCTCCAAAGAGAGAACATTGAACATAATGAGCAGATGCACGGAATTTACTTAAAAATAAATCGGCTCCTGCGCGGTACAACTCTTGTACGGGAACAATTCCTGCGCGCATCTCCAATCCAAAGGCTGACCGCACTTGGGCTATAGTATCAGCAATCGCCGATCGAATGGGAAACAGTAGATTTACGGGGAGTAAAAAGGTTACCCCATCACCACCAAATACAAATGGAAAATCCATATGCCCATATACATTGGCAACCGCTATCGCTGTAAGTCCACCAGCCGTATTTACATCTTTATAACGACCTTCCTCTATCGCTTTTGTTGATCCAACAATATCGGTAATCAATACAAACCAATCATCCGGAACTTTTGTGGGTTCTTCACCATAAAATAAATTTTGGAATTCAGGACTTGGTTTTAGGTTTTTATAAAAATCATCCACAGAAACTCAGACGAAGGATTTCGTATACAAAGTGGATATTTTTCTTAGTTGTCTCGAAAAAGCCGTCAGTAAATCGTACTTATCAAACCGTATGAACCAAGTTTTACTTCGCACAACATTTTCCCTGTTTCTTCTTTTCGGATTTTTTGGCTCTTCCTATTGTTTTGGATTTTACTTAAATGAACTAGCCGCCAACGAAAGAAAGGTTTGGTTAGAGGATAAAGCCTGGGCCATCACAAATGCCATGACAGATGCGGAACTGGTTGGCCAAACGATCCACATCGCCATTCCACAAAAAACAGTAGATGCCATTGCTATTGAAGAAATCAAAGAAACAAAACCAGGGGGGATCATTCTCTTTGGAAAAAACTTAGGTAAAAAAGAAGAAATCCTCTCTCTAACAAACAATCTACAAGCGGAGGCGAAAGCCAATGGACTTCCTCCATTTCTTATCTCCACAGACCAAGAAGGCGGACGTGTGTTTCGAGTCCAAGATGGAATCACACCTTACCCTGGTGCAATGGCAGTAGGCCAAACTGGAAATACGGAATGGGGAGAAACTGTTGGTTTTGTAACTTCCTATGAACTTCGTAACTTAGGGCTTAACTTTTTATTCGCACCTGTTTTAGATATCAATAACAATCCATTAAATCCTGTCATCAACACACGTTCGTTTGGTTCTGATTCCAAACGAGTTTCTGATGTAGCAGTGGCTTATGAAAGAGGAGCTCGTACTGGAGGATGTTTGCCAGTCATCAAACATTTTCCAGGACATGGAGACACAACTGTGGATAGCCATTTAGGCCTTCCCATCATAAATAAAAGCCTAGAAGAACTAGAACAATTGGAACTGGTTCCGTTCAAAAAATCCATTGCCGGTGGTGCCGAAGCAGTGATGTCTGCACATATCGTTTATCCAAAAATTGATCCGCAGTTTCCTGCAACACTTTCCAAAACTATATTAACCGATGTTTTACGAAAAAAATTAAATTTTGATGGGATCATCATCACTGATGCAATGGAGATGCATGCCATTTCTAAAAACTACGAAAAGGACAGGCCAGGAGTTTTAACCATACTTGCGGGTGCCAATATAGTTCTCCTTACAAGTTGGGGAGAAACTGCTCGCAAATTCAAGGCACAACTCAGCGATGCTTATAAAAATGGAGAGTTCCGTTATGTAGACAAGGACGGAAAGGAACATGACAAATTAAAAGAGGCAGTGCAAAAACAAATCCGCAAAAAATTAGAACTCGGTATTTATGATACAAACTCCATTTTGCCTACAGTATATGACGAAAACCCAAAACAAAAAGAATATTTAACCAATTGGAACGAAGAAAGAAAACAAAGGTATATTAAACTCAATCAATCCAAAAACTTTGTGAAAGAAATCAACGAAGACTCCATTCGTTCGTATCCAAAATCCTTTCCAACTTCAGGAATTGTACAAACGGAAACAATCTCCTTTGCAAAGAACGGCCGCCTGAAAGAAACTCTTAAATCCAAAAAAATCGACACACTGCCTTTCAAAAATTTCGCAAGCCAAATCAAAAATAAAACTCTTACAACTTTCGTTTTTGATTCCACATCCGAAAACGAAGTTCTTTCCGTTTTTAACTTAGCAAAAAAATACCCAAACAAAACGTTTGTGATTTTACATGGAGGAACTCCCTTTATCAAACTTCCGGAGCTTCCAAACTTACACTATTTATTATCTTTTTCTTTAACCCAAGGATCATGGGAAGCATTAGGAGAAAAACTCACCTCGGGGAAAGAAATCCCCGCAGTGGATTTAATTTTATTACCAAAAGGATCGAAGACTCCATCGAAAGGAGCCTTCCCCGAGAGATTATAACAGTAGTATTTTTTAAGTCAAAACTTCTCTGATACCACCACGTTTGCGGATTTCTTCATACAAAGTTTTCCGCACAGTTTCATCAGCATCTACATAACGTAGTAAATACAAATCTGACTTTTGTTTGGTGGGCATCATCTTGGCTCTGATATGAAACATAGGTCCATTCTCAAAACTAAAACTAACTTCCCAAAGATCTTGTTGTTTCCAAATTTCGGAAGAAGTTCCCGGGGGAAAAGAAAACAAAATGCCACGATCAGAAAGTCTTTCTGACAAAGTAATAAAAGGTCTCGGTGTTTCTTTGATATCAAAACGTTTTTCGTTATTTTCCTTTTGGTCTTTGGCAATTCGTTTTAATACTTCTAACTGTTTATCAATATTTTCTTCTGTGAGTAAAAGTTTATTTTTATCCAACTCGAGAACTTGTTTTTTTTCATCAGGTGGTGGCCAAGGGGAAACGGTAATAGATACTTTGTCCGTTAACATCAAATGTGATTCTCCTTTCCTTTCAATTTTTCCATTAAAATGAAAAATCACTCCACTTTCATTGGTTCGAACCACTTTCCCTTCTAACAAATAACCGCCGCTACTGGGTCGAAATACATATAATTTAGCTTCTTTACCAGGAACGAGTAAATCCTTGGAAAGGCCTTTTACCGATAGAAGAAGTTCGTCTGTTGTTTTTTGCATTACATAGGTAAGTTCCTCACGGCCATCTGCTTCGAGAGCCGCAACCTCACCTATTGTCAGTTCATTCAAAGAAAGAATTTCTTTTTTAAATTCAACTCCGGATCGGAATAGTTTATCAAAAAGATCCACTTCCTTTTCTGTTGTGTTTGCATTCGATTTTAAAAAGTAACGATAAAGCGCATTTTTTAATTTGTTTCTATTTTCAGGTAAAAGATAAATTTCACGTTCTTCTTCGCTGAGATGATCATAAAACGCATGAAGAATATTCAGTTCTACTTGGTTGCATTTTCTTGCTACGGCAAAACGTTGAAACTCAACCCAGTGGTTCACGACACTGGTTTGTTTGTTTTGTATGTAATTCATTACTTTCACGTAAATGAAGGCAGCAACTCCCATTAGGAAGATGTAAAAGAGGTAGATCGTATCAAATTTGGGAAAAATCCAAACGACTTGTGCTATAAAATTCATAATTTACTTTTCCTCATATCCGTATTGTGTCGAATGGAAGCAAGGTGAGCTCTTCCTACTTTAAAATTATCGGCAAAAATCCTCTCCACGGGACTGTTGTTCCCCAAGGAAATAAAAATGAAGCACTTCCACTTCTGGGAGCCCTACTCCTTTGGGAAGGAGACGTCATCCTAGACAACCTTCCAGAAATTGCAGACGTTCTGAAACTTATGGAAGTACTCCGCCAAATAGGAGTAGAAATCAGTGCTCTCGATACAAAAGGATCTTATCTCTTTCAGAAAAAAAATCCAGTGAAATCGGATCTTCCTTACGAACTTTGTTCGCAACTCCGAGGAGCTGTCACTTTAGCTGGCCCTATCCTTGCACGCACAGGAAGGGTATTTCTTCCCAAACCAGGGGGGGATAAAATTGGCCGACGCCGTATGGACACCCATTTGTTGGCACTCGAGGCACTGGGAGCCAAAATCGAAGTTTTTCCCGACGGGTATATGATTACCGCTGACCGATTGGTTGGAAAAGACATTTTACTTGATGAAGCATCCGTTACCGCCACAGAAAATGCAGTGATGGCTGCCGTTTATGCCGAGGGCATAACAACGATTCGTAATGCCGCTTCCGAACCTCATGTCCAAGGGCTTTGTCGTTTTTTGATTGCTGCTGGTGCCAAAATTGAAGGTGTGGGAACAAACCAACTAACAATCACAGGTGTTAGTTCTCTAAAATCCCCACCCGGTGGGCTTCGACATAGAATTGGATCGGATTATTTAGAAATTGGATCCTTTATCAGTCTTGCGGCCGTTACGGGAGGAGAGATTCATATCACCGATGTCAATCCAGAAGACATTCGTATGATTCGAATGGTTTATTCGAGGTTAGGGATTGAAGTAAGACCCACGGAAAATGGAATCCTTGTTCCCTCAGACCAAAAAATGGAAATCATTCCCGACTATCACGGAGCCACTCCTAAAATCGATGATGCTCCTTGGCCAGGATTTCCTGCCGATATGACCTCAGTGGCCCTTGTCACAGCCACACAATGTAAAGGAACTGTTCTCATCCACGAAAAACTTTTTGAATCCAGACTCTTCTTTGTGGACAATATCATTGCCATGGGTGCCCAAATCATCCTCTGTGATCCACACAGGGCCATTGTCATTGGTGCCAACCGTTTGTATGGCCAAAGGGTCGCAAGCCCCGATATCCGTGCGGGGATGGCCATGATCATTGCTGCTCTATGTGCCGAAGGCCAAAGCGAAATTCATAACATTGTTCAGATTGATAGAGGTTTTGAATCGATTGATACCCGACTTCGTTCTTTGGGTGCTCAAATCGAAAGAGTCTCCGATTAGATGAAACGAAAAGACCTATTCCGAGAGGGATTTAAATCTGTTTTTCAGTTTACCTTTACGAAGGCAGATGAACTCACCGAGGTGATCAAAGAAGTTTGGGAAGAAGAAAAAACTCCCAAACAAAAAGGAAAACAAAAGGCAATTTCTCCATCTAGCAAGGAAAAGTTGCCCCCAAAACCAACAACTGTCCGGAAACGTAAAACCAGAATGTTCCAGACATTATCCCTACCTCCTGGTGCTTCTCCTGATTTTTTTTCCCGTTGTACAGGTTGTAATGAATGTATTTTTGCCTGTCCTTATGCCGTCTTATTCCCTGTTACAGCAGGGGAAGAAGGAAAAATATTTCCACATTTGGATCCTAACGCAAAAGCCTGTCATCTATGCACTGACTGGCCCTGCATTAGTGTTTGTCCTGAAGAGGCACTCTTACCGTACGAACTGTCCGGTGAAAAACCAAATTTTGGTAAGGCGAAAGCCATCACAGAACATTGCATTAACGAAAAAACAGGTGAATCCACTTGTAATGCGTGTTTTGTTACCTGCCCAATTGAAAAAACAGTGAAATTTAAAGGGAATTTGCCTGTTTTTGCCTCATCTTCTTGTACGGGTTGCGGGTTATGCGTTGAATCTTGTCCAAGTTTTCCGAAAGCAATTCAGATTAAATTCAAAAAACAATAACCATCGCCTATCAATCGTTTTATATAATAAAATCATCGCAAAACATCAAAAAATTGTTATTCGATCAAAAAAATATCTTGAATTTTTAAGAGAGCAGAGAGATACCTTTGTTAGGGCAAGGGATTTTCCCTCGTCAAAAAAAAGATAAAATCTAGATTTAAAGGAAAAAGAAAGCTATGGAACCACAAAAAGTAGGCCCAGGACAAATTGACAAAATTGCAGAGGATTTGAAAAAAGATCCTGAAAAATCCATTGGAAATTACCTTTTCAAAGGATTCAGAATTCAAATCTCTAAATACAAAGCTTCTGGTGCAGAAAGAGTGCAACAACTCTACAAAAGAAGAAGAGCGCAAGGTCTTTGCATCGTTTGTGGAACTAAAGTAACACGTAAAAATCCTGTAACAGGCATCCTTTACAGACTTTGTGATACACACAGAGCTGAAATTGATCAAAAAAACAAAGAAAAAGCGAAAGCAAAAAAAGGAAAATAGTCCTTTCCTTTCATTTTTCTAACTAAGAGGGGACTTTGGTCCCCTTTTTTGTTTACAGACAATCTCCGAGCCTTATCTTTTTTTCATGAAATTTCTCTTACCAATTCTTGCCCTATCCCTCTTTGGATGCTCCCAAATGATTTGGCGACATGCGCAATTGCCACAAGAAGTGTCTCCGAGTAATGATCCTAATTTTAATTTAATCTTAACGGTTGAATATGAAGAGAAAGACTCTTGGAATCCTATGAACGGAACTACAGATAAAAGAAATTATAAAAGCAAAATTGAATTAGTAAAAAATACACCAACAGGTAGAAAGTCTGTTAAGGAATGGACTCTCCCTTCCTGGTCTTTGGGAGATGGAATTTTTTATCACACAGATTCATCCACCTTATTTGTATTATATGGAAAAGATGATGAGTATGGAACTTTAAACCAAACTTTGTCCCTTTATCCTGAAACTGGTGGTGCTTTTTCTTATCCAGCAATACCCGAAAACCGAATTATCTTTCAAATGGCTCCATCACCTAATGGAAACTTGGTGGCTCTAGTCACAGCAAACCCTAAAAAAGAAGGTGAGTTTTCCGAATTTGAATTAAATATCATCCAACTTTCTGACAAAAAAATCCAAAGTTTCCCTATCAATTTTTGGACGGCACTCCCACTTTATGGAATTCGTTGGGCCGAGGATGGAAAAAAATTGTATCTCCGAACTCCAGACCGCATTCTTTTATGGACTGGTTCCGAGATTATCGAAACCAAATCCTTTCCCGATTGTTTCACGGTTCCTACCAACTTTGGAAAATGGGCTTATGAATCCGCAAGTTTGGGAGAAGGTGGGAATGTGGTTTTAGGTAAAAAACTGCCTACTCCCCGCCAAATCTCCAATATAGACCAAATCAAACTCTGTCGTTAGTCACTTAGCCGAAAACAAACGAAAGTCCCTCTTCTCTGAAAAGGAGAACGGGGCATCGGAATACACTGAGAAGACTTTGGATCCAAACACCACCCTCCTCATCCTCAATTCGCTTGATTTTATTATGTCACATGATTGGATGAGTGAAAAGCCCCCATGATCGAAAAGAAATTTACGGAACATATCGATGCCATTTCCAAATACCTGAATGTCGTCGAAAAAATTGAACCCATTCGCAAAAGTGGGGTCGTTGTATCCGTAGTGGGTAATGTCATTTACTCCCAAGGACCACCTGATTCCAAGGTGGGAGAAATTTTAGAAGTAGAACGAGGGTCTGACAAAGGTTATTTGCCATGTGTACTGGTCGGTTTTAAAGACCATCTTTACACCTTAATGCCATTAGGTGATACTCAACAAATATTTCCTCATGCATTTGTATTTTCTTCGGGAAGACAAATTACTCTGAATGCAGGTCCAGAACTTTTAGGAAGAGTGTTAAACGGTCTTGGCAAACCCATTGATAACAAAGGGATTCTCATTACTAAAGAAGAGAGACCTTCAGAACCAAGGTTTTTAAACCCCCTAGACCGCCCTCCCATCACCGATATCTTAGAGACGGGAGTTCGGGCCATTGATGGAATGTTAACGGTAGGTCGTGGACAAAGGATTGGAATTTTTTCCGGTTCCGGTGTTGGTAAATCAAGTTTACTCGGTATGATTGCTCGTTACACAAATGCTGATGTAAACGTTGTTGCTCTTATCGGAGAAAGAGGACGCGAAGTAAATGAATTTTTACACGTGGAACTTGGCAAAGAAGCAATGACTAGGTCTGTTGTATTTGTAGCCACTTCAGACTCTTCGAAAATGGAACAAGTCAGTTGTGCAAACCTTGCCTGTTCTGCAGCTGAATATTTCCGAGACAAAGGGATGTCCGTCAATTTATATATGGATTCTCTTACACGTTATGCCGAAGCACTACGAGAACTTTCCATCGGAGAACCTGTGGTAACCAAAGGTTATGCATCTAGTGTCTTCACAAAAATGGCAAAACTTGTAGAAAGAGCAGGAACTTCACATAACGGAGGTTCTATTACAGGGTTTTATACTGTTTTGACCGATGCAGAAGATGATATGGATGATATTGTTGCAGATAAGGTTCGCGGATTTATCGACGGACATATTGTTCTAACAAGAAAACTAGCAGAACAAAGCCATTACCCTGCGATCGATGTACCCGCTTCCCTTTCAAGACTTATGCAAAAGATTGTCAACGAAGATCATTATATGCGTTCTTCCATCGTAAGAGAACTTATTTCGAAATATAAAAGCTCAGAAGATATTATTTTATTAAACGCCTATGTTCGCGGAGCCGACGAAAAAGTAGATATGGCGATTGATAAAAAATCACAAATTGATGATTATCTTAGACAAAGGATTGAAGAAAAGTCTAGTTACCAAGATGCAACCAACCGATTGGCCAAAATACTTCAGTCCTCCGCTCGTGTAGAAGATGATTTTTAATCTAAGGTTTTAAATATTTTTTTGAAAAACCTTCAAACTAACCAATAAAACAAATCTTCAGATAACAATTTAAAAAACCAATTGATAAGTCAGTATTTTTATTCGATTTCTAAAATTACCAAAGTGACATCGTCATCAGGAGAACGATTCCCTGTAAATTCCTTGATCCTTTCGAGTAACAAACGTTTGGATTCGGGAATTGGATATCCACTGTATCTCTGAACAATACTTTCCCAATTTTCCTGGCCAATCATTTCCTTATCGGAGTTAGTGGCTTCCGTAATCCCATCCGTATACAATACAATTCGGTCACCAGATCTCAGAGAAACAACATCTTCCTGTATATCTAGTTCAGGGATCCAACCGATCAGTTTTCCTTGTGGTAAACTTAAAGAAGGTTTCGAATTTCCTAAACGACTGATAATCAGGGGAGGATGACCACAACGAGCATGGACTAATTCTTTTGTTTCTAAATTAATATATATATAAGAGGCAGTGAGAAAAGCACCTTTCATTTTTCCAAGTAAGGTGGAGTTGATTTGTGTCATTAACTGGGCAGGTTCTCTCGATAACCTAACTTGCGTGGAAAAAGCAATTTTTAACATGGCAGAGATAAGGGCAGCAGGAATCCCATGTCCCGATACATCCGCAACCATCACACCGAGTTCTGTCTCGGAAATCGCGTGAAAATCAAAGAAGTCACCGCCTACGCTGTCCATTGGCTCATAATAGAATTCTGTTTTGATACCAACGATAGCAGGGGCTTCTTCAGGTAAGATTGAACTTTGGAGTTTTCTTGCGAGTCCCAATTCATTCTGAAAAGCAATAAACTTGTTTTGTTCTTCCACTGCCTTTTTTAAGGTAATCAAATTTTTGGCTCTAGAGATTAACTCTCTTTTGTCGAAAGGTTTTGCCAAATAATCATTTCCACCAGCTTCTAAGGAAGCAATGATGTCAGTGATTTGGTTTTTGGCAGTCAAAAATAAAATCGGTAGTTGGTATAAAGAATAAGATTCACGTAAAACAGTACAAACATCATATCCACTCATTCCGGGCATCATGATATCAAGTAACATCAACTCAAATGGGCCATCATCTCGAACCATTCTGATGGCATCGCCGCCATTGGATGCTTCATGTACATCACAACCAATCAGTGTTAAATGATTTTTGAGAACCTGGCGGTTGATCGGTTCATCGTCTACAACGAGAACTTTGATTTTTTCGCCATCATATTCATCACAAGTTTCTTCGATAGGCTCAAATTCAGGAGACTCACCCCCAAACCACAAGTCAGTCTTTTTCTGAGGAGGTTTTTCCATTGGGATTTCGCCTTCTCTTGCCAATGGAAGCGTAAATCGGAACGTAGAACCTTCCCCTTCCGTGGATTCCACCCAGATGGAACCGCCGTGTAACTCCACCAAACGTTTTGAAATGGCAAGGCCAAGGCCAGTCCCACCAAACTTTCGTGTGGTGGAAGAATCCACTTGTTCGAAAGATCTAAAAATATCAGCAAACTTATCTTTAGGAATTCCTATCCCTGTATCTTTTATAGAAAGTACCAACATTTTTTCCGAAATCTCGGCGGAAACATCGATACGACCTTTCTCTGTAAATTTAATCGCATTTCCAATTAAATTAAAAAGGATTTGTTGGAGCCTTGCTTCATCTCCCAAAATGGGAGGAAAATCGACAGGAACATGATTGCGAACGGTTAGATTTTTTGTAACATAGAGTGGCCTGGAAATCACAAGCACCAAATCACAAATTTGATGTAAATCAATGGCTTTTAGGTCCAAATCCAAGTCTCTGTTTTTCATTTTGGAAAAGTCTAAAATATCATCTACAAGGGAAGACAATCGTTTTCCTGAACTGACAATCATTCCTAAATTCTGTCTTTGTTCTTGGTTGAGACGTCCACCTATTCCATCAAACATAGATTCGGCGATACCAATGATTCCATTTAAAGGTGTTTTTAATTCGTGCGAAGTATTTGCCAAAAACTCGTCTTTGAGTTTATCTAAAGCAAGTAGTCTTTTGGAAAGAGATTCTACATCAGAAAAAGCGCGACTAAACCGTCTAGAGAGTGTTAGGGACTGCACTAAAATAAATATAAAAATTCCAATAGGAATTGCTTCTACAGTATAAACAATCTGATACGCATTCATTAAATCAATAAAAGCAGCAATCGCTACTGAAATGATACCGATTGAAAATAACAAACTACTTTCCTGCCGATTGACAACCGCACGAAACACTCCTTGTAAAATCATTAAGATTCCAGATAGAAACACAATCTGGAAATAGCCGTTTAACTTTGTATAAATGGGAGTTGGTAAAAACAAAAGAAAACTAATGAATATCAAAGTTGGGATAAACAGAACTCGGTCCATCCAACGAGGGTAAAACTTGGGATAAAATTCACGAAAAAAAGCAAAGAATAGATAAGGAGATAAATAGAAAGTTAGATATTCAATCCGAAGACAAATATTCCAAGTAATAAGGGGAGATAATTCATTAAATACAAATCTTTCTCCGGTGAAAAGGGTTCTTACTGATAACAAAAGTGCAGCTAACCCAAATAACAAATTTCCTTTATCCGATCTTCTAAAATAGAATAATCCAAAATGGTACAAAGCAATGATGAACACTGCCCCTGCTAAAAACAAAGAGGAGGCTAAATCTTTTTCATTTTCTTTAAAAAGTTTTTTCCACTCACCAACATAAGGAGGTTCCCACATTCCACCTTTGTCATGATGAAAATTAGATATCTCCACCAATAATTCGTTAGGTCCCTTTTTCCAAGGGAGAGGGTAAAATTGGAATTGGTAGGAAGGTTTTGACTCTTCTGGATTTTTGGAAACCGTTCCGGAAGACCCAAGAAGTTTTCCATTCCAAAACACTCGTGAGGCGGTGGCAGAATCTACAAGTTTGATTCCGTAAACGGTCTCTAAATCTGTGCCTTCTGGTCTCTCCAAAACCAAACGATAAGTTCCGAATCCATTTCCCGTCCCAAGTTCGGAATTCCAAATTCCAGGTACCAAAACTTGGAGTTTGGACTCAGGCAATTGATTTGTTTCTGAGAGAAAGGTATGAGGATAAAACTCCCATTCGCCTTCCAAATGAACGGGATTTCCTTTGCTTTTCCGCAGGATTTCAGCCGGAGACGTTGCGTATAAATGAGGAAAACCTAAAAAGATAGGTAACCAGGCCGCAAAAATCAGATGTAAGTATTTAAAGGACAATATTGCAAGTTTTACTCATTTTTTTAAAAATACGAGTAAAAAAGAGTACAAAAATTATTCAGAACCGAAGAAATAGACAGGTGTGAAACGATTTCGTTTTAGTTTAGAGACGGTTCTGAAGCTCAGGGGTTGGCGGGAAGAAGAAGAAATCCGCAGGCTCTCTTTAGTTGTCTCCAAACTCAATGCACTCATCGGTGAAAAGGATACCAATGAAAGAGAAATCGAATCTTCCTATGAGGCAATCCTAAATTCTTCCAAAGTAGGAACGAGCCTTTCTGATTATCTGTCCATCGAACAATACATCCAGGGACTTATCAGGCGAAACGAAGAGTTAGAATCTCGAATCGCCACTCAAAATGAAGAAGTAAATTTGGTTCGTAAAGATGTGATGGTGGCTCGAATGAACAAAAAGGTAATCGAAGTTTTAAAGGACAAACGATTTGCCGAATGGAAGAAAAAACGAAATCGAAGTGAAAGAAGAGAAGTAGAAGAATTTAATCTACAATTAAGCAAACAATCATTATTCGATTCGACAGAAAGCATTGGACTTTCAAAATCTAAGAAGATACCAAGAACTTTCAAAATTTTGAACCGCGAAGATGGAGGTGATGAACTTACATCCGACTTCAAAACTCTTCGTGATTTTTATGAAAAATACTACCTAGGACAAGGGAAATCATAATGGCAAGTGTAACCGATAGCACAAGATCCTTCTTTTTAATCGTTCTTATTTTTTTCTTAATCGCCATTGGATTTTTTGTTTTTGATTACTTTCAGGTTATCAACGCAGAAGACTATTTGCCTTTCTTAAAAAAACAAGCAGGACTTGTTAACCAAGACTTACTTTCACCAACGGAACTAGAAAAGTTGGAGATGGAAAAAGCAAAAGAAAGGCTCATCGCTGACCGCGAAGAATTAGAACAGATGAAACGTGAGTTAGAGGAAAAATCTTCATCTCTAAATGCAGATAAAGAACGTTTGGAAGAACTCAAAGAAGGAATCCAACGTAAAGAAAAAGAAATGGCAGACAAATTGAAAAAAGACAATGCCCGCGCTGAAAAAGTGAAGGTACTTGCAAACAAAGTTGCCAATATGCCACCCGAATCAGCGAGAGATATGTTAATCAATTGGCCTGATTATGATATCATAGAAGTGTTCGAACAAATGGATAGAGATGCCGAGGAAGAAGGTAGACAGACCATTACCACTTACCTACTCACTTTGTTCCCTGCCGAAAGAAGGTCAGTGATTTCCAATAAATGGTTGGATGCGGGAGCAAAAAATGTTCCCAATTATGGCAAAAGTATTGATGAAGATAACGACGAGCCTTAATTAGGGGCCGTTAATTTAAAAGTTTTCTGCTGTAATAAAAGGAATCGATAACAAACCGATTTAAAGTTTTATTTTTTTATGCCATACAAAATGGATTTTACTTCTCTTATGGCATCTTCCAACTGATCGTTCACCACCACATAATCAAAATTAGGTGCTTCCTCCAATTCTTTGATCCCATTTTGTATCCTTCTTTCAATACTAGTTTGGGAATCAGTCCCTCGGCGGATTAATCTTTCGATCCATATTTCTCTACTAGGTGGTTCAATAAAAATAGTCACGGATTCTGGACGCAATGCCTTTACTGTTTTGGCACCTTGGACATCTAAATCCAAAAGAGCAACACGATGGTCACGAATGGCATCGAGAATGGGGCCTTTGGGAGTACCATAGTAGTTTCCATGTACTTCTGCCCATTCGTAAAAATCATCCGCATCAATCCGTTTTTTGAACTCATCTACCGAAAGAAAGTAATAGGTTTTCCCTTCGATATCCCCCGGTCTTGGTGCTCTTGTGGTACAAGAAATAGAAAAATAAAAATCGGGATTTTCTTTAAGGAGAGCGGCGATGATCGTCGACTTTCCACCACCAGCCACAGAAGAGATTATGTATAAATTAGGACGAACGTTCAATCTTCGGACTCCTCTTCGCCTTCTGCAAAATGATTATCCCCTGACTCTAAACGTTTGGCTAAACTTTCTGGGCGAATGGCGGATAAAAGGATATGTCCTGAATCTAAAACAAGAACAGAGCGTGTTTTGCGACCACCTGTGGCATCAATGAGTCTACTTTCCGATTTTGCTTCCGAACGAAGGCGTTTGGCACCAGCAGAATCCGCTTGGAGAATGGTAAGAATTTTCGAAACGAATACTACATTTGAAAATCCTACATTGAGTACCGGAAACGAAGACATGGAAACATATTTTTAGATTCTTCTAGATCGATCAAGTCGAATCGTTTCTATTAAATGAATTTCATGAATGCCAATATTCATGGCTTCTGAAATTTCATCGTGTTTGTATCCTTTTTTGATGAGATGCACCACTTTATCAATTTTCGTTGCGGAAGGAGCAAGTTCTTCTAGTGCCGATTCAATCGATAGTTCCACTTTATCCAAATTCATTTTTTGATAAGACGCAAATGCTGGATCATTTGCTTTTGAAACTTCGTTTAAGAATTCTCTTTTTTTAGATCCTTCTGTTAGTTCGTTTCGAATCGCTTCCGTTGGTTTTTCTTCAGTAAATGGATTTCCACCTACCGTATAATTCATCTTAGGTTGAAAAGTAGGAACTTCTAAATTATCGATAGCTTCTACAGATGGTGATTGGATTTGTTCCATCCCAAAAATCCCTTTCACTGCCTTTCCCAATTTTCCAAAGGCTTGGTTCACGGCACCTTCTGTCGTTTCTACGTCATCACTTGGAACCGGAATTTGATTAGCTTGGTAAATTTTGCCAATCCCTGTTCTTTGTTCTTTCAGATCAAGAATCGGTTCTTCTCCTAGGTTTGGTTCTGGAATTAACTCAGATTTCATCGAAAGACCCGTGGACTGGTAATGTTTGAATTCTTTTACCAATACTTCACCTCGTTCCATCATAGAACGAAGAGCCACCATTTTAGATTCGATGACTGCCACTGTAGCATCTAACTCTCGTATGGTTTCTTGGGTGGCCATATCAATAGCACGGTTTAATTTTTTATCGTAATACTCTGAGACTGCTTTTTGGACTTTTGCTGAGATGAAGACATACATCATCCCACAAAATAATAAATTAATTAGAACAAGGGAAAAGAGTTCCATGACATTCTCCTGCAGAACATTTCCAACAACATTCCGGAGTGAGAACTTTAAACTTTTAAATCAAAACGAGATCCTCTTTCCAAACCAGGTCGGTCAAAAATGACTCCCTCTTTGGAATAAGCATAAACCGAATTTTCTTTATCTTGTTTCGGTTTCGCCGCCGAACTCTGGTTTCCTGATTTTGGATCGGGTACCGTTTGAGCTCGGTTTTGGGTTTGGAACACAACCTTTTGCAATTCTACCACCTGGTTTTGGTGGGTGAAGGGATTCTCTGCCTGGGCCCTACGTGCAAAATCGTAGTGGTGCGTGAGACTTGCGAAGTTTTCGTTGAGAATCATCGAAATCCCTCCTAATTCTTAGACTTACCACGGCCTCTCTTTTTTCTCCAGTCATTTTTCGTTTCGTCTGGATCTTCGTAAGGAGCACTGCGGACCTGGGATTCCTCTTCGTAGAAAGTCTTTGCCTTTGTCTCGTGACGGAGTTTAAACTCAGCATTGCGGATACGGATGGTAACTCCCGGGAAAATGGTCTTCTCGACCGAAATACGCCCATTCGCCGCCTGTTCGTCCATATATTCGGTAAGTGTTTGGATGTCCTTTCCTGCCTCTGCGATGCGTTTTTCGAGTTTCTTTGTTCCTGCGTCCAATTTTTGCAAATGAGCGTCCTGTTCGGCCGTAAAACTGGCAGGATCGGCTTCTTTTCTCGCTTTGAGAGTTCGCATCGTTTTTGTGAGTTGGTCCAGTTTGTCCTGGTTCTCTTTTCGCTTTTCTTCGTATTCCTGGATCTGTTTGAGGATCTTCGGGTTATTTCCCACAATGAGGTCGGTTTGTGGGTTGGCTTGTGAGCCAATGATTTTAGCAGAAATGAGTTGGGCCGCTTGGATGGTTCCCCCCACAATTTGTCCCCGTTTTCCTTTACAAGAAACCTTACCACCTGCCATGAGATGGGAATGTAAAATTCCTTCTTGGACGATGATGTCTTTTTCGGTAATACAAGTGGCGTTTTGGATGAACTTAGCGACAATGTTTCCGCCTGTGGATTCCACACGTGCTTCTTCTCTTCCCGTCACCCCTTGGCGGACAATGATATCGCCATCGGCTTCCACAATGGCTTTTTGGACTGTTCCATAAATTTCAATATTACCTGCGGCTTTCACAGAATAATTGTCTTCCACGTTTCCTGTGATGATGATAGAACCAAGGAAGGTAACATTACCAGTACGAACTCCCACATCTCCATTGATACGGTAAACGGTTTCCACAGAAAGTCTACCTGCAGCATATAACACCTGGCCGTTGACCTCTGCTGTGAGTCGCATTTTGTCTTCCGACAAAATAGTACCTTTTCCTTGTTTGAGTTCGGTATCCAAACCATCTTTGGCAGGTAATACCATTCCAAATAAATTGCGCCCAAATTTTCCTTTTTCGGCAGGGATTTTTTCGGCTAACAGTTGTCCCACGACAACGTTTTCGATCATATCTAAGTCTTTGTAATCGACGCGGCCCGACTGATCTTCCTTGAAGTTGATTTTCTTTTCGGTGCGAACATAGTATTTGATTTCCGCATTTTTTCCGTTTACCGGGAAATCACCCTCTGCCCCAATAAAAGGTTTGTTATGAATGTCTTCATCCAAACACCTTCTGATTTCATCTTCTTTTAATCCGTGAGCCACACCCATCCCTTTGAGGGCGGCCACAACATCGGAAACCTCTAAATCACGACCACCTGGCCTTGCGGGAAACACAGTGACAAAGGCACGCATATTTTCTTGGGCAATTTCTACGTTGCAACTAGAGTCATTTCCGGCTTTTGGTTTCTGATTCGATATGAGAACTGGTTCACCCTTCTTCTCTTTGAGAATTTTATTAATTAGGTTTTGATCAACACCGGCGACTCCGCGAAACGAAAGTTTCTTGGATACATCAGCCATAGTCATTTCCAATCCTTCACCAGTAGGGGGATAAACAGTTAAAAAAACACCGGTTCTATATATCTTAACGGTAACGCGACCATCTTTGTTTTTGGGAGTGACCAGTTCTTTTAAATCTTTGGAAACTAATTTCCCGCTACCACCCGTTAGATGTTCATCCAAAAGACTTAGTTCATCTAATAACATGTCATCGGGAATGATGGAGGCACGAATATGATAAGGTTCAGAAAAGAATAAGGATTTTTTTCCTCTTTTTAAAACCGTATAATCGATCTCATGAACTTTGCGACCCAAGTGCTGCGATGCAATTGCCAGACACTCTTCTATGGTATCGGCAATGACTTCCACTTGTTCTTTTTCCTTACGATCGAACTCTTTCAGTTCCTCTGTAAGAAATTCAGTGAGCGACATATCTGTTTACCTTTTCTGGATCGCGGATTTTACTTTAGAGAGTTTGCTGCGAAGTCTTGCGACTGCTTTTGTATGAAGCTGCGAAATTCTTGATTCCGTAACTTCCAAAACTTCACCAATTTCTTTTAAGGTGAGGTCTTCATAATAATAAAGTACGATTACTTTTTTTTCTTTTTCTGGAAGTGATTGGATGGCTTCTACAATTACGTTTTTGATTTCTTCTTTTTCGATGATATTGTCAGGATTCATATTCATCGGAGATTCAAGGGTTTCCATAAAAGAAACTTCATCGTTCTCATCACCTAGAAACCAAATATCATTGAGAGAAACAAGAGAGGTTCCCGATAGTTTTGCAAGAAGTGAATTATACTCTTCCATAGAGACTCCGAGTTCTTTGGCGATCTCTTCATCTTCTACTTTTTTGCCTTCCTTGTTCTCAAGCATGGCAATGATGTTTTCGAGTTGTTTTGCTTTTTGACGGATGGAACGAGGGATCCAATCCACACTTCTAAGTTCGTCAAAGATGGACCCGCGTATACGAGTCATTGCATAAGTTTTGAATTTAATTTCGCGTGAAGGGTCAAACTTCTCAATAGCGTCTAACAGACCAAAGACGCCGTAACTGACCAAATCCTCAAATTCTACGTTTTGAGGCATACCGATGGCGATTCGTCCTGCCACGTGTTTGACGAGAGGAGAATATTTTTCGACAAGGTAACTTCGGATCTCCGCATCCTTTGTGACACGGTATTTTTTCCAAAGATCTGTCTCATCAAACTGATTGTATTTGTCTAGCAATCTTGACATAGGGAACCGAAGTACGGAATCTCTTTACTTTATAGAAAAAATCGTATAGAAAGGGAAATTACAAGAGGATTTTTTCTTATGTCCTCTAAAAACGGTAATTTTTCAACCGTCTTGTGGATCATCCTTAGCCATCATGGTGCGAATGGCCTCAGCCATGAGTTTTGGCTCGTTTTTGATCGCAATTTTATCCACAATGATATGATCTCCGAATTTTCCAGACTTTGCCATAGCAAGTTTTGCATCCATGGCGGCATCACCGACAGGTTGGACTCCAAAATCATCGGAACCTGCTGACTCAGAACGAGAAGATTCCATTCCCCCATGTTCCTGGTCAAATTCTTCGGAATGACCTTCGCCCCTTCCGAAACCACCGATGGAAAAGGTACTTAAAAATTCTAAAAATTCAGGAACTTTCTTTTGTAAGACAGAAAATACCCCAAAACCAAGTCCTCCAAAAGCAAATGTGGAGATGAGAGAGACAAAAAAGATATAACCAAGACGGTTTCCAACAAGAAACCCACATACGGCGCTAATCACGGCCCCAAGAACCGCAAATCCCAGTACAAATCCGATCTGCACTTAGTTGTCTTCCTCCATTTTCTCTTCCATTTCTTTCTCTTTGAAATCCACAAAGCTAAAGAATTTTTTGAAGAAACCGGTGAGTCCTTCCTCGTCACTATAACCACCTTCGGTTTGTAAGAGGGTGTGTGTGACCCGAGTCAAACAGGCTGCGGCTTTGGAACGTGGTGCCCCGATAATGAATGGTTTTTGTTCCCGAATGGATTTTTCGACTTCTTCATCTTGGAAAATAAATCCTAAGTTTTCCACTTGGACTTCCAAAAATTGACCCGAGATATCAATCACCCGGTCGGCTACTTTTTTTCCTTCAATGGCAGATCGTACCCGGTTCACGATGATTTTGAGGTTTTTGTCTTTGGATTGGGAAACAATCGATTTGATTAGGCCATAAGAGTCAGTGATGGATGTGGGTTCTGGAGTGGTCACAACAATCACTTCATCGGCAGGCATCACAAGCCCTATGACATTGGCAGAAATTCCAGCACCAGTGTCTATGATCATCACATCATAACGATCGAGCTCAGCAAATCCTTTGATTAAATTGTTTCTTTGTGTTTCATTCAGGTTTGCCAGTTGGGAATACCCAGAAGCTCCTGCAATGATGTCCACACCTTCTGGAGTGGAAATGACAATGTCTTTTAGAGATTTATGGCCTTTGACGACATGGTATAAATTATATTTCGGAATGATCCCAAGAAGGACGTTTACATTGGCAAGACCCAAGTCACCATCGAAGATTAAAACTTTAAGTCCTGTTTTTGCGATGGAGATGGCAAGGTTGACAGAAACAGTACTTTTGCCCACTCCCCCTTTCCCGGAAGCTACCGCGATGATTTTCGTTTTTTTAGCTGTATCCTGGGGTTGTACAAGTTTTAATCCAGCACCAGATTCCGTGAGCTTTCTAAGATTTGCAGCTTGGTCCATCGTTACCCCTAGATCATCAGGATAACGATGCTTGTTACACGGTCTTTTCGAAGACCTCGCCCGCTATCCCTTTCAATTTTTCAGGAAAAATCACACATTCGGCAAGATGTTTTTTCGAGGCATTTAGGATATCAAAAGGAACATCCTGGCCTACACTTAAAAATGCGAATTCCCTGTGAATAGTATCGGCTAATTCCACTACAGAACCTAAAAATTCTGCTTCATCCAGCTTCGTTAATAAAATTCTTTTATAACCTACCGACTCATACGCGTTTGCCACAGCCAGTGCGTTGTCTTTGGAAACCGTGGAGGAAAGAACAAGGATGGTTTCAATATAATCCTTTTCCCCAAAAACTTGGTAGAATTCCTGAAGTTTTTCTAAGTTTTCTGACTTTCTGTGGGAGTAACCTGCGGTATCTACCAAAATGAGTTCGGACCCATCTCGGACAATGGTCTCTTTCATTTTACGAAGGTCTTTTGCGGCATAGAACGGTAAACCCATTGCATCTGCATAAAATTTAAGTTGGTCGATGGCTGCAATTCTGTAGTTGTCAGTTGTATATAGGGATACTTTTTTTCCCATGTGCAAACTGTACTTTGCAGCTAGTTTTGCAATGGATGTGGTTTTTCCGGATCCAGTTGGTCCTACAAAAAAAATCACCTTTCGTTTTCCACGAGGAGTTCCACTAAACAAATCAGAATCAATTTGAATTCTTTCTTCTAAGTAAGTAACAGCTTTGTCGGTTACATTGGCATACCTTGTGAGATCCACTGCCGATAACCTGCGTTCCAATGCAATGGCCATCTCTTCCAAAAATCCAGAAGACAATCCTTCGTTTAACAAACGATCTATGAGTTTTTGGATATGTGGGTGCCGTTCTGGAATTTGTTGTTTAGAAGGTACGGGAACTTCCAAAATGGAATCTTTTGCTTCTGAAATCGATAACCCAACCGGTCTCTCTTCTAAAGTTTCCAATTCGTAAACAGGGGGATTTTGTCTACGACGGCGCTCCGAAAATGGACGAACGCCATCGATATTTTTTTTGCGATGGGAGGATGGCCCTTGTGATGTTTGGTTTGCACCAATGCTCACAAGACCTGATTCAGGTAAGGATTCTGTTCTTTGTTTTTGTTTGATGAGTTCTTTGAGGTCCTTTAACTTACGTTCAATTCTCTCTTTGGAATTTTGTTTTTCAGGGACACCTACATCAATTTCATACATCCGTTGGGCCATAAGCCCCGTACCAAAAAGTCCACCTTCGGTGATCACTCTTTGGTCGTAGAGGTGAGCCTCTGGACCGTATTTCATTTTCATCTGCATGATGCAGTCTTGTAAGTCTTTGCCTCGGATTTTTACAAAATCCATAGAATTTCCCCCGAACCTGGGAAAAATATGAAGAGTACCCTCCTTTTGGAAAGTCTTTTTTATGAGACATAATAATTTCAGAAAATTTCGCGTTTTTTTAAGAGCAGGAAAGCTTTGTTTCCCTCTCCGTTGTGACTTCGGGAAAGATTCGGTTTCCAACGAAGGCCAGGACCGGAAAGATGGGGATAGACTCCCGATGGAAAAAGACCCCTCCCCCGAAAATCCGAAAAACGAAATCGAACTCAAAGATGGGGTTCCCGTTTCCCTTTTGTTTGACGATGTGTATTTTTCAAAACAAGGGGGATGGGAAGAATCGAGTTATGTGTTCTTAGAAGGGAACCAAATCCCATCCAAACTGGCAAAAAAAGACCATTCTATTTTTTATATAGGCGAATTAGGTTTTGGATCTGGACTCAATGTATTTGTAACACTGGATTTTTGGAAGTCCTTATCCAATCCTTCCCTGGTTACATTTATTAGCTTAGAAGGATTTCCTTTAAAACGAGATATTTTACTAACATTAAACAAAAGTTATCCGAACAAAACACTATGGTTTGAAGATTTACTTTGCTCTTACGAATCTGCCATAAAACTTTGGGCCGATGACCGAACACAAAACTTATGGACTTACACATGGACCCATAGTTCCAACCAAAGCACATTCACCTTACAAGTGTTTTTTGGGGATGTTGGATTCTGTTTACCTCAGTTTCCAAAAATCCATTCTTGGTATTTGGATGGATTTTCTCCGGGGAAAAATCCTGATATGTGGTCTTCCGATACACTCAAAGAGATACAAAAAAAATCAAACCCTGGCACAAGTTTTGCCACTTTTTCTTCGGCCGGTTTTTTACGTAGGAATCTAAAAGAACTTGGATTTGTTGTGGAAAAGAAAAAAGGATTTGGTCGCAAACGAGAAATGATCACTGGATATTTAAAATAAAATGCAAAAACAAAATAAAACTGCTGTTGTCGTAGGAGCAGGAATTGCTGGAGCGAGCATTTGTTTGGCGCTAAAACAAAGAAATATAGAAACGATTTTACTCGAGGCAGACACGGGCCCCGCAAAACATGCAAGTGGGAATCCGATTGGAGTGGTTTATCCATTTCTCACCAAACACAAACTAGCCGAATCAGAATTTTCCCTAGCAGCCTTTCTATATTTCCTCTCTGTTTGGGAAAAATTCCATTTAAAAAACCTGGTCCCTCATGTAGATGGGATTTACTTTTTATTAGATTCTAAAGAAGCTTACGATCGTTATTCGAATGCAATCCTCTCACACCAAATTCCTAGTCACATAGCAAAAGAGAGTGTGGAACCTTTTTCAAACCTCCCTGCCATTTTTTTCCCAGTAGGAAAATCTGTATCCCCAGTGGACCTCACCAAACAAATAATCATTCTATCCGATCCAAAAATCCAATATTCTTCTAAGTTAGTAAATTGGGAAGAATCAGAGAACGCAACAAAGGTTATCTGCCAAACGACAAATGGTCAAATCGAATGTGATTATTTATTTTTAACACAAGGTTACCAATTTGCAGAAGATCCACATTTGGCCTGGATGCCCTTAAAAAAAGTAAGAGGACAAATTCTAAAATTCCCTGAACAAAATCCCACCAATGCCCACGGAATTCTTTACGGCGATTATATCACACCAGCCATAAACGGATTCCAAGTATTAGGTGCTACCTTTGATGAATTCAAACTAGAAGAAAATCCAAGACCCGAAGAAACAGAAATTTTGTGGGATGGGTTATCCAAAAAACTTCCAAATCTTTTTTCACAGTGGGAAAAACAAAATCCGCAAGAATTTTTACCGAGAGTGAGTTACCGAACGCAATCACAAGATCGACATCCTGTTGTTGGTAAATTGCCAAACTTATCCAAACTTGATTTATCTGTGAAATATCAGGATTCTCTGAAAGGTAACAAAAAAAAGATGTATATCCCCTATTATGAATCTGTAGGAATATTAAACGGACTTGGTTCCAGAGGTCTCACTCATAGCTTGTATGCGGCAGAGATTTTAGTTTCTTCCCTATTGAAAGAACCAAACTCCATCCTTGATTCGATATTTAATTCACTCAAACCCGATCGATTTTTGATTCGTATGTGGAAACGAGAGCAGCTAACATAGATTTTAGTTCGTTCTCTTCTTCTACAGAAACTTGGATTAAAATCAAAAAAACTCTTATTTTGCGACGAACAAGCTCTGCCAAAAAAGGCGTATCACTTCGCATTTTGATCCAATCTTTTTCTGTTGTGATCAAAATCTCATCTGTTTGTATTTCCTTTAATAAAGTTAATAAAGAAGTGGTCCCGTATTCAAAATGGTCAGGGAAAAATTTAGATCGTATGGACTTCGAACTCAAAGCCGAACTTGCAGTTTCATAAACACTTTTAGGATTTCCAACACCCGTAACCAAAAAATAATCCGAAGTAGAATCGGGATTTATCTGGTTTGTTTGATAAGTCAAATTTATCGTGATCACTACTTCGTGAACTTTTGGCTGAAAGTAGGAATGAAAAACGGGAACATTCACTTCGTTTCGAGTTAATATCTTTTTATATTCATCTAATAGAAATTTATTTTGAGAGGTAAGTTTCGTAAAAACAATGGCATTGGCCCGTTTGCTATTTTTGATAGGTTCCCTTAAAAAACCCAATGGGAGAGTCATTCCATTCCCAAAAGCGGAATTTGCATCTAACAAAACAAAATCGAAATCTCGATAAACTGCTTTGTGTTGGAACCCGTCATCAAGGATGACAATATGTTTTTTTGAAACCACTTGGTTGTAATGAAGAAACGATGTTTTTCTGTCCCTGCCGATAATTACCTGTGCACTTGGAAACATTTCTTTATGTTGGCTTGGTTCATCCCCGTATAACTTAGGTTCTAATCCATTCGGTAAGATGGCACCTTCTTTACTTTTTTCGGCTTTATAACCTCTCGATAAGATGGTAATCGCATAACTGGGATAAGTTTGGTTAAAATAGCGAACTAAGTATTGGACAAAAGGTGTTTTGCCAGTTCCCCCGACGGTTAGGTTTCCCACGCTAATGACCAAAACATTCGGTAAGTGGAAGGAGGAAGTCCCTCTTTGTGACCACCAGAATAGAAACTGGTAGAGAAAACTCAGAGGGTAAAACAAATATAATAGTAATTTCATTTAGTTTCCAGTAGGAAACCTACGATTTAGCTGTGGCGTTTTTCTAATTCTTTGGCAATGGTAGAGAGGCTAATCCCTTTTTCTACCATAAGGACTTCCAAATGAAAAACCAAATCAGCAATTTCATGAATCAGTTCTTTTTCATTGGGATTTTTGGCAGCAATGATAACCTCACCTGCTTCCTCTCCAATTTTTTTGAGAATACGGTCAACCCCATCACGGAAGAGCTCAGCAGTATAAGACTTTTCAGGCAATTCTTCCTTACGTTTGCGGAGTAGTTCTTCCAATTTCAGTAAAAATTCCATTTTTTGACCTTCTAGCGACCATAGAAACTGGCCATTCCATTTCGAAAAAGCGAAAATTGACTATTCAAACAGATAGATTCACAATAGAATTCAATAGATGGTTCGTAAGTTTTTACCTGTTTTTTTTCTTCTTTGCACAAGTGCCGTTTTTTCCGAATCTCCTTGGGGCAGTTCCATCCAAAAAGGATTGGAGACCGCCAAACAGGACAAAAAATTTATCATTGTAGATGTATTTGCAGATTGGTGTACATACTGTTTGGTTTTGGAAAAAGAAATTTTTCCTGATCCAGAAGTCAGTCGTGTTTTAGAGAGCTTCGTTAAAGTTCGGTTAGATGGAGAAGAGTTCCCTAACTTACGAAAAAAATACAATATAGAAGGATACCCTACCATACTATTTTTGGATGGGGATGGAAACTATGTGACAAAGATTTCCGGACTCGCAACAAAAGAAGATATACTTGGTGTATCCAAACGGATCCTGCAAGAACCAAACCTAGAATCTTATCTAAAAACAGAACTTAGACGAAATACCAATAGTCCGGACATCCATTTTCGTTTGGGTTTATTATACTTTCAAAACAAAGAGTTTGAAAAAGCAGAACAACAATTCTCAGATGCTGTCCAAAAATCCAAAAACCAAACTATCCTTAAAGAAAATGCACACTTTAATTTAAACTTAGTTAGATCTATTCATGGCCCGAAAGAATCTGCAGTAAAATCCTGGAAAGAATTTTTAGATATTTATCCAACTTCCAGTCGCAAAACTACCGCTAAACTATACTATGGACTTACACTAAAAGATGCAGGGGAATCCAAACTTGCAAAAGTTGTACTCATGGAAATCAAACCACAACTGACAACGGAAACAGATAAATCGATGTGTAACGAAGCTTTGTCGGAAATTGAAAGAGGATTTTAGTCCAACCAAAAGATTACTTTCAGTTGGACTCTTAAGTTTATCGGTTCCCGATAGAGTAATAAGTAAAACCTAACTCCTGCATCAAAGTAGGTTTGTATTGATTTCTTCCATCAAAAACTAGAGGTGATTTTAGAAGGCTTTTGATTTTATTAAAATCAGGTTCTCTAAACTCTCTCCATTCTGTTAAGAGTAACATGGCATCGGCACCTTGGAGAGCCGAATACGCATCTTTTTTGTATTCCACCTTCCCATCAAAATAGTATTTGGATGTTTCTGCTGCAGCAGGATCAAACACCTGGATTTTGGCTCCGTTTTTATGTAGTTCATAAATCAAAGGAATGGATGGGGCTTCACGCATATCATCTGTCCCTGGTTTAAAAGACAAACCCCAAATGCCAAAAGTTTTTCCTTTCATATCTGTTGATTTAAAGTGTTCGAATATTTTGTCTGTTAAACGAGTTTTTTGTTTTTCGTTTACATCCTCAACTGATTGAATGATGTGCATAGGTGCATTCACTTCTTCTGCTGTGCGAAGAAGGGCTCTTACATCTTTTGGAAAACAAGAACCGCCGTATCCAATTCCTGCATATAAAAACTGACGACCAATTCTAGAATCAGTTCCCATCCCTTTTCTCACATCATCATAGTTAGCACCGAGTGCATCACAAAGATTGGCAATTTCATTTACGAAAGAAATTTTTGTAGCAAGGAAGGCGTTACATGCATACTTCGTAAGCTCCGCAGAACGAATGCTCATCGTAATGATAGGGTTACCGTTTAATACAAACGGAGAATAAAGTTCGCTCATTTTTTTGGCTGCGATTTCTGATTCTGCACCGATGACAACTCGCTCTGGTCGCATAAAGTCATCAATGGCCGCACCTTCTTTCAAAAATTCAGGATTGGAAACTACATCAAACGGATGTTTTGTGTGTTGTGAAACAATGGCTTTTACTTTGTCTGCGGTTCCCACAGGAACTGTGGATTTATCTACAATGATTTTATAACCATTCATAGTTTTACCAACTTCTTCAGCCACGGCAAAAACAAATCTTAGATCCGCAGAGCCGTTATCCGAAGTGGGAGTGCCTACTGCGATAAATACAAATTCAGAAGATTCCACACCATCTTTAAGAGAAGTGGAAAAATGGAGTCTTCCCTCTTTGTGATTGCGTTCCACCAGTTCGGAAAGGCCAGGTTCGTAGATGGGAATGATCCCTTTTTTTAGGTCACTGATTTTCTTTTCATCTTTATCAATACAAATTACATCATTGCCATATTCAGCAAAACAGGTTCCTGCAACGAGGCCCACATATCCGGTTCCAACGACACAAACTTTCATAGGATTTCCAGAATTTAGTTTTTTCCTTTGAAGGAAACTGTTTTTCTACTCGGATTTGGGAAGAGTTTGGATTGTAAATTTGGTGGGTAAATGGCAAAGGCCTACGAATTTTTCGATTTTGCCTCGTTCGACTTCGAAGTCAAAAATGGATTCGTCCCAAAAATAACTTCCTTCCAGATGGGACTCTCCTTTGTGGATGGAAACTCCCA
Source organism: Leptospira bandrabouensis (assembly GCF_004770905.1). Classification (NCBI taxonomy): domain Bacteria; kingdom Pseudomonadati; phylum Spirochaetota; class Leptospiria; order Leptospirales; family Leptospiraceae; genus Leptospira; species Leptospira bandrabouensis. Next base: position 49,040 of record NZ_RQHT01000003.1, on the reverse strand, counting down.
AACTGTATTTCCCATCGCTAAACTGGATGGGAAATTGGAATTCGACAACCGATCTTTCGGATTCGCGAATTTCTAAACCCTGCCATCCTAAATGGTGGGAGTTGGTTCCAAAAATGCGAATGCCTTTTTCGCTATCTATGTGAAATCCAATGGTTCCGTCTGTGATTGGTTTTGTAGCCTTAAATTCAATTCGTAATACAGCCGTTTCCCCTAGAAAATGGTGCTGAGTCTCGAGCCCCTTGGAATTTTTTAAAGAAATATGAATGTCCTGAATGGATTCAGAAAATTCGGCAGAGCTTGAATTGGCAGTTCCGGCTAACACATGCATATATTCTTCGATGGTTTCTTTTGGGTTACCATCAAATAACAAATGTCCTTTATTTAAAAGAATGGCCCTTGTACAAAAATAAGAAATGAGTCCGAGGTCATGGCTCACAACTAAAATACAAGACCCCAATTGGGAAAATTCTTTGATTCGTTTGAGACATTTTTGTTGGAAACTGGCGTCTCCCACAGCTAAAGCTTCATCTACGATTAAAATATCGGGGCGTTTGGCAGTAGCAAGACTGAAACCAAGGCGCATCGCCATTCCTGAACTATAATTTTTTAAGGGTGAATTTCGAAAGTCTGTTAACTCTGCGAATTCAAAAATGGAGTCCGTGAGTTCTTTGATTTCAGATGGTTTGTATCCCCAAACCAGTCCATTATAATAAACATTCTCTTCCCCAGATAGTTCGGGATTAAAACCAACACTTAGTTCAAGCAGAGCCCGAACCGATCCATTGACAATTAGGTTTCCCTTATCTTTACGGATCACCCCGGTGATTAGTTTGAGAAGTGTGGATTTCCCTGCTCCATTCCTTCCAACGATCCCAAGAATTTCCCCAGAGCCAACTTTTAAATTGATCGATTGTAAGGCGGTAAATTTAGAATCAATTCCAAAGTAACCAAAACTGAGACCTGTTAAAATTCTTTTCCAAGGTTTCGAAAATCCATGATAGTCTTTCGATAGATTTTCTAATACAACTGAAGCCATAAAAATTAAAGATGATCCAAAATCACCGATTGGAACTTACGTTTAGAAAGTAGATATACTAAATAGAAAAAAAGCAAAAAAGGTAAAATTTGAATCCAATCAAATTGTGGAGTATACCCTGGTATCACAGATGTGCGAAAAATATCCAAAGGAATGGTAAATGGATTCAATCGATTCCATTCTTTTAAATATCCAGTGGGATAATATAAAACAGGGATTCCCCAGAACAACAATTGACTCACCAAACGAATCAAAGGTGAGATATCTTTTAATAAAATATTTAGCCTTGAAAGATAATGGAGAAGTAACATCAAATAAAGCCCTGAAAAAATAAGAATCAGGTATCCCAAAAAAATTCCCGAAAGATTTAATTTTCCAGAATAAGCCAAATACAAAAACACTGGGATGGATGTGACGAGGCTATGAATGAGAAATTGAACATAAGGAATCCATAAAAATAAATCGATGCCGAGGCTAGAACGTTTGAGTAAACTTCGGTTGTCGGTGAGAATACCAGTTCCACGAACCAAAAGTTCCTGAATGGGAATCCAATAGAGTAACCCTGTTAAAAGATAAGCGGTGAAGTCCTCTTGTGTGGAAGGGTTTTTTAAGTTCAGCACAAGGAAAACCAGTGCGTACAAACTAATTAGGACTAGGTTTTGCAGAAACATCCAGGAGATCCCCAAGAAGGAACCTGCATATTGCAAAGCATAATCACGCCGAACCAGAGCCCAAAGTATGGATACTTTCTCCATACTTTGATTGTCGGCCTAGAGCCTCCTGTTCTAGAACAAGAAGCCTGTTTTTGGTCTTACATCTTCCTTAGGTTTTTTTGGCCAAGAGTAGAGAGACCTGGGGACACCCACTCTCCATTTTGGACCACTTCCCCTTGGAAGGCTTCCATCAAATAATCTTCAAAGGTCTTTCCAGTTTGGTTTTGGGAAAATCCCTTTTTAGGACCTTGCCCTGCGAGGCCTTGGTCTTTGTGGCGGTTGTAAGCGGGTTGTTGGATGGATCGAACGATCATAGGTTTTTCCTCCCCGTCATCATTTTAGACGACATAAAAACTAAAAATAATACCAATAATATACTAAACGCTTGTTTACACTACTTAACATTTGAGAAGTTAAGTCAATATTTTTTTCACGTTTTTATCGGTTTCTATAGGTAATTTAGCATTCCCCTGGGACAAAACCCGCCCTCTCTAAGATTTTTTTTGATGGGAGGTTTAGAATATGTCCCTTTTTAGAAAAAAGCAATCGTACTTAGGGCAAAAAAGAGAAATTTTATACCTCAATCCTGGTGGATTGGCAGAAATTTGGGGTTATTGTATGGATCTTATTTGTCGAGACTTTGGTTGCTGTAGAAAAAAAACCAGACCAGGTTTCGATTCCCCAACTTTTGAAAGCAGGGTTTCCACCCCATTTGGCTGCCGCTTGGAAAGAAAAGTCCAAACAAACTCCCGAAAAATTTTTGGAATGGAAAAAATCGCTCAAAGGAAAGGATGCAGCCCTTGTTTCCAAGGTTTGGAAAGAACAAAAAATTACACTATACGACAACAAACAAAGATTAGCTTACAACAAAACATTTCAAAAAAACAATAATTTTACAAAGGAAGAAAAAAATCAAAAATCCAAAGAGACAAAACCTTCGAAACCCAAAGAAGGATTCGATTCTAATGATGAACTTTTTTTTGGACTGAGTTATCAAAATTTAGATGTAAGGTATCTACCCAGAAAAGAGAAAAATCATTCCTCAGTCTTTCTAGGTGGCAAAGGAAAAGGACAAATTTGGATTTTGGAAAAACGAGATGAAGAATTTTCCTATGGAGTCAACCTTACATACCAAACATTTCGATTCACTTCGGGAAACCGTTACAAACCCATTCCTCATTTTTACTTTGCCAAAGATCCAAATTTTTATTCCCAATTGGAACGAACGGGATCTCCCCTCCCCCAACCCATTACCTACTCCAATTTTTTAGGTTATCGATTGTTAAATGATGGCAAAGAATATGAACTTGGGATTTACCACGCAAACGCATTTTCTTATTATCCTGGAGTCTATTTTGTATCTCCAAACAAATCCTATTCGGGTGTTTGGTCACCAGGGGATAACAAATCCAGTTTGTACATCAATGATTCTTGGAATCATAAAGAATGGGGTTCTCATAGAATCCAATCCGAATCCATATTCAACAAAAAAGAATCTGTTGGATTTGTTTATTTAAAATCGGAATCTCCCGAGTCCAAATTCTTCCTTGATGCCACAGTGTATAGAGACTCACCCCTTCTTTATGGAATCGTATCACCAGAAGAAGTCAGACCACAAATCCCGCAAAGTTTAGGTTACTCAAAGATAAGTTTCAAACATTGGATTGGATCGGAGTTTTTAGGTTCTAAGGAAGGACATAGGTATGAAAACGGAAGGTCAGGATTTTTTCCATGTTTCATAAGTGAGTGGGGAAACCTAATTTATAGGTATCGGGAATACAATGAATCAGGGAACTACCATTGGAATGAAATTGGAAGAGCTGCATTTTATGAATGGAGAAAAGAAAAAGCGGTAGTGTCTTTTGGATTTGAATCTAGAGAAAACGCAGGCCAATGGGAAGGAAAACTAGCCATCCCATTTGGAACTAGTAACTTACTTGAGTTCAGTGGTATTTTCAGAGAAGGACAGCCAAAAACTAGGGCATGGTTTGAAAATTGGACTTATGCGACAGATTTTAATATCAACTTAACCGATAGACAAGAAATCATCAAACTCAAATGGGTAAGTCCCTTTATTTCACTAAACGTAAGTTATTCGGAAAAAGAAAACGATCCCAATCCAATTTTATTCATCAACTTTCAGTTATTACATAAAATTGATCTTTAATAGAGAAGATCATCCGTGCGGACTTCGATGTATTCAATTAACTTAAAAATAGGAACTGATTGTCTGTCGGCAAATTCTTTAGGTTCGGCTGGAAGTTTTTTAGGTGTGGGGAGAGAAGAACGTTTTCCCCTTTCATCTACCGAATAAAAATAATATCCGATCCATTCCCCTTTCACTCGGTAAGGATTTCCAGAAAACAAATCTTTTACAAAAACTTCAGCATCCAAATCAAATTTATTACGTCTGTACCGGTAGTGGATTTCATCTCCGTTTAGATCATAAAATACAACAAAATCCCCTTGTTTTCCCTTAAAAAACAATTTCCACTCTAGGGGAAAAGTACCTGATTTTAGGAAGTCTGCTTTTCCATCCAAAATTCTTTTTTCAGAACGTGCTATAGAACCCGTATAACGCCCGTCATCTTCTGCATCAATGGGAATTCTCGCAAATGCAAAAAGGAAAATCAGTAGTGAAGTGAAAACTCTCCAATTCATTTGGGCTCTTCTTCCGGTTTTTCCTCTGGTGATTTTTCTTCATCGGGAACCGGTTCTTTCCCATTGATTTGGTCGATGGCTTTTTTGGCAGCCTTCTGTACTTTCGGACTTGGGTCTCTGTCCCTTTTGTATTCCAATAATTCTAATGCTTTGGGATCTTTCAAATTTCCCATAAACTCGATGGCCCGCAATCTCACCATACTGTCATCATCGCGAGCAAATTCATTTAGTTCCTGGAATACTTCTTTGTCACCCATCGTCACAAGAGCGCCAATCGCATAAATTTTTAGGGATTGGGCCTTTTTTGCATCCAACTTACCTGCTGTTTTTTTAAGAGAATCAAGAAGTTCGTATAACTTTGGTTTTGCTGTCTCTGATTTTAATTTCCCTAATGTATTCATCGAATAACATCGCAAAGTGGTAGGTTGGATTTCATCAAAAGCCACTTCCATTAGAGCTGACTCTGCATCAGAATAAAGAACTGATCCAAAATACAAAGCGATTTGACCACGCATATCTGCATTATTAAATTTTTCACGAAACTTGGTTTCCAAAAAAGGAGCAGCGGTTTTCCCCTCTGGCAATTCACCAAGTGCACTGATGTAGAGACTCAGTGAATTGGAATTTTTTGTGAAATCTTCCTTTTTTACTTTTTCGAGTAAGGGACTCGTTGCTTCTGCTAATTTCATTTTTTTAGCAGAAGTGACAGCTTGTTTGGCCACATCTTCATTGGAATCTTCAAACAGACCAATGATGGTATCTTTGTTTTCTTTTAAATCCAAATCACCAATGGTTTTTAAGAGGACAATTTTCATCCCCATATCTTTTTCTGTTTTTAATTGTTCACCAACTAGTGTATAAAGTTCACCAGCACTTTCTTTGGGAAAACGAGTTAGTTCATATAACGCTTGTTTCCTTTCTTGGCTTGTTCCATAACGAACCATTTTGGAAAGGACTTCTTTTTTTTTGGAGATTTGTTCTGGACTGAGATCTTTCTCTTTCCCCCAAACTGAAGAAAGAGAAAGAAAAACCAAAAGGATAAAGAGGAGATTTTTTTTACTGCTGCCCCGATTCCAATTCCATGATGCGACGATTGAGGGCTTGGATGAGGTGTTGGTTTTCCAAATTTTGTCGGAACTTATCCAGTAAGTCTTTGATGTCTTTGGATAGTTCGTCAATGTTCCAAGGTTTTTCGACATACCGACTGAGTCCCCCGTTGTTAATGGCATAAATTGCAGAATCAAGTCCTGCCTGACCAGTCAGAAGGATTTTGATCGCATCGGGAAGGCGGTGGTGCACCTGTTCCAAAAACCGATCCCCTTTCATTCCAGGCATCACTTGGTCAGAAACAATCAACTCAACAATGTCGTTGCTACTGATGATTTCGTCGATAAGGGAAAGTGCTTCTTCGGCACTGCTGGCAGTCTCGATGATATGGGATTCGCCAAATCGAGCCAGAAGTTGTTCCGCAAGCGTCTCCAATACCGATACTTCATCATCGACACATATAATATAACCTTTACTCATTTGGGACCCTTTCCTTGGAACAATACAACTCTGGTTCTTTTATGTCGATTCAGTTTTGTGGCAATTTATAGATCGTTTTTGGAGGAACTGTGTCAAGGAGAGGAACCTTCCAAATGTCCTTCGCATACTCCCGGATCGTCCTGTCAGAAGAAAATTTCCCTGACCTGGCCACATTCAAAATAGATTTTTTGGTCCAAGTAGTTTGGTCCAAATAATCTCTTGCTACCAAGTTTTGGGTTTTGTCATAAGCATCAAAATCAGCCATGAGGAGATAATTGTCAGTATAATACAAACTATCATAAATAGGGCCAAAAATTCCCGGTTCACCCATTGAGAAAAAATTCTCACGGATCATGAGAAGCACCCGATGCAGTTCATCATTTTTTTGAATGTAATCGGCTGGTTGGTATCCGGCTTCTTTCAGACGAAATACTTCTTCTGTATGAAGGCCAAAGATATAAATATTTTCTGGTCCCACTTCTTCGAGAATTTCCACATTGGCACCGTCCAAGGTTCCGATTGTCAAAGCACCGTTTAACATAAATTTCATGTTACTAGTTCCGGATGCTTCTGTACCCGCTGTGGAAATTTGTTCAGAAAGATCACTACCTGGGATAATTTTTTCGGCAAGGCTCACACGATAGTTGGGTAAAAATACTACTTTCAATCGATCAGCCACATCAGGATCGCGATTGATGACCCATGCCACATTGTTAATGAGTTTAATGATGAGTTTGGCCATATAATAACCAGGGGCGGCCTTACCACCAAAGATCACAGTCCGTGGTGTCATTTCACGAGATGGATTTTCTTTGATCCGTCTATACAATGCAATCACTCGCAAGATATTGAGTAGTTGGCGTTTGTATTCATGAAAACGTTTGATTTGTACATCGATTAGCGATTTCGAATCGATAGTAATTCCTGTTTCACTTTTGATGAGTTTGGCCAATTCGTCTTTAGCAGTTTGTTTGACAGCTCTCCAATCATTATGGAAGTCGGAATCATCCACAAATGTTTCCAGTTTTTTTAAATTGTATAAATCTGTTGTAAACTCGTTTCCGATTCGTTTAGAAATCAGGTTCGCCAAACTTGGGTTTGATTGTAGTAACCATCGACGAGGAGTGATTCCATTGGTTTTGTTATTAAATTTTTCTGGGAATACTTTCGTAAAGGCTTGAAAAATGGTTTTTTTAATGAGTTCCGAATGTAACTCCGCAACTCCATTCACACGATAAGATCCAATGACAGCTAAGTTTGCCATACGAATCCGTTTTTCCTTTCCTTCTTCAATGATACTTACTCTTTGGATTTCCTCATCAGATAAAATCCCTTTGTTTCGAACTTCAGATAAAAACCTATGGTTGATTTCATAGATGATTTCTAAATGCCTTGGTAAAAGTTTTTCAAAAAGTTCCACTCGCCATGTTTCCAAAGCCTCTGGCAAAACCGTATGGTTGGTATAAGAAAAAACTTTTGTGACAATCTCCCAAGCTGGCTCCCAATCCATCTCTTCATTATCTAGAAAAATTCGCATCAGTTCTGCAATCCCGATGCTTGGATGAGTATCATTCAATTGGATAGCAATATAGTTTGGAAGTTCTTTCAGATTTTGAGTCGATTCACGATATTGAGTTAAAATATCTTGGAGAGAGGCACAGACCATAAAATATTGTTGTTTGAGTCTTAGCACCTTTCCTTGTTCGGTGGTGTCATTGGGATACAATACTTTGGAAATATTTTCGGAAATGGATTTATCTTGTACGGCTTTCATATAATCGCCGTGGTTAAAATAATCTAAATTAAATTCTTCTGAAGACTTAGCAGCCCAAAGCCTTAGATAGTTCACCGTACTTGTGTTAAATCCAGGAATTGGATAATCATGTGCAGAAGCAAGAACCGTTTCATCGGGGACCCAATCGTGTTGGATTTTTCCTTTCCCAGAAACCCTAGTTTCTGTATGACCAAAAAAACCAACTGAAAAGGAAATATCAGAACGCACTACTTCATAAGGAACCCCGTCGGCATCCCAGTGGTCAGGCATTTCCAATTGGCTTCCATTGGCGATGATTTGGTTAAAAATTCCATAATCATAACGGATTCCATAGCCAAATCCTGGAACATTCAGAGTGGCCATAGAATCTAAAAAACAAGCAGCGAGCCTACCAAGGCCGCCGTTCCCAAGTCCCGCATCGGTTTCAAATTCTAAAACATCTGTGAGTTCAAAACCAATTCCTCGAAGCATCACTTGGATTGTTTCGTATAACCCAAGATTGATGAGGGCATTCATGAGAGTGCGACCCATTAAAAATTCTAAAGAAAAATAAAACACACGTTTGGGATTTTCATTCCTATAACGTTCATGTGTGACATTCAGTCGATCGATTAAAAAGTCTCTGATGGTATGTCCGAGTGCTTTGTAGATATCTTCGTTTTTCAGGTTAAATCTGTTTTTGCCAATGGTATATTCCAAATGGTGGGCAAATTGTTTTTCCATCGAAGCCAAGTCGGCTTTTTGTTCTTCAGATAAAAGGGTAATTAAACGAGGATTGTTGACAACCATGCTAAAGGATGGTAAGGAACCTCAGAAATAGATTCAAGTAAAAAGAGAAAATTTAGTCGCGGGCGCTCACCTTTCTTTCCAAAGTAAGGACAGCATCTTTTCCAATTTTATGTTTGGCGAACCAACCTTGGTTGACTTCCAATGCGTACATCGCCGGTTTTCTTGCATTATATACTTCTTCGGTTTGGTTGGGTTTCATATCGAATGATTCTAAAAGTCGCATATCTTCTGAAAAATAACCAATCGACAAAGGGATAAGGGTATTCTTCATCCAAAAACTTAAATAATCAGGACGAGGAAAAACAAATAACATTCCTTCATCTTCTCCGAGTTTCGTGCGATACATAAGTCCTGTCGCTCTTGTCGAAGGAGTATTGGCAATTTCTAATTTTAATATACGATCAGCCACACTCCCAAAAAGAACCTCGGGAGTGTTCGTTTGCGACGGAAAGGATTCTGCCTGTTTACAAACAGATAGACTAAGTAAAACAAGTAGAATTCCAATCCGCGTTTTCATAGATTAACCTTTGAAATTTGGTTTCCTTTTTTCGAGGAAAGCGGAAAGGCCTTCTTTGGTTTCTTCATCAGCAAACCTTCCACCAAAAAGTTGTTTTTCCCATTCCAAACCACGTTCCATATTGGTTTCTAAACCTTGACGAATGGCAGTTTTTGCCGCCTTAATTGCGTTAGGTCCACGAGATAAAATAGTAGAAAGTGTTTTTTCGGATTCATTTAGTAACTCAGCGGGATCGACAACCTTATTGATCAGGCCGAGTCTGTATCCTTCTTCGGCAGAAATCATATCCCCTGATAAAATCATTTCAGTGGCTCTTCCCACTCCAATGAGTCTAGGAAGTCTTTGGGACCCACCAAATCCAGGTAACAAACCAAGTGTCACTTCAGGTAAACCTAATTTAGCAGAAGCTACCGCATAACGAATATCACATGCCATAGCCAATTCCATACCCCCACCCAAACAAAATCCATTGATGGCAGCGATAGAAATTAGATTTGATAACTCCATTTTTCGAAAAACAGTTTGTCCAAGTTCAGAGAAAGCCTGCCCTTCACGGACATTGAACTCTTTCATTTTAGCAATGTCTGCTCCTGCAACGAAAGCTTTTCCTTCACCGGTAAGAACGAACCCTCGCACTGCTGGATTGGATTCCAATTCTTCCACCATCTCACCAATTTGGGTGATCACTACGTCGTTCAGTGCATTAAGGGCTTCTGGCCTTTTGATGGTAACAAGAGCAAAATTGGATTTAATTTGAATATCTAAAAAAGACAAATGAATTCTCCTTATTCTTCTACTTCCAATATAAGAAACATAGTGTCATCAGAAAAACTATCAAGTCCATAGTAGGTTTTCAATTCTGTGAGTAAATTAAGTTCCAATTCCTTGATGTTTGCACTTTGTCTATGTCGATTGAGAAGGGCAAGAAGGCCTTCCGTTCCCAAAGAATTTCCTTCCGAATCTGTGGATTCAATCAGTCCGTCAGTATAAATAAAAAATCGATCCCCCGGTGAGATCGATATTGTTTTTTCCGCAATGGGAGGAATTTTAATATTAAAACCTAGGATCGCACCTTGCGTTTCTAACTCTTGAAAGTCTTCCCCTTTGTGCGCCAATATCAAATAAGGATGACCTGCATTTCCGAGGGTTAGTTTTTTTTCGATAAAATCAAAAAATAAATAAATGGCGGAGGCATGGTATTTGTTTAAATCGTGAGCCAAACGATCATCTAAATAGTCCATGAGTTTGGCTGGGGCTGTTTTAAAACGATAGGGAATGGTAGAAACAAGGACCTTCATGATGGAGGCCACCATCGCAGAAGAAATCCCATGACCTGCCACGTCCGTTAAAAAAACTCCTACGTTTCCTTCCCTAAGTTGTACAAAATCAAAGAAGTCACCACCAATGACATTGGGACTTTTTCGATAATAGGTAAAAGCTAAACTCGGAATTTTGATATTCCCTGGAAAGAGTGCATCTTGTACTTTTTTTGCCAGTTCCAATTCATGTAACATAAACCTTCTTTCTTCCGAAAGATTGTACATGTCTGTTGTGTCTTTTCGTTTGTTTAAAACAAAAACCGTTCCAAGAGCAGCACTTCCCCAATACACTAAAATCAGAAAGTATTTACTAAAAAAAGAAAATTGATCGGAAACAGAAGAAGGTAAATTACAAATATAAATGATATGTAATATAGAAAAATAAGAAGCACTCAAAATACATGCCTTGGGATCAAGCCTTGTGCTATACAAAAGAATTGGAAAAATAAAGGACATGAGATATGCATTCAATAAGTAAAAACTTCCAATGGATGGGAAAGAATGGATACCTATCATAAAAACTATATAAACTAAGCCATCACCTATAAACCCGCTAAAGTAAATCACTCTTTGGATGGGCATACTTTTTGTATAAAATTGCAAAAGTAAAATTAGCCTAGCAATTGTTACACCAAGCAAATAAGGCAGAATCTGTAATTTAATTTCAGAAAACGGTGGGGCTATTAGTAAAGAGTAAACTATAAGGTGAGTGATAAAAATATAATAGGTATACTCTTTATCATAACGGGCTTCTACTAACTTTAAAATTTCCCATTCTGATTTCGTTGGTTTTCGAAAGATTTCTTTAAAGTATAAATAAAAGGAACGTGTCAATCAGGGTTCTCCCCATACCAAAGTTTGAATCTCTGATCCATTCAAGGTAATGGTGAAAGGTTTTCCGGAATCCAAATACTTGTCCATTTGATTCGCAAGTTCGAATGCTTTTTTCTCATCTTCCATTCGGAAGAAAAAGGGGTGGGACAAAGCTTTATAATTGTAGGGAAATCGTTCAGAAATGATGAGAGTCACTCGGTAATGGTCAGGCCTCCTTTCCATTACAATATGTGACACTTCTTTTCTAGTTAAAATCCGAACATCGGGTCGTAAATTCCACGGGTTGATTTCGGCAAAAAGGATTCCTGGTAAAAAAAAGCATAGACCAACAAATCCTTTCATATAGAAATACAATCGGCAAATGCGATCGAATCCTTACCTCATATCCCTATTTCCTTTCCTTTTTTGGCTCTGCACACCTACTTCCTTTTCCCTTCCTGAAAATCCTTACGCACATTGGGCTAAAGAGAATGTGGGATTAAAGTCGACAAACCTTCCTCCTTTAAAAGAAACCTGGAATACAAGAGTTTATCCTTTGGATTCCAAACGACTAGACACACTCATTGCAATCAATGCCATCGATGAAATCACAGACATACCCAAACCCACAAAGGATTTATCCCCTTGGAAAGTTGATTTAAACCAAATTTTCCGATCCATGCCAAAAGAATTAAATGCACTTACCAACTCTCTTGTGTATGGAATATATTTTGTCACCGACCTAGGTTCTACGGGACTTACAGGCATTGTGAGAAATGACGAAGGAAAACCTATTGGTGGCATTATTTTTTTGGATTCAAATTTACTAATGGATGGCTGTAATGACTGGGCAACAAAAAAAGAAGCTACAGCCTTTTTAACTTCTAAGGAACATTCCATCCAAGTCCACTTAGATGATTCGAATTCCAAACTAATAACATTACGTTTCATCATCTTACACGAATTAGGTCATATTGTATCCATCGTCCAAGGACAGGCACCTGATTTTTCGGAAACCCATAGAGATTTTAGAAAATTTCCTCTCTACGATGGAATCTGGTGGTCAGAAACCTATTCCCCGTATGAAGCCACTTTTTTTACCGAAAGAAACAAAATCAAATTTTACCAAAGATCTCCTACCCTTTTTTTATTTCCTGATGGCAAACTCATTTATAAAAAACTAACTAATACTGGGTTTGTCTCGTTATATGCAGCTACAAATGCAGATGATACCTATGCAGAAGCCTTTGCACAGTATGCACATGTATACTTATACAAAAATGAATATAAGGTAGTTCTGACTTCCCATGGAAATTCGGAAACTTTGTTACGTGATCCGATTCGAAAAGAAGGAGGAAGAAGGTTTCGTGAAACATTCCAATCTATCTTTGCAAAGCAAAATCTATAGCTTTCTATTTCTGAATTGTATTGTTTTTTTTCCTCTTCGATCGGAACCTATTTCCAACGAAACTAAACCTCTCCTTATTGAAACCAATACAGAAATTGTATCGGACTTTTTATGGCGTGGGAACTCTTTTGCAGGGGAAGCCGAAAACAGAAGGAATGGGGCCACCTACCAAAGTTTTACTTATGCCCCGGCTCTCCAACCAAGTATCAATATTTGGTCGCCAGAGAAAAAATTCCAATGGTCTCTTTTTGGAAACTTTCAACTAACAAACAGAGACGATAGGGACTCAGATAAACGAATTTTCCAGTCCAAACCTGGCGGAGTTGGCCCTTCTTATCTGGGAGAAGAGGGAAAATTTTATGATCCTTATGGCCAAGACCCATGTGTTCGTTCCGTCCAAGAAAGAATCTCAAACGGTGGGGAAGGATCTGATCCTTGTATAGGTTATAGCCCGAATGGAGGTTATGGCCCCAAAAAAGAACCAAACGGGAACAAAAGATCCGATGGAATGTTTTTTTCCATGAGTTACCATTTTGATCCCAGTCGTTTTGGTGATTTTGCGGTAGGAATTTGGTTTTACAATACATTCCAAAAAACACCAAGCTCTCTGCTTTCTCCTAGCACACAAAAAGAAAATCCTTATGTTTCAGGAGGACCAAATAACAAACTAAATGCGAATAATCCAGATGCCATCACAAGACTTGTTTGGCACGAATACTTTGTGCAATGGAAACTCCCCGTTTTAAAAATTTTGAAACCTACTATCTCTTATTACACACAATATTCTACTGAGAATGGGGGACTCCTTGCGGGTAAAAATTATCTTTCGTTAAGTGCCTCTTATACTTTTCGCGAAGAAGAATTTTTTAGAATTATGCCTCATTTCAATTTAGGTTACGCCATGAGTAACAATGCCGTTGATAATCGAAACGGAATCCAAGATATTACAACCTCAACTTCTTTTTTCTTTGGGGACTTTTTTATCAAACTTGCCCATGTATTCCGTCCCGACCTCTATCTTTGGGATACAAATAATTATTATGGGTATGCCGGTGGAGATCCCAATAAAGCAAATTGGAACCGAAGCTCGGAAGATGGAAAAGTAACCAATCCTTCACGTATTTATGGTGCGTACAACACCTCAATCCTAAACTCAATCGAACAGCTAAATACAGGAAATTCCCTCACCGATGCGCTGGCAAAAACCTGGCTAAGAGAATCTTACACTTTACAAAAGATTCCATCTCATTTATTCTATGTTAGCTTAGGATATTCAAAATCATTTTAACTATTTTTGTTTTTTATAATTTAATATTAGGAAAGGCTTGACTAGCAAAATTCATGAATTAGAATTCCGTCCACCTCTAGGGAAAAACTATGAAATGGATTCACAATCTTAAAATTCGAGTCAAATTACTTTTGGCTTTTATGGTAACCATTCTTTTGATGATTGTTGTCGCAGGCGCCAGTTTCTATGCAGCACGTCAAATTTTAGCATCGCTTCATACAGTCTTTGAAGACCGAGTTGTACCAATTAGCCAAATCAAAGAAGTTTCAGATGCTTATCTGATTGGAATTGTGGATTCAGCCAACAAAGTTCGTGCAAAAAAAATCACAGTAGAAGAAGCACTCGAATCCATACGAGAATCCGAAACAAAGGCCGATGAAATATGGAAGGTTTATTTAGGTACTTATCTTGTCCCAGAAGAAAAAGCGATCATTGATCAGATGGAAAAAGAATTTCCACCACTCAAAGCAGGAGTCAAACAACTTCGCATCCTTTTGGAAACAAGAAATGAAGCAGAATTAGAAAAGTTTGTCACCGTCGATATGTATCCAATCTTCGAACCACTTACCAATCACTTAGATGATTTGATCCGAGTACAATTAAAAGTAGCTAAAGAAGAATACCATAAATCGGAAGCACATTTTGAAAGATCTTTAGCAATTGTTACTACAATCGTAGTGATTGCTTTTATTTTGGTTTTTGTGATCGCTATCTTTTTCTCAGACTCCATTGCAGCTCCGATGAAAAAAATCGTAGAGGTAGCACAAACTGTATCCATTGGAGATCTGGATGTAAATTTAGAAACAAAACATAATACTCATACAAGTATAAAACACTTAGAAGGCAATGAAATCCAACAGCTCACTCAAGCCTTTATGGAACTTGTCACTTTTATCAAAGAACGTGCTGAACACTTAGAACGAATTGCCAATTCTGATCTCAGTGCCGATGTCACACTCAAATCAGATCGAGATCAATTGGGCCTAAGTTTGCGTCGAATGCTTATCAATCTTTCTGATGTAGTAGAAAAATTGTTTTTTACTTCTCAAGAGGTGGATTTAGGAGCTCAACAATTAGCCGATGCCAGCACTTCTCTTTCAGAAGCAGCAAGTGAACAAGCAAGTGCAGTAGAAGAAATTTCAGCTACACTTACCGAAATCAGTAATAGTTTTCTATCAAACGCAGAAAATGCAGAGAAGATGACAGAATTTTCCGAATCAACCGCAAAACAGGCGCTAGAGGGTAATTCCAAAATGAAGGATCTAGTCTCTGCAATGGGAGAAATTAGTAACTCCTTTGATCAAATTTCCAAAATCAACAAAGTCATTAATGACATTGCATTTCAAACCAATATACTAGCTCTCAATGCGGCAGTAGAAGCAGCCAGAGCAGGACAACATGGAAAAGGTTTTGCAGTCGTTGCAGAAGAAGTAAGGAATCTGGCCCAAAAAAGTGCCAATGCAGCAGATGAAACCACCCTCCTCATTGAATCTTCAATGAAAAAAGTAAAACTTGGAAACGATGCGACTGAAAAAACAGCAGAAGTTCTTGGTCAAATTTCTGATAGTGCTGAAAATGTAAGTAACCTCACAAAGAGTTTAGCAAGTTCGATCCACGAACAAAAATCAGCTGTCTTACAAATAACCCAAGGTATAGACCAAGTAACAACCGTAACATCAACAACGGCTGCATCTGCAGAAGAAGTGGCAGCCTCAAGTGAAACCTTGAAACGTCAAGTGGAAATTATGCGTTCAATTATCATGAGTTTTAAATTAAAAGAAGATACATCTAAATCAACTGCCCTCACGCGGGTGGAAAGACCAAAAATCGTTTTATAGGTCAATTATGAACCAGAACTTAAAATCATGGGATATGAGCGCTGATGAAGATACCATGAAAGATTTGTATCTTTGTTTTAGTTTGGAAGATAGAGACTATGCATTTGAAGTAAGACACCTAACAGAGATTCTTGCCCTTCCAGCAATCACAACTATTCCCGGCACTGCTCCATTCTTAAAAGGTGTGATCAATATCCGTGGGAAAATTATCCCAGTAATGGATGTTCGTTTGCGATTTGATATGTCATTTAAACCATATCACGAAAGAACCTGTGTATTACTTGTGGAATTAGATGGTCTACCACTTGGGTTGATAGTTGATTCTGTAAATGATGTTTTACGGATTCCTTCCGAAAATATCGATTTAGCACCAAAGATTGGTGAATCAAAATCTTCACGATTTATTTATGCTACGGGTAGAGTTGGCAATTCAGTAAAAATTCTAATCAACTTACAAAGACTACTTACAGAAGAAGAAACCGTTTTGATTAAGGACATTCCGGGAAACTAATTCATGGGAAGAGATGATGTATTAGAATACTTAATCGAAGCGCGAGAAACACTTGAAAATATCGAAAAGGAATTACTCCATTTCGAAAAATCAACGTTAGATGGTAGTCAAGTAGACCGAGAACTTCTCGACACTTTATTTAGACATTTCCATACGATTAAAGGGAGTTCTGGTTTTTTTGGATTAACTGGGATTGTAAAAATGGCTCATGCTGCTGAAAATCTTCTCGATTATTTACGAAATCATCCCGAAGCACAAGATGAAGACACTTTAGAATGCCTCATCACAGCCCTAGACCATCTAAATGAACTTGTAGAACATGAAGAATCTTCTCCTTCGGGCGGAGATTTTTTCAATGAATTGCAAATTCAATTTTTAGAGAAATTAAACGAAAAAAACAATGAAATCCGAATCAAAGAAACAAAACCGAAGGAGAACTCAGAGCACAATCAAAAGGAAGCTGAGTTTGGTTTGTTTATAAACTCTAATACAGAGAATTCAGCAAAAGAAGAATTTGGATTGTTTATAGAGAGTCCAAAAACGCCTGTTAGTGAAGATTTCGGATTATTTACCGGTGATTCCACTCCCTCAAAAAACGAGGAATTTGGTTTATTCATAAAAACTGATAAACCTATCACTAAAGAAACAGTTCCTAAAGCAGAAGAGAATCTTAAAACAGAAAAAAAGTCGATCATCAAAAAAGACATTCGAATTGATACTGATAAGTTAGATTCTCTTCTTGATATTGTTGGAGAAATTGTCATCACCGAACCAATGGTAACGGATCATCCCGATATCGCAAAACTCAAATTAGAAAACTTTCAAAAAACAGCTCTCCAATTAAAAAAATTAATTAGGAACCTCCAGGAAATTACCCTGAGTCTAAGAATGATTCCTATCGCTGGAATCTTCTCACGTATGGAACGTCTTGTACGTGATACAGCTAAAAAAACGGGGAAACAGGTAAACCTAGTTATCTCCGGCGAAGATACAGAAATTGATAAATCCATTCTCGAAGAAATGTATGATCCTCTTGTCCATATTTTAAGAAATGCCATAGATCATGGGTTAGAAACTCCTGAAGAAAGAAAAGAATCCGGCAAACAACCACAAGGTACTATCCAACTAACAGCAACACAGTCTGGAAAAGAAGTTTGGATTGAAGTACGAGATGACGGAAAAGGTCTTAGCAGGGAAAAAATTTTAAATAAAGCAATCTCACTTGGATTACTTGGACGTTCCGATGCTGAAAGTCTTGAAGATAAGGACGTTTGGGAATTTCTATTTCACCCTGGTTTTTCTACAGCAAAAGAAGTTACTGACCTCTCAGGAAGAGGAGTTGGTTTGGATGTAGTTAGAAAAAATGTAACAACTCTAAAGGGCTTTGTGGATGTATTTTCAATATATGGACAAGGGACAACCTTCCTCATCAGAGTTCCATTAACCCTTGCCATTATTGAAGGATTAGTTGTTCGTAAATCCGATACATACTTTATTTTACCTTCTATAGATGTAAAAGAATCAATCTATCTAGGAGATGTGCCAATCAATGAGTTATACAAAAACAACCATAGCATTCAATACCGTAAAAACCAAATTTCAATTGTGGATATAAATTTATTATTTGGAAAAGATTCAGATTTAAACAAGCTAAGATCTCTTAAGGAAAAATATCTAATTGTTACTGAATCTCATGAAAAAATAATGGGGATTGTATTTGATGAAATCCTCGGCAGTCAATCGATTGTTATCAAACCAATATCACCGATTTTTAAAAATATTAATGGACTTGCTGGTTGTACCATTCTTGGGAATGGGCATGCTGGTCTTATTTTAGACGTACGAAAATTAATTAACCAACATTTATCTTCGGTTACTATATGAAAAAACACACAGTAATCGTTGTAGATGATCAAAAGTCTGTCCGAAGTATGGTCAAACGTTGGATTGAATCCGATGCGAACTGGGAAGTCATTGGTGAAGCTTCCAATCCATACGAAGCGAGGGATTTAATTGTCGAAAAACAACCAGAGGTTATGACTCTCGATGTTCATATGCCCGGAATGGATGGAATTGTTTTTTTAAAAAAACTACTGCCACAATATCCAATGCCAGTCATCATGTTTAGTTCTTCTACCACAGAAGGAGCAGGAATTACTTTAGAAGCTTTAGAAGCAGGTGCATTCGATTATGTAACGAAACCGACAGGAACACAAGAAAGTTTAACAGAAGCAAAAGAAGATTTACTTTCCAAACTATACGAAAGTTTAAATTACAATGTTAACCAATTAAGTAACATAAAAAATAATAATTCAACTTTATCCAAGAATTCAAATTCCAAAACAACATTTAAGAGAAAGTTAATGTTGATTGGTTCTTCTACAGGAGGAACCACAGCATTAAGAAAACTATTGAATGACGTAGATGAAACTTTTCCTCCCATACTCATTGCACAACATATGCCAGAAAATTTCACTGCCTTATTTGCACAAAGGCTCAATTCAGATTTAAAGGTTCGAGTTATAGAAGCAAAAGACAAAGAATTATTACAAAATGGACATGTTTATATTGCTCCCGGAAACTACCATTTAGGAATTCAAAAACTTGGTACCGAATACTATACGCGTATTACACAAACTGATAAAAAAAATGGACATAGGCCCTCAGTGGACGTGTTATTTGAATCAGCCGCAGAACAAGAAATAGCGGGTAGTAGCATAGCTATCATTTTAACAGGAATGGGCAGCGATGGAGCAACTGGTCTCTTAAAGTTAAAAAACAAAGGTTGCCTCACGATTGGACAAAACAAAGAAACATGTGTAGTTTATGGAATGCCAAAAGCAGCCTATGAATCAGGAGCCGTTCTCTACCAGGTATCCTTAGATGATATGGTAGAGAAAATTAAGGAAATTGCATCACTATGATTCCGCATAGCCTACTACTTGAAAGCAAAAACACAAAACCAATAGCGGAATTACTTAAAGAAATTGTTTATACATTTGAAAGAGTAAATGATCTTGAAGAAATTGCAGAGAAGTTGGAGGAAGGAAAATTCCACTTCCTTATTTTTCATGCAAACGACATAGAAAACGAAAGGGACCAAAAAAAACTATCTGAATTTACAATCAACTTTCCACATACTTTAATCATTCTAATCACAGATACTTCCCAATGGGGTTTAACAGCTTCTCTTTTAAAAAGACATTCGGTTTATGATTTCATTCAAACGCCAGTAGACCAAGATCACTTAAAATTTACTCTAGATCGATCATTTTTATATCTATCAACCAAATTAAAATCTCAATTTATCAATGACGCAGAAAACAATTTATACAAACGAATGGTCGAAATTTTCGATTGGAAAAAATCAATCTCGAACAAAGAGAATGAAAACATAGCAGCAGATATCATCCACCAAATGAATATTAACTTGTTCCAAGGAAGTGGAATAGGCACTCTAATGAGTGTAGTTAGCATTTTAATTTCAAAAAGTAAACTGGATCAGGATGAAAAAAATTATTCTATTCCCAAACCCGTTATGGATTTACTATCAGAAAACTATGAAGCTGCGAAAAGTATGTTTGATAGTATGTCGGTTTCCCAATCGATTATTGATGACCAAGAACAAGTAAATAAAAAAGAATCGCCAACCAAACTTCTTCCTATCATTGAAAGAGAACTTGATTTTTTAAACGAAGCATTAAGTATAAAAAATCAGAAAATAAACTTAAGCCAGATTCCGATTTCAGCCACTGGAAAAAAAATAAGACTAGATGAAACAAAAATCTCATACGCAATTAGAGAAGTTTTAATCAATGCGATCAAATATTCAAAAGATCAAGACATTATATATTTACTTTTCTTTCAAAAAGAGAATTTTCTTGAATTAAAAGTGATCAACCCTGCTTACCAAAATGATGATGGTTCCAGTGGTATTCCAGAAAAATTTGAATCCTTAGTCTTTGAACCTTTTTTTAGAATTTCATCAGTAGTAGATGATAGTTATGCGAAATTTGAACAATTTAGATTTGGACTCGGCTTACCACTTGTAAAAAAGATCATGGACCAACACCTAGCTAATGTACAAATTTATAATATAGAAAATAACTTTAAAAACGAAAACACAAAAGATATTTGTTTAACAATACGATTCCCATTATTAGAAGAGGAGAAATAAAATGGCAAGAATTCTTACCGTTGACGATGCACCAGCAGTGCTAAAAATTTTAAACCTGGTGTTAACAACAGAAGGTCACGAAGTAACATCCGCAACTAACGGAACTGAAGCCCTTCAAAAAATAGAAAGTTCTAGTTTTGATATTGGGATTTTCGATGTTAATATGCCAGGAATGACAGGGATAGAGTTAACAGAAAAAACTTTAAAAACTGAAAATGGGAAGTCAATGAAAATCATAATGTTAACCACTGAATCCAGCGAAGAAATGAAAAACAAAGGAAAGGCAGCAGGTGCAGTAGGATGGTTAGTGAAGCCATTTGCAAACGAATCACTAGTCAAATTAATTTCTCAGTTAAGTTCAATGTAAAATGGCCTCGATTCTAGTAGTAGATGACTCTCCAACTGTTCTAAAGATTGTTAGGTTAGCTTTAAGTAGCCAAGGGCATAAAGTAATCACTTGTGATACAGGTGAAAAAGCATTAGAGATATTAAAATCTGATATTTCTATTCATTTGGGAATCTTTGACTTTAATATGCCAGGCATTAGTGGAATTGAATTAATCCGAGAGGTAAAAAAAGTAAGGAGCCAAAAGGCTTTCAAATTTTTGGTTCTCTCAACAGAAGACAAACCGGAAATCATCTCCAAGGCTTTAGCCAACGGAGCTGATGTCTGGATGATAAAGCCATTTAACAACGAACAACTAATTAAACAAGTTACGGAGCTAATTGAGAAAGATGTTTCCATTTGAAGTAAACGTAGTTTTTGCAGTGACTGCCATTTCTATAGTATTCAATACTTCAATGGCATTTATTATTTACTTTTTAACAAAACACTCTAAATCTGAAGTCAAATTAATATATACCGCTATTTTTCTTATCGTTCTAGTTTTCAGAAACTTTTCTCTTTATCTTTTTGGTGAAAGTACAGAAAAAATCTTTTTTTTTATTTCTGAAAGTTTTGCCATATTTGGATCATATCTTCTGGTTGCTGCCGTTGCACCAATCGTTACAAAAAAAATCAGAATTTCTTTTCTATATGTTATTTCAATATTGGTTTATGTTTTATTCAGTTCTCTTCTCTTAATTGATGTAAGTTTTTTTTGGACCGCTTTACCTTCCTCCATTTTTAATGCCTGTGCTTTGGCTCTATTTGGTCTAATAGTATTCCAACTTAATACGTTTCCAAAAGCATTTCGTATCTACTTTTTTACTATTTGCCTTATCATTGCACTCCAAAGGATTTCATTTCCATTTTTATTTGATTTAGCTTGGTATAGACCTTTGGGCTATATCATCAATACACTTTTTATGTTTCTCTTTGGAGTAGGATGTATACTTTTTAACTTCAATGTCCAAACAAAAAAATTAAATCTTTCCCTCGAGGAACTAGAGTTATTACAGAAAACGATTAAAGATGTAAACGTACGTCTTCTTATTATGTATAACCAACTTCCAGCCATCATTTATAATATAGAATTTTTACCAGAGCCAAGGACTTCCTATATAAGTCCGAAAATGGAAGAAATCACCGGTTACGGATTAAATTTTTTTTATGAAAATCCAGATTTTTTCAAAGATATAGTAATTCCAGAGGACCAACATAAAATTGCAGAATTGTATGCTGGGCAATCACCTATCATACTTCGAATGATTCACGCAAATGGCTCACTTGTTTGGACTGAACATTACGTGAATGTTTCTTTTGATATTTTAGGAATTGAGAAACGAATTGATGTGGTTGCTCTTGACATCACCAAATCAAAAAAAACCGAAATTTCTCTTCTTCAAGAAAAAAATCTAAACAATACGGTTTTTGATAACGCTGCTAACTTAATTTTATTAACCAATGCACATGGGTTAATTGAAAACATAAACTCAGCAGCTTTAACCATTTTGGGTATTACTAAAAATGAAGTAGTAGGAAAATACATTCAAGATGTAATCCTTCTTCCTGAAGACAGGGAGTCTTTAAAAGATGTTTTGGACGACGTAAACGAAATTCAAAACATTGCTGAGAGTCTGATTTTAAGATGTGTAACCAACTCTAACCAAATATTATTCTTAGATTGGAGACTTGGAATCATCCGGGACAATAAAAATGAACCTTCAAAAATTATTTGGATTGGTATAGACCAAACTTCAAAACGAGCAGCAGAAATTGAACTCAAAGAATTAAACAAATCTTTGGAAGAAAAAGTAAGAGCAAGGACCAAAGAACTTCAATCTAGTAACTCTGAATTAAACTCTGCTCTATATGCACTAAGGGAAGCACAGCAAAAGTTAATTCAAAATGAAAAAATGGTTTCTCTTGGCCAACTAGTCTCTGGACTTTCGCACGAAATTAACAACCCCATTGGAATGATTAAGTCTTCGGTAGAAACACTCGTATCTGAATGGCAAGAAGGAAACGAAAGAGACCCAAATTCACAAATCAACGAGTTAGTACAATCAATATTAGATTCCGAAACGGAAGGCCTTCGAATTTTAACAGGATTATCCAACAGGCAAGCACGTAAATCTTTAACCGAAACCCTTAAACAACATGAACTTACCTTTGCAGAAGAACTTGCTGAACTCCTTGTTGATTCCGGTATACGAAATTTATCAACATCAAACATAAATAAAATCAAATCGTTAATCAAAAATAGAGAAAATTTTCAAACCTTAAGGAAGTTACTATTAGTAAAACAATCCTCTGAACATATTTTATATTCTGTTAGAAGACTTTCCAAAATTACTTATACATTAAAAAACTTTGCTGGATTACAATCCAATTTAGAACTTTCAGATTATTCGCTAAACGACACAATCCATTCTGCCATTTCCCTGTATAAGGAACATTTTTTAAGAGATATCAATCTGATACTTAATTTAGATTATAATGGAAATATTCGCTGCATACAAGGTGATTTAGTACAACTGTGGAGCCAAATTATTTGGAATTCCATCCAAGCAGTAGGATCTAAAGGCACGATACAATTAAGAAGTTATAAAAAATTAGATACAGTTTATGTAGAAATCGAAGATTCAGGCGCAGGGATACCTACAGACAACCATTCAAAGATTTTTATGCCATTTTTTTCAACGAAATCAACAGGTGATGGATTGGGTTTAGGACTGTATCTTGTTAAAGAAATTGCAAATCGTCATAATGCGAATGTTGATTTTGAATCTAAACAAGGTAGAACCGTTTTTAAAGTTGGGTTCCCTTTAACTACTTAATCGTAATCTTTCCTGTAGAATCTGTTTTACCAATCAAATAAGCATCTTCACCAAGAATTTTTAGTTCAGACATAATGACATCAACATGAGATGGGTCAACAACCAAGATATAACCAATTCCCATATTAAACGTACCATACATATCATTGCGATCTAGTGAATGGTCTTTTTCTAATTTGGAAAATACATAACTTTCCGGAAGAAAATCAATTTCGGCACCAATCCCTGTTGGTAACACTCGTGGTATGTTTTCGTAAAATCCACCACCTGTTATATGAACCATACCTTTGATAGAGAACTTTTCAATTATAGATAAAATTGTTTTAACATAAATTTTCGTGGGTTTAAAGACATGATCTCTTAAAAATTCCACTTCAGCGGAGCCAGTAGGTAACTTACCATCTTTTAACAACAATTTTCTAATGAGCGAAAAACCATTACTATGTGGGCCGGAAGAACCAAGCCCAATTATAGAATCACCTGTTTTAATGGTTCGGCCATCTATCATTTTTTGTTTTTCTACAACACCAACGACAAAACCTGCTAAATCATATTCATCATCTGGCATCACTCCTGGATGTTCGGCAGTTTCTCCACCTACAAGCGAACAATCGGCCAACTTACAACCATTAACGATACCAGAAACAATGGCCTCCATTCTTGGTAAAAAGAGTTTACCACAGGCAATATAATCTTGGAAAAACAATGGTTTCCCGCCATTCACAAGAATATCATTTACACACATGGCAACTAAGTCGATACCCACAGTGTCATGAATATCAAGAAGCCTTGCAATTTGTAATTTAGTGCCTACTCCATCAGTTCCAGAAAGGAGAATCGGTTCTTGGTAAGACTTCAAAAAACTAACATCGTAACAGGCGGCAAAACCACCCAACCCACCTAAAACATTTTTATTATGAGTGGATGCAACGTTGGTTTTGATTCTTTTAACAAACTCTTGTCCCTTTTCGGTATCAACACCAGCTTCTTTATATGTAACTTTATTTGAATTAGACATGGAGTTTTCCTGTAGTAGTATTAATTAGGGATAGAGTATGATTGGGCGTAATTGTTTTGGCGATTCTTCCTGCTAAATGTACGTAATCTGAATCAGAAGTATTTAACAAGATATCTAATTGGTTTTTATTTTCTGAAACGTCTGGTAAATTCAAAACTCTTTTTATATGTAATGTTGTGCCCAAATTTCCATCATATACTTTTACCAAAGGATAATTATAAAGAATTCTTTCCTTTAGAAAAACATAGTGAGTACAACCCAATACAAACACATTACAATCTTTGATTACAGTTTTAATTTTTGAATCAAACAATTCCCAAGCCTCTTCCCAAAGATCTTTATCGATGAGCTTTGCCAAACCCTCACAAGCAACAGGAAGAATCTCTGTGCCCAATGGAAATCCAGAAACTAAAGTTTTAAATTTATCTTCTTTTAAAGTGAGCTCTGTAGCAAAAACGGCAATTTTAACGCCAGGGTTTTGATTTACGGCTGGTTTTAAAGCAGGTTCCATTCCAAAGATGGGAATAGAATGTTTGGCGCGTAAAAAATCTGCTGCCGCTGATGTGGCTGTATTACATGCAAACAAAATAGCATCACAATCTTTTTCTAATAAATATTCAAAAGCGTTTTTGGAAAGTTCTAATACTTCAGCTTTTGATTTTTGACCGTAAGGAGAATTTACTAAATCTCCAAAGTAGATATAATCAATATGGGAAGTTTCTTTCCAAAGTGTCCGAAGTACAGAAAGTCCTCCAAGACCTGAATCAAAAATCCCAATTTTATATCTACCGCGAGAATTCATTTAGGATGCTAAATACTTCCTGATATTTTCAGCGAGAGTTTTATAAATCCATTCAAACTTTGTTTCATCTTCTTCTAACAATGTGACTCGAAATCCATTCCGATTACAACAAAAGGAACTAAGTGGAACTACACAAATTCCTGCAGAAGCTAACAGATGCAAAACGAATCTTCGGTCCAGTGCAGCTTTCTCCATTAATGGAGAAACAAAATCACGGACCTTAGTATTATCAATAGGGAGTGTCATGTGCGGTTTTAAGGCCCCATCTTCAAAGAGTACTGTCAAATAAAACGCACCCTTAGGTTGAATGACTTTAACTCCAGGAATACCCGTAAGAATGTTCGTTGCCTTTTCAGCTCTTTTTTTAAACTTTTGGTTTCTGAATTTTAAATGATTTAAAAATTCTGGATGGGAATATACAAGTGGAATCGAAAGTTGTGGCAAAGTTGTTGAACATACTTCTAACATCTTTGCATCTAACAATGATTTGATATATCTTTCAAAAGTTGAATCGTTTTTACGATTAAAAACCTCTAACCAACCACAACGAGCTCCGGGCCAAGGAAACTCTTTGGAAATGGATCTGAGTGCAAACCCACAAACTTTATCTCCAATGACTTCCGATAAATGGATACTTCCCCATTCTGAATAATTTACATGTGCATACGTTTCATCACAAATTAAGATGATATCATACTTTTCGCAGATTTTAACAATCTCCCGCATCACTTCTTTGGGATACACTGCTCCCGTTGGATTGTCAGGATTGATGAGTAAAATTCCCGCAATAGAATCATTGTATTTTACTTTGTTTTCAATGTCTTCTAAATCAGGCATCCAATCATTATCTGGATTTAATTCATAAGTTAAGTGTTCGTATCCTGAGTGCGCTGCTTCCGCTGAAGATAACGTAGAGTAGGCGGGGGAAGGTCCAAGAATCCTTGCTTCCCTTCTCATAAATCCAAAAATTTTTGCAACAGCATCCCCAAGGCCATTAAAAAATAAAATGTCCTCAGATGTGATTTGGGCTCCACCTCGTTCGTTGACTTTGGAGGCTAAAAATTTACGAGTCGTTTCGTCCCCTTGTGTTGCCGTATAGGCCCACGACTTATTCTGGGAGACAAGTCCACTGACAATGTCTTTCATCCAAGTAGGGACAGATTCTCCCTTTTGGATGGGATCTCCAATATTTTCCCAAGTGATGGTGACACCCATCGCCTCTATTTGCTTAGCAAGAGCGACAATCTGGCGGATTTCATAAATGAGTGCATCAGCACCCGAGTGGACAATGTTTCTTCTCATAAAATTTACTGGCCTTTTTTATAGGCGGCCTCGACCAAAGGGATCGATAATTCCATCTCTTGGGTATCCCGTAATATCTTCAACCGTAAGACGCCGCCGAGACCCACAAGTCCCACTTGTTCGCGTAAATCATTGATATGGCGGATTTGGAGGCCATTTGCCCCCTCAATAAAGTCATAACGCCTGAGCCCTCCTTTCTCTGCAGAAGAATTCGGTTCGATATCGTAGACCAAAACCCCAACCGTATCTCCTGGAATTCCCAGAGATTTCCTGTGGTCTGGGAGTGGAGCAGTTGCCATAACTCCAAGCGTTGCCGGCCGTATATTTTGTCCTACATTTTGTTCGATTTGGCGAAGGACTCGTTTGGCATAATTGATAGGGATAGCAAACCCAATCCCGGCACTAGCCCCAGAAGAAGAACGGATCATACGGTTGATCCCCACCACTTCCCCGTAAATATTGAGAAGGGGTCCCCCACTGGATCCTGGGTTTATGGCTGTGTCTGTTTGGATATGGGTTTGGCCTGTCTCATCCAGGTCTTCACGGGACTTGGCAGAAACTACTCCTACTGTAAATGTTTTTTCAAGTCCATAAGGGGAACCCACGGCAATGGCCCAGTCACCAACTTCGATTTCATCAGAATTGCCAAGAAAAGCAGGAGTGAAACGGTCGTTACTTGGGATTTTCAAAAGTGCAATGTCTGCTCTTTCATGGCTTCCCACATAACGAGCGGGGAAAATGCGACCATCAGACATGATGATTTCTATGATCTCTGCATTTTTGATAACATGGTAGTTTGTGACAACAAACCCCCGCTCATCAATGATAAACCCACTTCCAATGGAAGAGATTCGGTCTTCCCTACTTTCACCGAAAGCGTAGGGATGAAAAATCATCTCAGTTTTTTTCGTCCGAATAGAGACTACAAATTGTTGGGCTTCGCGGTAAACATTACGGAAACTGGATTGGATCTGAATGGCTTGGCTTTGTTTGCTTGCGGAGATGGGTTTTGGGGACGCAAATAGTTTTGTGACTGCCATCCGGATTTCAGGAAAGAAGATAGCGAACAAAAGTACAAAAACTAAAGCAAAGTTAATGTAGACGACTGGCGGAATCGAAGTTTTTCTTTCCATAGAATGCCAAAACCCCTTCCACTTTTGTTGATTCCCCTTCCTTGTCGAACCAAAAAGATACCTAGAATATTTACGATTTTATTCTTCCCCATTTTTCTTTCTGGGTGTTTGCCGTATTTATTTCACTTAGGAAAGGAACAATCTTCCATCATCTTGGGTCGGGTAAAAATCGAAGATATTCTTAAACTGCCCGGATTGGATTTAAAAACAAAACAAAAATTAAATTTAATTCAGGAAGCCAGAAATTTTGCCATCGGGGAACTTGCGCTAAATGAAAAAGGCGGTTTCGAATACTATACTAAATTAGATAGAGAAGAAATCGGTTGGAATGTGAGTGCCTCTGAAGCCTTGGAACTTAAATCCTATACCTGGTGGTTTCCCATCGCAGGAACCGTACCCTACAAAGGATTCTTTGATAAACAAAAGGCAATCTCTTTAGAAAAAGAATTACAAAAAGAAGGATACGATACTCGTATACGAGCCATAGGCGGTTACTCGACGCTTGGTTGGTTTTCGGATCCAGTCCTATCTCCACAACTTAACTGGCCTGATCATAGGTTGGTTGGTTTAGTTTTCCATGAAATGGCACATGCAACGGTTTATTTACCGGGAGATTCAACTTTAAATGAATCATACGCTAGTTATGTGGAAGAAAAAGGGATAGAGCGATACTACACAGAAAAAGAAGGGAAAAGTAGCGCTGGCTTACAGAAATTCAAAAAAGAAAAACTAAAAAGAGAAGTTACTATAAAACTTTTGCAAAAATATGCGGATGAATTAAAAACTCTTTATGCTTCCGATTTAGATACCGAAAACAAATGGAACCAAAAACGATCCATTATGGCAAAATTCAAAGAAGAAGTGATTCAAAAAAAACTGGTTCCAGAAGAAAAAGCCAAAGAGTTTTTAACACGTGATTGGAATAACGAAGACTTTTTAGGTGCCTTACGATACCATTCGGGAGAAGTCAGTTTTGAATCCTTATTTATAAAATCTGGTGAGGACTTTCGACAATTCCATAAAGAAGTAAAAAAACTCTTTGAATTGCCGGAAGAAACCCGCAAACAGTTCTTAAACGAAACTCGTTAGTCTTCAATCATTGCCGATGTATAAAGTTTATAACCCATCCAATAACGGTCATCAATCGCAGAATTCCTCGCAGCTTCTTTACCCTCTGCTAATCGAATATGTAATGGTTTAGGCAATTCATCAGCTTTAAAGAATTCTTTTAGGAAAAACAAATTGTGGACTCCTGTTTGAATACCCGAATGTAACACAAATAAACCGGGATTTTCTTTGGCCAAATAATAAGCCACACCGCTAAAATCATTCGTATACTGTGCGGAACTGCCCACTCTTTGATTTGCATAAATCCTAGCAGTATTTACATTCCTATTTGTAACATCAAACAGAGGGTTTTCTGAAATACAAAGAAAGTTGTTTTGGCACCATCCAATTTCCGCAAAATCAACTTGATAAGGGGAAAAAACATCCTTTTTCCCATTTGTTTCCCATAATGTAAGGCCTGCATTTATTTCATTCTCAAGAGAAGATCTCCATCCAAATACAGATACTTCAGGTTTTTTAGGAGATATCGAATTAAACTTCAAAGCAGGGTTAGATAGAAAATCGGATACAGAAGCGACTGAATAAAATTCTGTATCAGGTAAAACCATCGGAACCACCGCATGTTGGCCCGAACTATAAATATAATGTCTGCTGAGTTTATTCAATCGCAAACTGGTTCGGTATTTATCAGCAAGAGACTCTCTTAATATCACTTCTTGGTCATCTGATTCAGCGGAACGGAAATATTTCACTGACTCTCTATAGATAGATTTATTATCAGAAAACATCTCACGACCTAGCGACTTTCCAGAAGCAAAACTCAATAAATAAGTTTTTTTACCAAGGTCAAAAATTCCGTGAAACTCTTGTTTCCCAACCATTTTCTTTTTTAGTCGTTCCGAATAACTTTCGAAGTAAGGAATATGTTTCACATAAAGTTCGTTATTAGAAAACCGATTGGAAGTGAATCGAAATATTTCCCTAGCCACCGCTAAATCAAAAAAACTCTCAGAACTATTCTTTTCCAAACTTTGTTGCAGAAGAAAATAAAACAAAAATTCATACTCTTCTTTCAGTTCAGGACTTAAATATTCCGTTTTATTTCTTTTGTTAAATTCATTTAACATAGAAACAAACTCTTCAGGTTTCTTTGATTTAGCATCTTGGAAAAGTTTCAAAAACGGGCTAGAAAGTGATACTGTGGATGATTGGTTTTTAAGAAAATCACGTTTCCACTGGAAGTCTTTCCATCTTTCTTGCCAAAATTGGTTTCCTGACCCTAATTCTTTGTCCATAGACTGAATTTTTGAAACTAAGGAATCGGCCATATCCGATTCACCACGAAGTAACAAAGCTTTTGCGAGCTCCAATCTGAAAAACAATGTACGATAACTACGTCCTTCTTTTAATTCTTCAGAAACCAAAAGTTCCACCAAAGAATTCACTTCTTTGTTTTTTTGAAATGGCACAGAACTAAGGAGCAAATGAAAAAAAAGTGTTCTATTCAAGTGTGAAAGTTTAGTAAGAACAGATTCGCCACTTGTTAAATATTCTGGCGTTAAGGACATAGCCTCAAAATAACCATTTTGAAGTTGTTCCTTCCATGCAGAATACAATTTCAAACGATAGGAATCATAAATAGAATCAGAGTATCCAAACTTTGTAAAATCCCGAGATAGGATTTTTTCATCAAAATTTTTCCAATCTTTTTTAAATCCATAATTATAAGCAGAAGTGGATGTAAGTGGTGTTAGATAAATACTCTTATCACCTAACAAAAATCCCTTGTGAAAGTAAATTTCTAAAATACGATTTTTAACAACGGTTTTTTCTTTGGCTGTTTTTGCAAGTTGTGATAACTTGTTTGTTTCCGATTCTGCTTCATAAAACATATAGTTTTGGATGTACAATGAACCCAATCGATAAGCTTGCAAAAATGGATCTTCTGTTGTTTCTAATTTGGCTCTAAGTTCATTTTTTAGGGCTATATCTTTAACATTTCCACTGCGAAGTTGATCATAAAATTCCAGTGCACCCATATATGAATCTTTATCTTTACCTATAAAATCTGAGGAGCTGTATTTACATTCTTCTCTATCTTTTGAGGAAAAACAGGAAACTAAATACTCGTAACGGATTTGGTTTTGAAAAGAAGATTTGGCATACTTGAGCCAAAGCGGTTTATAAATGGAAATTCTTGGAACATTTGGGAAAATTTCCGTTTTTAATTTCGCCAACTTCAATTCAAGCGAAGGCAATACCATATCATTATCATCTAATAAAGTTGATGCGGTATAATAACTTTCATAGGAATCCGCAATCTCTTTGGTTTTTTCTTTTTCGAAACCTAAACGTATAAATTCCTTTGCTTTTTCACTTAATCCATCTTTTGGGATAGAAAACTCTTTCCAATTTCCAATCAAAAGACGATTTGAATCCTTAGCAAAAGTTTCCAACTTCATCGAAGTATAATCTTCCGTTTTTGAAGGCGAAAATGACACTAGATTCTGAATTCTTTTTGAACGAAGAACTTCATACAATTTACCGAGCAAATTCCATTGTTTTTGCGTTATAAAATTTGAGTCATCAAGTCCAATGACGGAAATTTCAGTTCCACTTCCTTGAAAAATTTCACGTAACGGAAAGACATTTGATTTTTCATCACCAAATAAACTAGTTTGTTTTTCGATAGAACGTTTGCTTACTAAATAATCGGTGTCATAAAGATATACACCTAAATTTCCAGAAGAAAGACTCCTAACATTCTTATCCTCTCTGTTTTTTTCCACGTCACCATAAATAGTAACCCACTTTAAGCGACGTTCATTCCTCTCCGCAAACAACTCATTGTGAGTTCGATCAAACAAAATAACTGGATAAGAATTTATTTTATGATATTCATTTACGATATTCCGAATCAATGTCCCATCGGCTTTCCTACCAATAATTTGAATTTTTGGTATAGATTCCGTTTTACTCGGTAGACATTCACTTATTTCTGATATTGATTTGCAGATTGTTGTTTGCAACCTTCCTTGGATTGTATGGAAAAAGTATAACGATTCGTTCGTTGGAAAGACACCAATCCATCCATTAAAAAATTCTTCATTTCCCAATCGTTTAGGTTCTAAAAATGCAGATCGTTCTGGTGATACATTTTTTAGTTTTCCTATGATTCCATCCAAATTCTGAATTTCTACGGTTTGTTGTTTCAGTGAATTTGCAACTGACTCACGTTTCAAAGCTTTTTCGGAAATGGTATTGGTTAGTTTACGATATCCTTTCATCCATTTGATCAAATCTTGATAATATAAATTCGATTTGGAATCCTCAAATTCAAATTGAGCTGATACCAAATCTCTAAACAACTCCAGGCTTCTAAAATTTTCCCAATGATTGATTATGTTTTTTGTTTGTTGAGATTCCAGTTGAGATTCCGAATGAGTTTCTAAAAAATCAATCAACCTATATTTTGGTGAAAAAAGTCGGACACTCAGATTCGTTTGATATGCCTGAATAGCCTCTTTACCGTATGAAAAGTAGTTTGAATTTCTTTCCGAAATATTTAGGGAGTGTTCCCATTTGAATCTCTGAGCATTGGCCCAAAACATTTCTTCATCCAATCGGAATTCGTAAGCGAGCTCAGATGCTTCTTTCCATTTTTTTTCTGCAAGAATCCTATCACCTAACTTCATATAGATAGTATATAAGTTTAGCTGAATTCGAACTCTTGATTGGCGTGATATTGGATCAGTGGAAAGTCCAATGATTTTAGGGTCCACAAGACCTGGACTTTCCAGTAATTCAGCAGCTTTTGCTAGAGTATTGTTATAGTCTTTTCCTTCCTTTTCCAAAAGAAGAGATTCATAATAGAGCGCAGTTCCATAAACTATATCGAACCTAGGAGTATCCATTCTAAAACGATTAAAACAAACAATGGGAACATCCGAACAGTTTGCCTCTTCCTTTTTTTTCCAAGATTCCATCTGCATCAAAAATTGATTTAAAAGTTTGCGTTTTGTTTCCAAAGGAAAAGTTGTCGATTCTTGAAGTGCAAATACAGAAGATCCATAATTTTGGAATAATTTTTCAAAACCTTTATTTGCTGGATTCTCTAAAAGGATATCAGCTAATTCTTTATAATGATTTACTGCCTCTTCTTGAAGCTCACTTCTTTGATAAATTTGGGCTTCCACTTGCCTAGATTTAGCGAGAATATTCTTGCCTATGATCGTATCATCCAAATTGTTAGAAGTTATCAGTTCATTCCTAACTTTTATCTCTGATAAAGCAGCAGTATATTCTTCCTGTTCAATATGATTTTCAATTCGTATTCCCAATGTTAAAAGGTATTTAAAATCATTAGGAAATTCTCCAGGAAATCTTCCATCTCCAATCACCCTTACATTATCGCCGAAAATCACATTCCAGAAACTCCATTTTTTGTATCTCTGCAACAAGGACTCTTGGTTTGTTTTGTATTCCATTTCAGCAACATTTAACATCTGATAGGAGTCACGGAAACGTCCACTTTTCTGAAATGCGATTGCTAAATAATTGGCTAAATTCACTGGGCTAATGAATTTTACATCTTTATTATAAGCAATTGCTGTTTGAAACGAAACAATCGCATCTTCAAAATTTCCTGATTCTAATTCTGAAAGCCCCTTTAACGAAAAAAGCAAAGCTAATTTGGAACGAATCGAATTTAACTTTCCTAAAGTGATTGAATTTGGGTCTGAAGCATGTTCATTAATTGATAGGTAATACTCATTTTTAAAATAAATGTCGATAGATTTAGAAAATTGATCAGAAGCCTTTTTATATTGGCCTTGGTAAATCAAGGACTTACCATAATTAAAACGATAAATAGCCTCTTGTTTGTATCCTTCAAATTGATTTTTTACAGATAAAAACTGAGACACATCTTCTACTTTTCTATAACTTTCATTTGCTTTTGGAAAGTTACTAAGTAAAAAATAGTTATTTCCCAAATTCAAATTAAGATCAGAAATTACTTTGCGATCCCTGTAATCTTCCCCAAGAAATACTAAAATTTGATTATAAAGTTCTATATTTGCTTCTAAGTTTTTGTCAGGAAAATATTTTTTATAAAGATTTTCATAAACTTCAGAATCAATTATTCCAGATTTAGGATTTTTTTGCATTTTGATTAAATCAACATACTGATACAACCATCCAAGCAATTGGTATGCATCATAATGCGTAGGATCTGCATAAATGATCCAACGTAGTTCCAACTCGGCTCGTTTAAAATTTTCTAAAATTTCCGTTTTACGAACATCTGTCATAGTCCCAGTCGAATAATAATACGATTCGAAAGTTACGTATTTATTGATTAGATAATAAGAATATCCATAGAGAGTTGCTAAATCTAAATACGGCCTTGCTCGAGGTACCGCCTGTTTGTAATATAACTCTGTCCAACTGAGCGCTTTTTCAGATAATACTTCTATCTTTTCGAAGTCTTTAATATCGACAACACCACGAAGGAGTTCATTGTCAGTGAAAATCGAAGTAACACCTGATAAATTCCCGACAACATTCAACTTATCCTTACTTAGGATATTTAATTGGTTCAAAAGGGCTCGTTCTTCTTCCTCACGAATCTTTTTCCCAAAACGAAAGATTGTATCAACCATCTTACGTTGATAATAAATTGCATATTCTTTATAAAGAGAATCTAGATACAAGTTCCTTGTTTTAACTAGGAACATGTTTTGGTTATTAAAAAAATAATGAAAAGAGGACTGCAATAAATCCCCTATTCGTTCAAACTCAACGGCTTTATTTTCAAAATAGAAGAAAGCACTTTGAATATCTTCTTCCCCTAAATCAACACCCAGTATTGGATCATAAAACTCTAAATAAATTTTTAAATTACGAAGTGCGTCGGTCGTATTGCCTACAGCTTTTTGATTATAATACTTCAATAAATTGGCACGCAATAAAATTGGGGTTTTATATTCAGCGATAAATGAAGGAGTTTCAAAAACGGAAGGTTTACCAGGTGGTTCCAAATCTATATTTACAGGAATAGGAATGATTGAATCCAGAATTACATTGGATTCATTAAACTTACGAATATCGGAAAGTGCTTTTGCTTTCAAATACTTCAAAGTAATTGCATATGGTGAAATATTTTTTGTTTCAGGTTCGGAGAGAATGACATCCAGATGTGAAATCAACATTTCGCTATTTCGATTCTCTGAAATTTTTTGAATTACATCTTCCAAAAGATAACGAAGGTCTCTTTTTTTATCGTTAGAAAAGGGAACAGAAGGATTCGATAAATACCTGTTTTTTTCCTTTTCCCATTCCAAAATCATCTCTTGGTATAACAAAGATAGCTTCAAAGAATTCGGTTTAAATTCAAACCCACCTAATCTACGTTTAATTTCGTCGATCTGATGATAATCCGGGAACCTTTCGTAAATTAATTTCAAAGAATCAAAAGCAAGTATTCCCTTTTTATCTTTTTCCAACTCATCAGCATATAAATGATACAAGGTTGCTTCTGCATCCTTAGTCCATTTGGCTTGCGGCACATTTTGTATTTCTTGAATAAGGTTGAATTTTTTATCCGAACGTTTAGACTCTTCCCACTGCAAAAGCAACTGAGCAAAATAATTCTTGTTAGGCTCTAATTTCAAACGATTCCGATAAAACTCTAAAAAGGTTTTAGCTTCTTCTTTTTTTCCAACCCTAAGTAATGAAGAATACTTCAAAACGGCGATTCTTGCAGAATATATTGGGAAAAGTACATCATCGGAATAAAACAATTCCACAGAGTCCAATGCTAAAAAATACGCTTCTAAACTTTGTCCACTTGTAAAAGTTTTTGCATATTGGTATTGCTCTGTGATGTTTTGCTGTTTAGGTATGGCTCCATTTTCTGGTATAAAATATATATTGATCGCGTTAAAATACGAAGCAGAAAAAAGTATAGAACCACCATTGAAATTTGAATAACGGATATCAAAATTAGAAGTTTCACCCGAAGATAAAATCCTCTCTTCGCCTGTCTCTAAATTCATCACAACAAGAACACTATGGTCTCTTTCATCTAGTTTCCCATTTTGGTTTGTATCTTTTCTAATGGAAGCGTAGTATAAATTTTTAGATTTAGAATCGACAGTTGGAGAAAAATCAAGATAAGCATTTTTTGTAATTCTTTGAATTAAAGAATTACTTAAATTATAACTATATATCTCTCCTTTGGAATCTTCAAAATAGGAAATAAAATAAATTATTTTTCCATCAGAAGAAACATAGGGAGAACTTGCTCCCTTAGAAGTAATCTGCAAAATTTGATTAGGATTTCCTACTTTTAATGCACAAAGATTTGGTAAACCAGGAGTAAATCTATCTGAAACAAAATAGATAGTTTCCCCATCAGTAGACCAAACAGGATCAGTATCAATAACCCCTTTTGTATACTCACCATTTTTATTTGGTTGGTTTGTTAGGTTTATAAAGTTATCATCGATGAATCGGTTTCCTTTGAGTAATTCGCGAGTCCACTCTTCAATGTCCATAGGCAAAAGAATTAAATCACCTTCTGAATCGAACTCTTCAGAAACAAATACCAGATATTTTCCATTGGGAGAAATTGAAGGTTTCGTTTCGGAGAAAGGGTGGTTTGTTACCGGTACAACAACAGAACTCTTTAGATCTCGAAACCAAATATCGAAATTTCCTTTTTGATCTGTTGCATAAAACAAATACCTTCCATCTCCTGTGGTCGAATTATAAATGTTATTTCCACGTTGGACAGTTAAAGGGAAAGGTTTCGATTGAGTAGGAGAAAAATAGTTTTTCGAAATAGCCGAATAATCGAAATCGACATTTGTCATTTTAACACTTTTCTGAAACAAAATACATTGAAAGAAAAGGATTGGCGAAAAAAGAAAAAAGAAAAAAGGAAACCATTTGAAAGGTTTCATTGTAACTTCTCCCATCTGCCAGAAGCAGTTTCAAAATACTCACCTGCCAATACAGATTTATAATATTCTTCCACTAAGGATTGTTTGTATTTGAGTAACTCTTCTTCTTTTTTACCTTTTTTCTTTTGATTCAAAACTTCTTTTTCCCAGATAGCCTTTCTTGATTCATTCAAATAAACAATCACATCTTCTACACGTTTTCGTTTTGCCGGAATTTCATATTGAGAATAAGTGGGTAAACTCAATGCCAATGGATTTAATTTAATAAATCCGGAAGGAGTTTCTCCAACGATTCCGTGCAGTTTGTATTGTTTGACTTCAGGTAACAAGTAATTCAAACGGATTCTATGTGCTTTGATTTCTGGGTCTGTATCATCACTTGCAGATTTTTCGCGATAGGATCTGCCGTTCGATGATGATTGGATGGAAGCTATTAACCAACCTTCCTTCTCTAACTCACGATCTTCCCCTACCATTTGTTTTTCTGCCGCAGTTTGTGCATTGGTAATGGTGATGGGAGGAACTTTTAAATCAACGATGGATTTACATCCCACTATTAAAAAAAATAAAACTAGACGTTTCATAAATACCTCACTCTTGGTATGTTTGGATTTCGCTTTGCGCGCGTTTCAAAAAGTTTGCAAGCGGCATTCGTTGTTGAGAAATTTTACCATCTTCAAGATTAATTAATAAAGACAACAAAGATCGATTGAAGTATACATCAGCATATACCAATCCCTTAGAAAGAGATACATCAATCTTATTGATTGAATAACTATCTGTTATGCGATCTATAAGGAAATTTTGAGGAGAAATAACATTTAAAGCACTTTTACCAAAATCACGGCCAATTTGGAAGATCGAAAAGAATAAATCCAAATTAGCAACTGGCTCACTCAAATCTCGTAAAGATATATTAAGATCAGCTTTTAATTTTCCATCGTCGATTTTATCTCGAACTTTGGGAGCCATCAATTGTTTTAAATCAATATCTCTAATTAAGAAGTTTC
Organism: Leptospira bandrabouensis; assembly: GCF_004770905.1. Classification (NCBI taxonomy): domain Bacteria; kingdom Pseudomonadati; phylum Spirochaetota; class Leptospiria; order Leptospirales; family Leptospiraceae; genus Leptospira; species Leptospira bandrabouensis. The sequence goes on along the minus strand of NZ_RQHT01000003.1, from coordinate 11,147 downwards.
CCCGAAATTCCATAGATCTAGGATCCAAATTTCCTAAATTAAAAATTATGTTTTTTCCTAAAACCAAACCATCCAGTGAATAGGACCGCAAAGATTCTATGTTTGCATAATTTTCTTTATATTCAATAAACGCTGAAAGTCCCGGTCCATCTTTTTGTCTTTTAACATATTCAAATGGTAAATTAGGAATGTTTGGATGGGTCCCGAGAACTTGCCGAATGGTTAGGTTGGGTATATTGTTGCGACCATAATTTTTAATGAAAATGGATTTATCACCAACGATTAAACTATCTTCATTATCTCTCGCCAAATTATGTTGGATCGGAATTTTTGCAGTGACTTCCTCTAATACATAGGCCTTACAATTTTCGCCAGGACACTTTTGGTTGGTATAGGATAATAAAGGAACCTTGGAATGGAATTCTCCATTAATGTCATAATCACGAATGGATAAATTTAACCCTAAATCACCATGAAAACTAAGACCTTTCGCTAAATACTGTTGGCTTGCGGATACCAGACCAAACTTTAAATCCAAATTTCCAAAATAAGGACCTAACAGTGGTTTTGGTTTCGAAGTTTTATGTAACTTTCCATTGATTACCAAGTTCAAAATGCCTCCGAAGGCATTCATTTTAAAAGTGTTGATATTAATTTCGTTTGTATCTGCACCAACTAAAGAAAGGTCTGTAGTTAATCTTAGATCCTTGATTTCCAAACCTGGTAATTCAGCACGCAAATCCGCATAAATTTTCTTTGTAGAACCTGTTGCAGAATAACGGGTATTCAGCTTTAAAATTGGATGATTACCAAGGAGGTTCTGGATAGGAGAAATTTTTTCCTTTAATACTAATGGTAGTACAAGTAGTAAATTTGGAGTATAAACATGTAAACCTAACGGCTGTATATTTGCGACTAAATTTGGCCCCGTCAGCAAATTTCCTTTTATATCTAACTCTAATGCCTTATTTCCAGTAACTGTTTTTTGTTCTAATTTTAAATCGGATATATTGATTTCTGAAAGTCCAAAAGGACGATCGAATAATAAGGAAACACTTAAATCTAAACCTAGATAAGAAGCAGGAGACCTAGATCGATCCAATTGGTATCGAAAACCATCAATTTTTGCTTTATTATGAACGAGTAGATTAGCAAACGACTCACCACTCAATCCAAGATCCGTCTGAAGTTTTCCACCAAGGCCCGATACATAATCACCTAACTGTAATTTATCTACATTTATTTTAAAATCCAAACCTTTCGATTCAAAATATTCACCAGATAAAGATAATGAAGCACCGTTATAATCAATATGTGAGGGAGAAATCCTCAAAGATTTTATGTAAGGAAAAGGTTTTGCTGCTGATAAAGGGCTTTGGTCTGCAAAATTCAATTGGGAACTAATATCTAAAAAAGCGGATGGCAGAGAGTGTGCTTTTGCTTTTCCAATTTTTAAATTTAACTGGGATGTCCTTAATTTTAAATTTGCATTTGCATTTTTCCAATCCCCACTAACCCCTGTTCCTTCCAAAGAGAGTTCTCCAGACAACTTCATTTCAGGAACGATACCTTTCAGTTGGTTTATGGATTTCTGGAGAGAAGTCAACTGCACAATCGATTTTCCAACTACAATATCTACTTTAGGAGTATCTTTCGATACATCTTTGACAGAGCCGGATAAACTTACCCAAGATTGTCCCAATACTCTAAGATCAAATTGGTTAATACCTAATTGGTCTAATTGATTATCATAATGAATGTCGGATAACAGGCGCAATCCTAATTGAACAGGTTTACCACGAACTTCGAGCAAAAGATCATCTTTTCCTATATCAGTTGTAAACAAAAACATTTCAGGTGAAACAGTTCGATCCCATTCAAATCTTAAAGAAAGTGGAATGGTTTGTTTCCATCTAAGTTCTTCTGAATCTAAATCCAATGGAATTGGTTTAGATGTATTGAGAGATAATAGAATATGATCCAACTGGTTGAGTGCAGAAAGATCAAAGGGGATTTTCGTAAATCGATTGGTCTCCAATTCCGTTTGTAAGGAAAGATCCTCTACTGAAAAAAAATGTAAATTGCCTGTATCACGTTTTAGTTGGAATGCTATTGAATCTAAATTGATAGAAACACTTGCCTGTAACGGAAGATAGGTATTGATTTCCGTTAATGGTGGTTTGGATTCTAATGACGGCTCCTGCAGGAGAGACTCAGTAGGTTTTGTTATGGAATCAAAGTTCCATTTCCCCGATCGTTCTTCTAGATTGATTTTGGCATTCTGGAGGCCAATTTCTGAGATTTTAATTTTTCCAAAAAACAAAAGAGGAAGGTTGTAACGTAGTCGGATCCGTCCCGCTTCTGCCAATGGATTACTTTCAAAAGGAAACCCTGGATACAGCCGGAAATCTTCGATCTCAATTCCAAAAAAAAGAGAGAAACAACGAAAATTTCCGTCCATTTTTCCCAAAGTAAAATGGGAAAAAAGTCTAGGGACCATCAGGTCAGCGGTAAAAACATTGAATATAGATTTGTAGAGTAGGAATAGAACGAGAAACCAGCGAAAGGTTTTTGTTTTGGCGACTCCTAAACTTACCTTCAGGATTGGATTCATTAGTAGAATCGCCTCTAGCGATTAATATTCGAAGGAGTCTTCGGCCTCTTCCAGAGTTTTATAGATCTCGAAAACACTAGAAAGTTTCGTGATTTCCATAAGGTTCTCGATATCGGAATTTAAGTTCGCAAATACAAGTCTACCATTCAGGCCATCAATATGTTTGTAAATATTGAGAAATGTCCCTAATCCAGCTGAGTTGATAAAAGGAACCTTTTTCAAATCGATGATAAATTTAGGGACTTGGCCTTTTTTGATGTACTGTTCAATCTTTTCAGATAGTTCGAACTCATTTCCGGCTTTGATGGCACCTTCAATTTTAATGATGTGCACGTCGTTTTTACTAGTAACTTTGATTTTCATAACCCTTCGGAAGGTGGTGTTGCCATTAAATTCCTTCGATTTTACCGAATGTAAAGCAAATTTTTACGCATAGTGTAATAATTCTTTACCGGCTTTTCGAAGTTCATGTTTTCCCTGTGACAGATGATTGCGAACTGCCTTTCTGGAGATTCCCAATAACTTTGCGATCTCACGTTCGGATAAAAAACTTCGATCATAGGCTCTTGCCCGTCTCAAAATCCAGACTTTCTTTTGTTTTAGATACCAATTTCTGCGATTTAAATCAGTCACTTCGTAAAGTTTTCTGGTATAACGAGTGATCATTCCCGAAAGCCGGGCTAATAATTGGCGTTGTCGAAAACGTTTCTCTTCTAACTCTCGAAAGAAAATTTCCACATTATGATTAGTTTCTCTTAACTTCCAAAGAAGGAGTTGGTTTATGTTCTGTTTCATTGGTAAATCAAATTGTAAAGAAAGTACGAGCGCAGTTAACGTTGGAAGTTTTTCCAATTCAGCTTTTACCGGATTTGTGTCTTCCCAAGTTTCTGCGGGAAATTCCGCATTGGCAGGTTGGTCGTAGTTCCACAATTGCAGATATAGTTCTCCTGTCTCAGAAATCTCTGTTTTACGAAATCGATTCCTATATTGGTTAAAAGCATAAGTCACAAAAAAACCAAGAACATTTGTTAGATGATAGTTTAAACTAAGAGCCCACATTTTTGAAAATACTTCTAAAATGGTGACGACCATTTCACAACTTTCATCTTCCGTAATTTTTCTCTTTTTGGCCAAACGATCCACCATCCAGATAGGTAAATCCGTTTTTACAATATTGGGATCGTTAGAAACACGAGCTTTTTCGATTAATGGTAAAATTTTTTCATCTAATATTTTTGGTAACATGGGAGGAATTTATAATTCATCCGAAAAATATTGATACTACATTACCCTTGATTTAAAGCACAGATTATCTGTTATGTGAACTTCGTAAGTTCAACTATGAACTTTTAGATTTTTTTTGACAACAAGTAAGAGTGTTACAGATAGAATGATATGAAACAAGTTAAAGAAAACAAACGGAAAAAATGAAAACACCGAAACGCCAAGCGATGTTGACATAAATGCACCGCAACTATTCCAAGGAATGAGTGGAGAAGTTATGGTTCCGGAATCTTCCAAAGAACGTGAGATATCCTTTTCTGGGATTCCTTTTTCTTCCGCAAGACTACGAAAGGCACGTGCAGGAATGACTAAAGATAAATATTGGTCCGCAGTCACCATATTTAAAAGAAAAGCTGTCCCCATTGTAGATAGTAAAATATCCGAGCGATCTTTGGCCCAGTTTTTAATTTGAATTAAAATTTCGGCTAAATATCCATAACCTTCGACGACAGCACCAAACCAAACAGCGGCGAGGATTAAAATTTCGGTGGGCAAAATGGCAACAACCCCTCCTCCACTTAAAAACCGGTCCAATACTTCATTTTCTGAATGAGATTCAAATCCAAACACTAATGTCCTAACAATATCAAAATGGAAGCCGGATTCCATTACACTAAATGCAATGGCCGACACAATACCCAGTGCCAACGAAACTCTAATGTGTAACTTAAATAATGCGGATCCAAACACCAAAATGACAGGAATAAATTTGAACCAAGAAATTTGGTTTGTTATATCAGGCAATATACGACTTGATTGCAAAGTGGAATCATATACTTGATTTGCATCCCATACAAAAAGATTAAGAATATAAAAACCAAAGATAGCCACTCCAAAACTGATACAAGTTGTCTTAAGCATATGCTTTATGTGTGACCAAATAGGAACGTGCGTTAGACTAGATGCCAAATTGGTAGTATCTGATAGAGGAGAAAGTTTATCGCCAAAATAACATCCGCTCACAATAGCTCCAGCGGCCATTGCTTGTGGAAAAGAAATGACTTCTGCCACACCCATAAGAGCAACACCAAGAGTACCCGCCGTTGTCCAGGAAGAACCAGAAACCATAGCAGCTATGGCAGAAACAATCGCTAAGGATGGTAAAAAATAATCAGGTTGTAGAAACAAAATTCCTGTTTGTATCATTAAAAGTAATACACCTGTATACGCCCAAGAAGCAATGAGCATCCCTACAAAAAAAAGAATCTCCATTGCCGGTAGTACAGAGAGAAAATTTTTACGAAACGCGGATTTTAAAAACAGGAGTTTTCGATCTCTTCTTTGCAGAAAAGATAAAACTCCCGCAACTAACAATGCCATTGGATGAGGGTATGGTATTACCCAAACAAATCGAAAAAAAAGAATCGAAAGAGTTAAATAAAGAAGTGGAGAAAGAGAGAAAAAAATGGAATGTGTTTTTTCTCTCTCCATACTTTAAAGAAAAGTGATATTGATATAATAGATGGAAAAACCAAAGAGAAATAGAATTCCAAACCAAGATAATAAGTTCATCCACGGTTTTGGCCTTTCTTCTTTTGGAATTTCTTTTCCAAATAAAATCAAATGGTGGATCAGGGCAAGAACAGGTGCATTTAGAAAAGAGACTGTCGTGGCAAAATCCACCAAACTCTTCATATTTGTTCTAAAAAACATTAGAATTAAAATAGAACCCACACCCACGATGGCGATCCAATACCAGTAAAGTTTTTCTGTCGGAATTTTTTCTAAAGGTTTGAATAAACGACGACTTGCATTTGATACCACTCGCGGGTATGCATCAAAACAGGTAAGCGTAGTGGAAAACATAGTGAAAAAGGCAGCGATAAGAATGATAGGATAAGACCAAGATCCAATCGCGGTAGTATATAATTTAACTAACTCAGATGCAAAACTCACAGCTTGAGAAGAAAACTCAGCACCGGTATTGTACATCATGTTTGCACCTAAAGCCAAAAAACAAACAGCAAGTAATGTTGTGCCGATATAACCAATGTTAAAATCAATCATTGCATATTTCATTGGTGGAAGTTTTCCATCGGGAGTTTTTTTCGCCAGTGTCCAGTCGGATTGCCATACGGCCGCTTCAATCGGGATTGGCATCCAACCCATAAGTGCAATTAAAAAAGCAACGTCACCTAAATCAGAAATAGAAAATGTTTTTCCTACCGTTTCCAGTTTAGGAATGGCTGCATAAAAAGATAAAATCATCGCAACAATGGTAGAGACGGTTAAAAGAACCACTATCCACTTCATGAGTCCGTCAAGGGCTGCAAACTTACCGATCGCAAGTAATAAAGAACAAAATACCAATATGATGGCACAAAGTAACCAAGGTTCTAAAGAAATACCCAGTAAATTTGAAAACAAACCAGAAGTAACAAGTGTTACTGTAGCAACAATGATACACATTGTTCCGATCGATATGAAGAAAAAAATCCAAACGGGCAATCGGCCCAATGCTTCGTATCCATCTAACAACGATTTTCCTGTAATAATCGTATATCTGGTTCCAACAACAAAAAACGGATACTTGATCAAATTGGCAAAAATCACAACAAAGAGGAGTCCGTAACCGTAGACAGCTCCCGCCCGAGTCGATTGCACAAGATGAGAAACACCAACGGCGGCACCGGCATACAATAGTCCAGGACCAAGATAAGCTAAAAAGGGAAATCGTCTCATTTTGGACAAAATGTTTTGGTTCGAAAGTTTTTGCTACTCTATTCGAGTGTGGATCGATTCAAATAATGGAATAGAATTTCATTGAGTGCTAAGATATCAATCGGTTTGGTCAAAAATTGATCCATTCCAACTTCAAAACATTTTTTTCGTTCCTCATACAAAGCACCGGCAGTCAGTGCAACGATTGGAATTTTCGAACCCGAAGGCTGTTTACGGATCTCCGTTGCTGCCTCCAAACCATCCATGTTAGGCATTTGTACATCCATAAATACTAAATCGGGTAAGGATTCCCGAAAGAAGCGAACTCCTTCCAGTCCATCCACAGCCTCGATGATTTTAGAATTGGGAATGTATTTTTGTATCATTCGTTTCAGAAGTTCACGGTTCATTTCATTATCTTCCACGATTAAAATACGGGGAGAGATATCAGACAGAATTGACTCTCGGTAATTTGACAACTCTTCCTTATGGATTTCATTATTACCTTCAGAATCTTGGTCTACATTCTCTTTTCCAAAACTGCATTCGATAAAGAAACGAAACTCAGTTCCAACTCCTATCTCAGATTTAATCTCAATTTTCCCATTCATTAAATCTAACAAAGATTTTGTGATCTTAAGGCCAAGTCCAGATCCTCCATACCTTCTTTTAGAATTGGTTTCACCTTGCCAAAAGGATTGAAACAGGTGAGTTTTCTGTTCTTCTGAAATTCCTATCCCCGTATCCTTGATGGCGAATTCCAATTTTATTTTTTGAGGTGAGATTTCAGTTGCATTGACTTTTAGTACAACGCCACCTATTTCTGTGAATTTTACTGCGTTTCCTAAAAGGTTAATCAGTATTTGCCGTAACCTAGTGGCATCAATTAAAATAATTTCTGGAATTCCAGGACCTTCTTCCAACCTCAATTCGATTCCTTTTTCATTTGCTTTCCATCGCAAAACACCTAATGAATCATTAATAATTTGTTTTAAGTTGGAAGTAACTTCATTTAAAACTAGTTTTCCTGCTTCAATTTTAGAAATATCCAAAACATCATTGATAATACCAAGTAGGCCATGCGCACTACTGATCGCATTACGGACATATTCTCTTTGGTCCGAATCTAAGTTGGTAGTTAATAACAATTCATTAAAACCAATCACACCATTCAACGGAGTTCTAATTTCATGACTCATATTGGCGACAAATTCTGATTTTGCCTGATTTGCTCTTTCCGCTTCTTTGATTGCGCTACGCAAATGAAATTCTGCATTTTTACGGCCAGAAATATCATTCATATGAACAACAAAATACGAAGGTTCGCCGTCTCTATTTTTTACTAATGTATTTGAGATTTCAAACCAAAGGATATTTTTCTCTTTTGAAAAAAACCTCTTTTCATAGATCATATTTTCTTTGGAACCGCTGAGTGCCAAATCTCGAAAAGAATCAAATAAAACTTTGTCGTCTTCATAAGCGAACTCATTTGTTCTTTTACCAATAAGTTCAAATTCCTCATAACCTAACATAGATCTTAGTTTTTTATTAACACGGAGGAATTTTCCATTTAAGTCCAAAATACAAACGCCCACACCTGCGTTATCAAAACTCATCCGAAATCTTTCTTCACTATCGACGAGTTCTTCTTTGATTTTGTTTTCTTCTGTGATATCACGATTGATCGCAATGATACCAATAGTTTGGCCAGATTTGTCTTTCAAGAAACTTACGGCAGAAAGGATTGTTAATCTTTCTGAACGCTTAGTGTATTGGAATACCTCTCCTTGCCAAATTCCGTTTGTCTGAAGTTCTATTATACGATTCTCTCTAGTGGAATTATTCTGCACTGTTCTTAAAATAGTCATTGCAGATTTGCCTATGACTTCTTTGGCATTGTATCCATAAATACGTTCCGCGGCTAAATTCCAACTTGTGATTCGAAATTCAAGATCCGTAACTATAACGGCATCATATAAGTATTGAAGAATCAGCGAAGAATATACTTCACTGGGAATCAAATTTTGCATCACTTCCCAATACTAAAATTGCATTTAAAAAAAGTGCAAGCGAATACCTAAACCAAAAAGGAAGATTCAGAAAAATCAATGGTTACTAATTGACTCTTTTCTTTCTGAATTTAGTAATTCTACCTAATTATAATTGAATTTTCCTATCCATCATTGTAAATATTTTCATAGCAAAAACAAAAAATTCTAATTATAATCTAAGAATTTATTACATAAATATATCATTAATTTCTAAATTACCTTTTAAAACCCTATCACCTTTAGGAAAAAATCCTAGCAGGCTTCGGCTTCCTAACGAAGCCTCACCCATTTCGCGAACCATTGGTAACTGATTGTAAATTGATAAAAAGAATTATATTTATAGATAGAAAAAGATATTAACCCGCAATCCTGCGCAGTGACCCGTAGGGAACGAGCAGCTAATCGTTGAAGGCCATGTAGGTTTTGTGATAAATCCACCCGGCAATCATGCCGGAAAAATTAGAGCAAGACACCTTGCTCTAATTTTGAGGCAGCGACCGCTACTGCGAGTCGCGGACAGCAGCCGGCAAAAACAAAGCTCCCACAAATAACAAAGGCGCTCACTTGCGTGAACGCCTTAATAAACAATAATGACTAACCAGGCAACGTCCTACTTCCTCCCCCACTCGCTTTTCCGCTCCGCGGGCGAGTGTCCGAGCCTTGCTCCCTATGGGTCGCAAGTCTGTCATTTCGCGAACGATTTAGTTCTGGATACTATTGGGTTCGCTCAATGGATTTTCATTGGTACAAAAAAAAGCCAACCTTCCGGCTGGCCTTTTTTTATTGAGTTATTAGTGCTAACCCGGCAATGTCCTACTCTCCCATTGAGCGAACCCAATAGTACCATCGGCGATGAGAAGCTTGACTTCCGTGTTCGGAATGGGAACGGGTATGGCCTTCTCTCCATAATCACCAGGAGTAATTACCATTACTTCCAAGTGGTTCGGATTTGCAAGTACTTTTAAAAGAAAAGTTACAAATTTAAATCGTAAGTGACTCCAATTTTTATACCGGACATCGCAATTTGATGGTCTGCCGTGGCAGATACAAACTCCATTAATGTGCCTACTCGATCTAATGTATCCCCATAAAAACTAAGAGCGACTGGACTCTTCGCTTTAGCAGTCATGTTTTCTCTTTCAAAACTAACAAATAGGCGAAGTTTTGGAAGGACTACGATACTTCCCCCCACACTAATTTTTTCAGAATAGAAAGTATAACCACCGTTAGCAAAATTTAATCCAAAACCATTGTTATAAACTCTAAACTGTTCTGAGTTGTAAGTTCCTGTTGAATTTAAGAGAAAAGGTCCAAAAAGTAAAAAATCTGCAAATAATGTTGCTCTATCGTTAAGATCAAATTCGAAACCAACACCTACGAGTCCTGAAGTGCCAGAAGTAGTTTTTGTATCCTGTCCTAAATAAGATGGTCCACCAATTCCCAAATAATTGCCTTCAAAAGTTTGACTCATACTTCGAATGACATACTTGGGAAGAATTCTAAAGTTAGAACTAGGAGACAGGGTAATTCCTAAGTTAATATCAGAATAAAGTAAACGGTAATCACCTTCCTTAATTCCAAGTCCCGTAGCATAATAGGAATTCCATTCATAACCTCGAGTGAATCGGTTCAAATGTAAACCGAGAAAAACATTACTTAAAATTCCCGCATTCAATGAATGAAAATAATCAAAACCAAAATCATTAATGAGGGAAGTGCCACGATTGCCTTGCCAATCTTGGTTGTATTCTAATCCAACAATATCACTGTAAAAATTTCTTTTTTCTAGGTCTGTGCGAAGGCTTCCTAAAAATGATGCACCTTTGATTCGCAATGCATTTCCTTCCACTTTACCCTGTGCAAAAACTGATCCAGTAAATAGTGAGATGACGATCAGAAAAAAAACGAGACTACGTTTCATTATTTGAATACCTCTACCATCCAATAACAAATGAGAGACGGTTGACTCAAGGAAAATTTTTACTCTACAAATTCTTTTTATAGTAATATATCCAAATCCCTGAAATTTTTATAAATCGAAAACTACAACTTCATTACACAAATTTCTCACGAAGAAAAAAATTCGAATTATGTAAAAGTAAGTTGGTACCAAAATATTTTGTAATCTGGTAATCTGCTGATTTCAGATCTAACATCCATGAAATTTTACCTGGTCCTTTTTGTGCCATTGTAGCATTTCTGTCGCGTCCAGATATAACAACAGTTACACTTTCAATCATCACCCCAGAGTTGATGGAAAAATATTTAGTCCTAGGAGGTTCTTCATTCAGAGAAATGCTTTCTTTATTACAAGACTCATCCGTAAAAAAGGGGCAAATGAAAGAAAGAAAAACTAATAAAAAGTAACACAAAACAAATCCAATATTTTTTGTTTACACTAAAATTGAGCCAGATTTGTCGTAATGGTAGAAATTCCATGATCATTACTTTGTATCTTTTTTTAAAGGTAGGTTCAAGAATTTAGCGCACAAGATTCCTGATTTCCTCTTCTGGTGTATTCCAGTTTAAAGTTTTTC
>NZ_RQHT01000001.1 GCF_004770905.1 Leptospira bandrabouensis | reverse complement strand
ATTTTCGATCATCAGATTTCCATCTTTCTGGAGTCATTCCGAATGAACTCATTTGTCCAGGATTATAACCATCATCTTTAGTTTCAATTTGTGAAATAATCTTATTGGACATTGCCATTCTATCACCGAAAGTTTTTGCCTTCGCCTGATTCTCTGTAGGTGGTTTAACTGATTTCCCAGCTCCAGCTTTAGCCATCATCATTTGTCGTTGTAAGTCCGCACCTTCACGGTCTTTAATTTGACCATACATAGACTGCATGTCAGAGAGTGACATTTTGTTTAGGTCTACATCCTTTAAGAGTTTAGGGTTAAAGTTATTCTTAATAAAATCTCTATACTCTACGGCTTTCTCATTATTCGGATCATTTAGTTTCGCTTGTTCTATTTTTGCGTCTCTTGAATCTCTCATTCCTTGGAATGTAGAAGCGATTTGACCTTGGTTAGAAGCACCTCCAGAACCCGCCCTCATAGCATCACCTAACGAGGAAATACCTTGGGCAACATAAGACCAATCGAAAGGGTTTTCATCTTCTTTCTTCGCTTCAGAAGGTTTGGATGTTTCAGATTGAGGATTCATCTTTTTTTGGACATAAGCTTTAACTTCTGGATTAATAGGTTTAGGAGTAGGGACATCGACCTTAGATTGAACGCTAGGAACTGTCTTGGAATAATCTAAAGAGTCGGTAATACTAGCCTGTCTATTTGGATTCATTGCCATGTCGGACAATCTGGATTCTATTGGAGTTACTGCTATTTGTTCCCCTGGAGTTTCGCTACTTAGTTTATTAATTAAAGAAGGATCTCCATTAGCTGGTAAGAAGTTCAAAGAATGTTTTTTCATTAAGTAATCATTAATAGAATTTCTTTGCTCTGGAGTAACTCGTCCCGTTTGTATTGGTTGGTTGTTAAGTAATGCCATTATGCTACCTTCTTTTCAATTTTATCAATTTTGTTAAGAAGTTCCGAAATTGCGGATAGTTGGATAGCTTGAACTTCTGGATTTCCATAATCAATAGATTTGAAACCGTCTTCATCATTACTTACAGCCGACGGAATAACTTTTTCAAAATCTTGAGCCATGAATCCTACATGATCGTTTCCATCATCGAACGAATCTTTATACTTGAACTTATGACCTGTTAATTCTCGTAGAGCCTCTGAAGGTTTTAGTTTTGAAATATCTTTTTTAACTCGCTTATCTGATTTTGTCATCATTCCACCAGCTAACATTCCTCCACCGCTCAAAAGAGAGCCTGCAAAATTACCGATCGCTTGGTCTCTACCAACTTGTAGATTAGCATTGGAACCAGCTAGAGAAGTTAATCCACTAGTAGTTGTATTGTTCGCATTAGATACAGAACCAGCATTGATTCCCTCAATTTTTAATTTGTTGTCTCGGTTATATCTAGTTTGGTCGTTACGTGTGTTCGCTACGTTATTATTCCATGTTTGTTGGTTAGAGTTATTAACCTGGTTAATTTGATTTTTTAAATTCGTGTTATAATTATTAACAGCGTCGTTTGCTCCAGCTTTGTTGGAAGCTATTTGATAATCTTGTCCTCTTACGCTTCCTGACATATCTCCTAGTCCTTGTATTGCGTTAAATCTTCTGTCAGCATTAGCGGAAGCTAAGTCTGTTCCTTGTTCTGCTAATCTATTGGAAGCCTCTTGATCTGCCATAAGTTTTGACGTGTATGCTAAACCAGAACCACCGAGACCCCGTGCCTGCATGTTTTGGTCTATTGCCTCTCTATTTGCTCTTGCTTCTGTATTTGCTCTGTTTATGAATTTTCTTTGGTTAGCTTCATCCTGTAGAGTGATTCCTTTATCTGCCAATTGTTCCATTTCGGATAAGGCTTGTAATTGTGCATTCCTTACGGCTGGATCATCGCTAATGTCATTAAATGCAGTTTCTCCCTGAAGTTCTGCCTCTAGATCTCCTGCATATTTTGGATCGACGAATTGAACGTCTTGGTATTCATTTTTATCTATTCGATAGGGCTTATTGATTGCTCCCATCATTTGCATTAATTGATTGTTTTGGTTTAAAGCGTTTCCGTAACCTTTACCGATTCCGACGAGACCTGCTAGTTTATCAAACATATATTATAATTCCTCTTAATTAGTAGTTCGATGGAGAATAACGTCTATTTGTATCAATAGCCATTATTTGATCCCATAGATTTGGGTTTGTTTTATCTCCGAAGTTTCTAAGAGATCTGTTTCTGTATGCGTTAGGATCTAAATAATCTTGAGCGAATTCTTCACCACCTAATTCATTTAACGCCTGTAATTTTGCTAAATCTTCTTGAGTAGATACAGTATTGATATTCGCTGAATCTCTGTTTCTCATTATATCGTAGGCCTTGTTATCTACTCCAAGTTGTGAATTTAGTTTGTTTTTGAATTCTTGATCCCCCATAGGATCGCCTAACTCGAAAGGATTTACTGCATTTGGCATATTGACCCAAGTACCTGTAGAACCATTAGCATCTGAATAATTATAATCTGGAACCCATACAGGCTGTGATTGCATATTCATTCCTGTAGCCCAATCATCACGGTTTTTAGCGTTCTTATTTACTTCGTTAGCATATCCAGTTAATTGGTTTTTGTGATCTGTATAAGTTGGATTAAATCTAGACTTTGCTTCTGTAGAGAATTCAGTATTTTTTTTCTTTGTATCTCTATATAGGTTATTCGCATCGACTTCCTTACCTATAAGGTTTCCAAGAAGGTCTTTGTTTTGAATGTTTTTTCCTCTATCAATGAAAGTGTTACGAGCCGTATCAGAAGACTGTAGTAAAGCTCCATCCAGTTTCGAAAGGTTCGGACTGTATCTAGTCCCTTTATTTTGTTCTTTTAAAATTCCTTCTCTACCTTCCCTTGATTGAAACGCTTCAGCTCGATCATCTACGTAATCAATGTCCTTTCTAGTTTCGTATCCAGAAAGTTGATCTTCTAATGAAGTGTCTCCAGACCATTTGTCGTCTCTGATTGTATGAAATCTATCTACGTTTGGTTTCTCTTTTGTGAACTTAGAAGGATCATTGAATATATTATCTAACCAGGATTTGTCCTCTGTGAATGTATCTTTAGCTACTGATTGTTTAAATCTACTGTCAGCGTCGGAAATGTTGGATTCAATAGTATTTGCCTTATTAACGATTCCACTTGTTGACTTATCTGCAAACTCATTGATTTGTTTTTCGTTATTTTTTAAGTACGTGTTCATATCGACAAAATTACTTGTCTTGTTAGGAGAAGGGGTTCCTGTTTGACTAGATGTTCCTTGGATTGTAGAGTTTTCAGTATTAGAAAGACTAGTGTTTGGTTGTCCTAGTTCGCCTGGTTGTCCTGATTTTGATTTCGCTCTTAGATATGCCATAATAAGTTCCTGTTAATTAGTAATTTAAAATAATAATAGTTTTAGTTTATAAGATTTGTTAGGTTCGAGTCCTGAAATATAGTGAATAGTTATTTCTTTGTTATACTCATTCCAAGCGAGTGAAGTGGATTCATACACTGGAGTAAATACAGCTCTATCCTCTGAGATTTGAGAGATTAGGATTGTATCTACTCTCTCTTTTAAGTTGTTCTTAAATTTAATCGGAGTAAATTCTCTTGAGTCATAGTTTGCCGTAGTAGTAACTATAATGTCTCTGTAATCGCACCTAATGTTTTCTCGAAAAGTAATGTCTCGGTTAAATGCAGAATATAAACTCTCGAAGAATGAGTTAAGAGGACTTAATAACTTTCTAGTCCATGAAGGAACGTCCGAACCAAGGTCTTGTTCTAGGATTCGTTTTTGTGATGGTAGGTTTGCCATTATTTGAACCTCTCCGAAATATCAGAACAAATTACAGAGATTCCCATAAGTTCAAATGAGTTAAATGCTTGTTTAGATTCGATTCTTATTGAAGACCATAAACCCCTTTGTGTATTTGCGGGGTAAAGAGTTCTGAATGATGCAGTTGAAACAGTGTTACCACCCCAGTTTTGTCCCCAAGGAATTTCCCCCCATCCTTCTCTAGATGATGACGTTAAGTCTGTTCTAACAAATGTCTCGTTAAAGTTCGTATTAAAAGATAGAGTTAGTTTTCTAAATGAAGGGTTATTAAATAGAAAGGTAGATTCTATGAATTGTTTAATTTTAGCGGGATTACCTGCCGTGATCGGATTCGTAATTATCTTTACATCTATAGGTTTAACTACTTTTATTACTTCATCTACAAGCCAACCATCTAATGTCTTATCTACTGTTATAGTTTTTGTGTTAATGTCTATTTCGGTAATAAGTGCGTTTCTAGATCCTTGGAATACAGAGTCACCAACCTTCATTTCGTTTAGAATATCATCTAGAATAAGTTCGTTACCTGAGTAGGAAACTAAAGTAGATTCAATTTCTTGGTCGTAGTAATCTGAAGATTTATAGTCTTTACGTTCTCGGAGTAATCTATTGTCTGATTTAGCAAAATATAAACGGTTATCGGCTCTGTCTAAAACACCTGCCTTAACTAATCCTACGTTCCATTTTGTGAATGTATTCGTGAATTGGTTGAAGACATAGGCGATATTACACGCTGTAAGATCCGACGTTTCAGGAACAAAAAGAATGTAAGATCTCTCGGATTCATAACCGACCCCAAAGGATAGATTAATGTTTGAATTAGATAATAATTGAATTAAAGGAGATTCTATGTCATAAGAAACTACTTCCACTCCTGAATCACTGACTGAAATAATTCCTTGGTCTGTAAATGCAAAAACTGAGTTATTAAATGATATAGCTGAATTCGGAGCGATTAATTGCGTTGAATCATCTAGAAGGTTTACTCTAAATGAAACAAAGTCTTCTCCTGATAACATAAAAATACCATCTTGTTTGAAGATATATACTGATTCTCTTAATGCTATGATTCGTTTGATTGGAAAGTTCTTAGATCCACAAGTTACGAAATTAGCTGGAGGAACTGCTTCTGGTTGGTCTGCTTTGGAAATATAGATCTTATTCGGTGAAGTATCGTTATCCGTTAGAAGTGGAGTAGTTAAATCAGGTTGAAAGGCCGTCCCTTTGTTTGAGGTTATACTAATTGCATCGGCTCCAGTAGATCTAGTTTCTATTGTTACGTTTCCAGGAATGTCATTAGCCGAACTGGTATAGAATGCGTAATGAGAAGTATTTCCAGGATATGAGTTTACAACATTTACAAAATTATAAGCTGTCTCTTCTATGTTACGAGCTGGAGTTCCAGAAGTAACTATTTCGAATTGTGCTAACGCTGAAATGTTTCCAGTTGATCCTATGTAAGTTACATTATCTATAGTGATTGTATTTGAAGGATTGAAACCATCTCCACCGACCCCTAAGAAATTGAATTCGGCTCTACCTACAAGTTTTGTATTAGCATAGAGAGTGAAGTTTTTATATT
Source organism: Leptospira bandrabouensis (assembly GCF_004770905.1). NCBI lineage: Bacteria > Pseudomonadati > Spirochaetota > Leptospiria > Leptospirales > Leptospiraceae > Leptospira > Leptospira bandrabouensis. Next base: position 105,326 of record NZ_RQHT01000001.1, on the reverse strand, counting down.
GAGTCATGTCTTTTGCGAAGGGTGGAGGATCATTAGCATTGACTAGAGATTCTTGACTTTGATTTGTATAGAGACTTACTCCTAACATTTCAGGAATTGTCTTATCCTGAAAATTAATGTAACCATTAGTTAGGTCTGTAGATGTTATATTGTGGACACCCGCAAGTTTTAATTCGTCCGAGGGTTCTACATCTAGGTTTACAGAAGCTTCGGATCTATAGATTTCTACGTTATAATCAGTAGTTAATCCATCTGGAAGGTTAAAAGTTAAGTCAACATAAGCCTCATTGAAACCAGTATTTGAAATTACTAATCTTTGTGATGGAGATCCTAGTAAAAGGTTATTATTTACGTCTCTAGTTCCGATTACACATCTATAAGCTACATTAGTTCCCGAAGCTAACCAAGTAGCCCCTGTATCTATAAGTATTGCATTACCATTTAATGCCTTGGGAATACCTGCTTGTTTAACTGGACTGGTTAAGGACTCTAGTTTTTTTATCCCTTTGCTACTTGTGAAGTATAAGTTATTCTTGGCCTGTACGGAACGTAACTTGTAACTAATGTCAGCGAGTTCAATGTTAGAAGCTATTTCAGACCATACACCGTTTCCGTCATCACGAAAGATTCTGTCTTCAGAATGAATAACTTTTTTGTTTTTATAAAGAAAAATAGATGAAATGTCTCCACCTATGATTTGATTAGAGTAATTACTAAAACCTCGTCTAGAAGAGATAATTCCTTGTCTAGATACTACAGTGTTAAGAGCTTCCTTACAACTTCCTAGAGGTGCTGTATCTCCATTGATAGGGTTATTATTTATAAATAATCCCTGTAGATTGACTGTTAGAATCTGCTTAGACATTTACTTACCAGCTATTCCAAAGGGAGTTAGAAGATCCTATCTTCTTAGGAATGTTTCCTGTTCTCGGAGATAAGAGGGTCTGAAGTTCCCTTTCCATAACTACATAGTCAGACATTGCATTCTTTAAACCTTCACCATCCTTTAAAGCTTCAAGACATTTGATTACCGCTCTTTGAGATAGTAACTCAAAAGCTTCTAATGGAATTTGAGGGATTGGAGTATATCCTTTCGGCGATAGATAGTCACCGACTTCTAGAAAGGTTATATTATCTAAAACATATTGTTTATTACTGTTCTTCGCTGAAATGGTTACTATTCCTTTAGATTCAAAAGGTTCTATTGAGGAAATAACTTCTAATTGGTATGAAGGAACAAATGAAGACACGTTGGTATCTACATCTATTATGTTTGTATCTATTGAGGTCACTCTTGCGGTCTTAGAAGTTGAGATTAGGGGAAGAGGTCTCTTGTGATAATAGATTACTATATCCTTATTGTGATACTGTGAAGGATTAATGAATTTAATCTTATAGCCTTCTAAGTAGATTCCATTCCCACCACAAAACCTTTCTTTTTCGGTAAGTGGAATTAAAGCTACTCGTCCCTTATTAATGAATATATCTACAATAGATTGTCCGAGACCATCGCTAGGGAATGATATGTAGTCTCTATCGAAAGGTAATGTTACAGTCTTATTTGTTACGAAATGTGAATCATTCAACCTCATTATAAGAGGAATGATTTTAGTATTCATTTCTGAATTCAAGATTTGTATGAATCTTTCAGTAGAGAATAGGGCTTGAGTTTCGGGAATTGAGGCTCTCAGTTTTAAGTCACTGATTAACTCATCTGTGGTCAACATTACTATTAACCCTTCTTAGCTATCTTCTTTAATCTAGAAAGAATGTCGGTTGGATCTTCTTCGGATTCGTCCTCATCTTCATCGTGTAGAGAGTTCATTTCATGGATTCCCATTAATCGCTTAATAGAATCAGGAATCTCGTCATCTTCTGGATTTAATGTTCCTTTAGTTACCTGGATAGTTCCACCACCTTTAACGAGTTTTCCTCCAGACATTCCGTCTTCTGATTTAAACTCTGTGATTTCTGGTTCCTTGATTCCGATTTTTAGGCGGCTCTTTAAGTCGTCTCCTTCCCGTTCCTCAAGGTCTCTAAGCATTTTTTCAATTACTGATTTTTTTATATCAAATTCATCAAACATATATAATTCCTTACCTGTTATTTCTATAGATTTCGTTTTTTAATTCTTCTATTTTATCGAATAGCTTTTCAATGTTAGTTTCGATTCTTTCGATAGATTCATTCTTGTTAGTATAATTAGTTTCTATGATTAAAACTCTTCTCTCAATCTCGTTGACCTTATCGTTTATTTTGATTTGATCTTCTGAGAGTTTTTCCTCTAAGTCTTCAATTGCTTTCTCAATATCTTTTTTAACTTCGGTTACAACATCTTGAATGTATCTTTTCGCTACCCAAAAGAAAATAGGGGTTAGAAGATTAAACAGAGCGAACCAGTCTTTTAATTCTATTCCGTTAAAGATTTCCATTATAGAGTCTCCGCTAGTATGAAGAGATCATCTATTTGATTCTCTGTTAGGTTTAATGCATTAGCGACAATGGGAAGTGATGACCAATTTCTTTGAATCTCTTGTGATTCACTCCAATCAATCTTGATTTCCATCGGAGCCGTTACCATGTAGTTTTCAATAGCCTCTAATAAACCAGCCTGATGTAATGCACGGCGTGATTGTCTCCTAGTTACAGACTTAGGAACTTTTTTATAATCTGAAATTTCAATAGTGTATTCAGCTTTGAGTCTAACCATAGCTTCTAACTGCTCTGTAGCCTCTATAGTCTCTAATACATCTGATTCATCATAGACTTCATCGGGAAATAAAAAGGATTCATCTTCCAATTGAACCTTAGCTCTTACGATTCTCTCAGGTTCACCCCATACTTTTGTAGAGATACATTGATTAATCCAAGAATCTAATTCTTCATCAGATTTAATGTTACCAGGGGAAATTACATCCCCGTTATTGTTTTTGATGCTTATAATTTTCATTTTAATTTCCTATCTTAAAAATTGATATATTGGCAGTACTAGCCGTGCTTAGTGTCCCACCTGTAGCAGTGAATGAACTGTTTGACCTGATTGACAAAGTATCACCTGACAATAGGTAAATGATTGTGGAGAATCCAGGATTTGAATAAGTTGAATGTAAAAAACAAATCGCTTTATAAAGAGATCCATTTTTATAGATGTTAATAAATCCAGAATTACTAGACGTTGGTTGTATATATCCTGTTAATGAATACCAACCATTTTGAGGAGCTGTATAAACTCCTGTAGTAGTATTCATTGCTCCATGAGTATCTTTAGTTACAGTATCCCATCTTAGATTTGTAGATGAATCTATGGTTCTATTGGTCGCACAATATGCCTCACATCCTACAGATTCTTCTCTAGCGAATGCCTGATTACCTGAGTTTAGTTTCGCAATTGAAAAAAATTGAACAGGAGTTCCACCATTAGTGGATAATGTTCCAGAGGCTACTCTACAGGTTATTTGGTCTCCTGAGTTGCACGAAATTAAATCAACGGAATTATTACTGTATGCAGATGTTCCATAAGAAGCGTATTTTCGATAGATAACCCCATTAACATAAATATCTATACCATTCCCACTAGCTGTAAAATAATCCGCACATTGAATAAGATAAACTCCACTTTCAGGAATAGTATAAACTCCTGTTGACGTATTATAACCGTTATGTGAATCAAACTGTTTATTTACATAGACTAATGTACTTCCTGATAATGCTGTTGTTCCTGATAATGTGGAATACCTAGCGACAACCGAACGACCATCTCCTACTTGAGAAGATAACTGAACCGTTCCACCCCAACCAGTAATTGGAACAGAAGCGTATAATGAGATATCTTCGGAAGAACCTAACGCACCATTACCCGTAACAGATGCCATAGGATTTCTATTGACATCTGATCCGATAAAACCAACCGTTAAATAGTTTTGACCATTTTTAGATAAAACAGCCATGTTACTAAGGATAGTTGAAGCGTCTCTACTCATATACCCACACACCTCTACGTCGGCACTGGCAGTAATAGGAGTTTCGATTACATAACCATTAGGTAATCCTATTCGTAGTTCATCGGTATTAACTGTTCCTGTTCTAAAATTTCCTCTAATTTCTAAATTGGTTCCGACTCTTCTCCATCGTAGTGATGAGTTGCTTATTGTTCCCAAACCTTGAGTAACAGGAGTGTATGTTTGCCAATCTGTAATAATCGCTCCGTAGTTTTTTTCTTGATTCCATATTTTAACATTCTTAAAAAATAAGGATCGAGATCCTAATGAGTTAGCTACATGTATACATAACCTATAGTTTTGAGAAGTTAATGAAGTTTGAAAAGTTCCTATGTATTTCCTTGGAATGTTTAAGTTGTTAGATCCAGCATAGTTAGGAGGTTGTACGATATAAAGGTTACTTGGTTGAATTACTTCTCCAGTATAATCATCAATGATATAACATCTTACATCAGCGTTAATCGTGAAACCTGGAATTCCATCGAATCTGAAGTAGTAATCGAAAGAAATCTCTAGAATAGAAGCTCTATGATTAGCTTGTATCGTAAATGGATAACTAGCTCCCTCTCCTGTTCCATTAGATCCTCTTAGGACATACCAGTCAGAAGGAGCTGAAGATCCCTCACCATTGAGATCTTCGTAAATAATTCCTCCCAATGCTCCATTCCTATAGTCTAGAGTAATTGTAGGAGTTCCTCCCTGTCCGTCTATCGGAGGAGTAGCTCCATCGTTATATACTTCCCACCCTAAAGTTAAAGGATCTGAATAGATAGCAGTGGGGAACTGAATGTAGTTGTTCGAACTATTATTAGCTAATCCTAATTCTAATCCAGTTTCTGAATTATTTACTTTAACTACTTTAGTCTTTTGGCCTACGAATGTAGTAGCTGTTACATCATTAAGATCAAAAAAGCTTAGATCTATTTGGTTAACTGGAACTGTTCCACTTACATCTAAAGAAGCATATCCATTCGCTACACCCTTCTCAGATCTTAATTGATATGTATCATCATATTCAGAGTTATCTATAGTTCTGGATTTAATTCTCCATCGAGAGCTAACTGTATCATACTTAAGTATTACTGTTCCATATTGCCTAATGGTTACATCTGAGTTAGTATCTGTTTGAATTCTATTTGAGGCTGTAGAGTCAGTAGATTCGTTCTTAATTGTTAATGGAGTAGTATTATCATTGAAGATTACAAGCTCTCTTCCTTCCTCATTAGAATTTAAACCTGTTAGCTCTGTAGCTTGAGTAAGTTTTACAACCGCTACTCTAGATATATCAAGATTGTTAATTATTCCTGAAGTAGTGATTACCTCTATTTTATCTCTTCTTATGGAGTCGTTAGTTAGAACAATCCATCTTTGGGAACCTTCATTGTAGGTTAATTGAGCCGAATATCCATTAAGAAGAACGTAATCATAACCATTGGAGGTCTCTATTCTGTTATTGGCTGTAGAGTCTCCATTTTCATTTCTAAGGAAGATTGTAGATCCAGTATCGTTTAGGATAAGGATTCTTTTACCACTTACTGGATTAGAAAGACTTCTTACTTCTGTTGCCTGAGTTAATCTAATGAATGTTCTATTGATTGTATTTAGGTCGGTAATTACTCCACTAGAGTCATCTACAGCGTATTTTTCAGCTAGAAGGGAGTTAGAGTTAATTAGTCTCCATTTGGTTTCGGAGCTGTCATAGTAGAATGATACAATACCATTCGGAACTAGAAAGAAAGACTGATTGTCAGTAGTGATTATCTGATTGTTTAGTTCTGATAGTTCGTCTTCATTAGTAATCTCTATATCAATAGAACTAGCATTAATTAGGTGAACAATTTTTCCAATTTGGACGTTACCAATCCCCGTGATTTTTGTTGCATCGGTCAACCTTATGAAAGATTGATTATTGGTGTTAAGGTTGTTAATAGTTCCAGTAGAATCATTGGTGAATAGTTTAAGTCGGACACTAACATTTCCGAGATAACCGTTTTGTAGGTAGTCTGCTAGATCGGAAAGATATGTTGTGAGAGTTAATCCATATCCAGTCTCTTGCTCTTCGGGAATTGAATAATTGATTTCGTTAAGTGTAACAGATAAGGCCATTACTTAATTAGTAGTGGTCTATAAAATAAAAAAGGGAGCCTCATGGACTCCCTCTTAGTTAAAGGTTGTTACTTAACGATTAAGAATAAGTAATCCCTGTTAGTTTTACAGCAAGTGAAGGGTTTTGCAAGATTACTGCTCCATTATAGTTTAGGAATAGTAATTTACCTGGACTTGTTTCTTGAGTGTGGAAATAATCTCCCTCTTTTTCAGTCCATTGCCAATCATTCGCACCGATGATTTTTACCTGTTTAGGTGGAATCAAGAATGCTTCACCTTCTTTCACCATAGCATGAGGAAGAATAGAAATTTCTCCGTTAGCTGAAAAGAATTTCAAAGCCTCGAATCCGTTCTTTGCTTCTTTAGAAGAGTAAGAACCATCGAATTTTCTTTGACTTGCTTGATCTGACATTAACTTGTTGAATGCTCTAGGGTTAAGATATAAATCTAAGTCCTCCATACATCCACGACCCATAGCTACAGCGATAGCATCATTGACCTTAGCCATAGAAATGTTTCCAGCTACGTTATAGCTAGAAGATCTCCAAAGATCCACTTCACCAGCATCTATTCCAAACAATTCTCCTGTATTGGTAAGGATTTTGTTGAGTCCTGCCATAGATTGACCCTTAGCAGTTTTCACGTAGACGTGTGCAGAGTTAGAATCTAGATATGTATCTAATGCTGTGATTTCTGGAGCTGTAGAATCTACTGTAAGTCTTCTGTTTTCACAGTCTACACTAACGATAGTTACAAAAGATACTCCTGTGACTTTAACTGTATCGGCTGTATTGTAGATTTCTAATTTCTTTCCTTTACCACCTACCCATAATCCACTAGCCCAAGAAGCTGAAGAGAATTGAAGAGTTGTTCTGGTTGCACTTACGTTTGTTGAGCCTTCGATTACTCCTAATGTTGTGTCACCATAAAGCAATTGAGATTCTACGATTGCAGAACCACTTTCGATCATCGACTTAACTAGTAAGGAAGTTCCTTTTTCGAAAGCTTTTACGCCTGTAGAGGCTCTGTTAAAATCTTCGATGGAAATTCTATCTCTTAGATAGATTGAAGCTCCTTGAACTTTTACTGACTTCGTACTCATCCCGTTAAGGGGTTCGTATTCAACTACACCACCATTGTCTGGAGCCGCGTACGTGATTGAGTTTACATGACTGATTTTTACTGGAAAAACGTATTCTCTACCTGTTTGTTTATCTGCTCCAATAAACTTATGTTTTTTTTGTATTACTGCGAAGTTCGGTACTAAGTTAACCGCATCTCCGTAAATTTGCTTAAAATAAGCATTTATATTTGAACCTGACATTATATATTCCTGTTTTGTTTTATGTTTTAACCTTCCTCACGTTGTTTCGTTTAACATTGAATAGTCTTGTGACGTTCTCAGTTTCCTTAAACTCAGTTACAAAATAGAATTAGATAAGGGTAGTCTTGCATCCATAGAATCGTTATCTATTAACTCTCAATGGTTAGTTGAGGGATTAATAAATTAGTAGGGATGTATAAATTAATTTTTAGTTTTGAGTGTGTAGAAATAAAAAAGGGAACCTTAAAGGCTCCCTCTTGTAAGTGATTTGAATGCTTGGGTTTAGTATCCGTTGTTTAAACCATTGAACCAATCATCTAAAGATCCTTTTCCCTTTTTAATCTTAGTCATCGTCCCTTTAGTTGGATTGACTGTAGTTACATAAGGATTTTTTAGTTTTTTGATTTGCTCTTGTTGAATAGCCTTGATTGTTTCTTCTCCAAGTTCTTCGATTAAAGAATTTACATCTTTCTTTTTATATCTTTCCACTAAGCGTCTATCTTCTTTTTCGAGATCTTCTTTGACTAATTGTGCTATGTCGGCGAAGGTAACGGGGAGTTGATTTTGAATTGCTTTCTGTACAATCACTACAAATTTTTTATACGTTGAGGTATCTTTAGGAAGGTTATTTTTTTCAATTTCAGTTAGGATTTGTTTGTTGAATTGCTCTAAATGAAACTGTTTCGCCTGTTGGTTTCGATGATATTCCTCTTGCTGTCTTCTTACGTTTTCTTGTTCCTCATAGTATTTAAGTTTCTGTTTGGCCTCGTAAGTTTCTCTCTCTTCATCGGTCATCTGTTCGTATTGGATTTTTTCCCAGATCCTTTTTTCAGCGAGTTCATCTATATCTATTCCTAAATGACTTAATACTTCTAATGGATGATCTTTGATTTTGTCGATTAAAGCATTAGTTTCTTTTTGAATTTCAATGGCTTGTTTTTTCACGTAAGAAGCTTTTCTAAAGTTTTCATCTCCTGAACGATCCTTTTGATAAGTATTAACCAAATCTTGGATCTTAACCTCTTCTTCTTTACCATTTATTTTTACTTTAATAGTATCATTAGAAGATTCTTTTTTTTGAGGTTCTTTTTTAGGAGTTTCGTCTTTAACTTCCTTTTCTGGAAATTTATCTTCTTCCTCTTGAGGCTCTTTTTCTTCTTGGGAAGCTATGTAATCCGCTTTTTCCTCTGGAGACATTGAAGCGAAATCTATTTCATCTTCATCCTCTGTTTGTTCTATTTGTTCCGTGTTTTCGGTGGATTCATCTACTAAGGTAGAATCGTCGAATTCAATTTCATTTTCCATTTTGTTTTCCTGTGATATATTTATTGTATATTTCCGTTTGAAGTACCTGTAACTGGAGCGGGTGCTTCATATCTTTGGTCTGTTCCTGCAATTACTGGTTGGTTCGCTGGTTGTGTGTTTGCCATCATTGGCGGTCTATTTCCATTCATTGGAATAGGTTGGCTTGTTCCCTGTGTAGGATTGACCTTCTGCATTGACATTTGGTTGAATAAATCAATGTTACCCTGTGCCTGTGATATATCTGCCATAAGCCTGTCATGTTCGGCAATGTGATCTAGTATTTGTGCTGTAAGCTCTGGATTGTTCCTCGTCTCAAGGTTGTTAAGTAATGTTAGGTGGCCTTGCTTGTGAAGTAAATGGTCGTCCGTGACTATTGCTCTTACAGGTTTACCCGCTAACATATATTCGTTCTCTTGTTGTATGAATATGTTTGTGGATTCTTCTAAATCTAAAACTGTATCTAGGTTCCCTGTAGTGATTACCTGAATATACTCTTGAGGAGTTAGAGCATTTTTACTCATTAAGTCTTGAGCGATTGAGATTTTACCTGAAATGGTATCAGATAGAGGATTCCCGATAGAAACCTTAACTCTATTTACTAATTTTAAGTCATCTCCAGAGAATTCCTTCACATAGTATTCGTTATTAACTCCTGAAATGTTAGCGATTCTCGGAACTGTAGCGAAGTTCTTGAGAATCGAAACAAGACAGGTTCCTACAGACTCTAAGAGCATATTGTAAGAGTGCTGGAGGTTAATGTTAAATGATACTGATTGAGCGACAAATAACGCATAGGCACTACCAGAAGCATTAGCTCCCAAGGCTCCTGTTTCACCCCTACGAACTGGATTGACCCCTGAGATCTTAGTCGCCATTTGCTCTAAAGAATTTATAAATTGAAAGATTTCTCCTGGAGTTTGAAGTAAATTTATAGGAGTGATTTGTCCTGCACTTGTGTCATACTCTAAGATATTCATTCCTTCGCTGATTGTATGATAGTCGAAGTTTGAACCTTTCGGTATTCCAATGTTAGTTGATCCAAGGTTCGCTTGGTTAGTTAAAATTGTCGAAACTAGTTTGTTGTATGCCTCGAATAGTGGCAGTAGGTCGTATAACGGAGAATAGGCGAATGTAATGTCTTGTAGAGGTGCTGTGTCAAATGAGAAAACCGCTATGTTGTCATAAGGAAGTGGAGTATCTATAAGAATAATTTCTGAGTTTAAGAACTGGACTAATCTCCCTTCAGGTAATGATTCACATTTTTTATGTCTGAATTCATATAAGGCTACAGTCTCGTCATCCTCAATGAAAGAAGTATGTTCTGTATAGATGTTACGTTCGATGTCTTTCCAGTCATATTCTAGTCCCGAAATCTCTTCGGCAAACTCTGGAAAACTCGCTATAAGATCATATTTATTTACTTTTTTTCGAATGATGACCCAAGGCTCTCCATCTGATTGTTTTTGAATGGGTCGAATTACATCTAACTCATTGTGAGCTGTGAATTTTAAATCTCCATCATATACAGGTTTTCCATTCTCATCGACTGAAATGATATTTCCGATTGTGGGAGACCATTCTAAGGAGATCCATCCTCTACCATAATCTAAACCATTTGAAATTACATCTTTGAGTATAACCTCAAGACGTTTCTCAGATAGATAATAATCTAATAGTCCTCTTGCAAGTTTGGTTTGAGTTTGGGATTGAAAATCTGTATTGGTTGCTTGGACTGTGAATTTAGGTCTAACCTCTGTTACTAGTGATGTTAAATTTGTCTTAAATGATCGAAGATTATTAATTTTTATCTTTTTATATTCTCCGTTTCTTCCTCGGTTTTTAATTGAGGCTCCATCGGTAACGACTGTATTTAGTTCGGTGTATATTTTTTTCCAGGTAGCTAATTGTCCGCTAGAAGTTACGGCTCGGTAATAGTTTTCAATTTTTGTATCTAATTTTTCGCCTAATTCTTGTCCTGTTAGTAAAGCCCAATATGGTTCCATGTATAATTCCTGTTATCTGATTACTCATCCCTTCCAAATGCTTTCTTTAAAGCGTCGAAACGAGAGTGGTTCTGATAATTAGTATTACCGTTGGAAACTATGTGATAATCCTTGGTTGGATCTAGAGTTTGAATCAATGGAATAGGGTTAGAGTATGTATCTAGAGAGATTGCTCCATAAATAAGAGAAGATAAAGCGTCGGCGTGACCTATAACCTTGTTTCTTTGGTAGTCGCTTCTATTAACATTCCATAAAGCAGATTTTAAGGTTGTTATTAAGAGTTTACATTTTGGATCTATTGCTATTCGATTCTCTGAAAACATAATCTTCAGTCTATTCAACATAGCTTCTTTAGTTTGTTTGATTACTGGATAAATGTAGTAATTGTAATTCCTTCCTAGATCCGAGAAGAGTAATGGGTTATCATTGTCACCGACTCGCTTGTAAGGTTGAATTCCTCCAAAGGTTTCCTTTTCTACTCGCTGAACGTTAGAGGCTATAATGTCAGTTGTTAAAGTGTTATTTTCATTTTCAGATACCCATTCAGCTTCGATATATAATGTAGCTTCTTGAAATACATAAGTTCCAAAAAGAAAAACGGTGAAATCACTGAATCCTAAATCAGCCATAACGTATCTATGATGGAATTGATTGTATTGATCTATTGTTCTAGATCTAACGTGAATAGATTCGTTGAATTCAGGAACAATATGACGTTTTTGATCTATGATTCTTTTACAAAGATATTCTCTATCCCAAGAACCTATTTCGAGTTTTTCCGCTTCCTCACGGTAACGAAATATAACTGATTCCGAATAGTCGCTGGTATGAATATCATAGATTTGTAGAGTTCCGTCGGCTTCTGCATTATCTACAAGCTGTTCAAAAAAATGAGTAATATCCTTTGACCTTGTAGAAGATATGATTACTTGTCCGTTAGTATCGAACGTAGAAGGCATTATAATGGATGATAGAACGTAGTCTAATTGATCTATGTAACCAGCCTCATCCAATAGAATAAGGTTAGAGGTTGTTCCTCTTATAGATTCGTGAGAGTTATTATCAGAGCCATATAGATGAATCTCGGAACCGTTCGGGAAAGTGTAGGCTTGATCCTGGACATTGAATTTAGGAATTAACTCAGAAGGACAATCTTTAAGGATCTTATTAAAGATAGGTTTAAGAATTTTACGGAGCTGTTTAAGGTTAGGAGCTACAATTCGAGCGATAAACTTTTCATTTTTAATACATTCTTCTACAATATAAGTTATAATAGAATAAGTCTTTCCCCACCTTCTAGAACAGAGTATAACTCTAGATGAGTGACGAGCCTCAATTGTATGTAATGATTCGAATAATGGTATTTGATATTCTCTAATTTTGAATTTAAGATTACCTCGTTTCCAAAGTTCCCTAGTAATTTGAGCTTTAGTTATTAGAGCCTTTTCAAATTTTCCCTTTTCATTCCTTGGTTGAAAAGCCGAAAGCATCCTAGCCATTAGGAACCGCCTTTACAGTGTCACCTGTAAGAAGTTTTTCTAGATCATCATCCGTAAATGATTCAAGGTTTAAGTTTACCTGAGTATCATTGATTACCTGAATGTTAATAATATCTTTGTTAGTTGCGAAATTACTATAGAGTTCTAATGTCTTTAGTGCTAGGATTGGATTCTCATCCTCCATTGCCTTCCTGTAAAGGGAGAGATACATTGTAGAGATTCTCTTATGAAGAGTATCTAATTCATCTTTAGTTCTCTCTTTGAAAAGGCCGTAGACTCGAGTAAGTTCCCTATAGGCTCTATCATCCGAGAGGTTATAAGTTCGAGCTATCCACTCTATAATCTGATCTGAAGAGTAGCCTTCTTCGAATTTTCTTGCTATCTCTACGGTTCGGAGTTCAATTTCTACAGTTTGACCCCTGGTTTTAGGTTTTGATTTAGATTTAACCTTGGGAAGATTTGAAGTCTTCTCCTTGGTTTTCTTTGGAGCTGGCATTAGAAATTTTCAAGTTTACGAATTCTTTCCAAAGATTTTGATTCTTGGAGTTCTATAGATTGGATCTTTTTAGAAGTTTCTGTTTTATATGTCTCAAACTCTTGTTTTATTGATTCTATAAGTTCTCTATTAGTTACAATGCGTTCGGACTTAAAATTGATATATCGTTTGTGAGCATAGTTAAGAAGAACTAGTCCAAAAATGAGAAAATCAATAATGTCATGAGTAAAGGTAACTCGAGCTGTTAGAATATAGATTAGAAGGGTAGTGATTGAAAGTTTTTTGTCTGAAGTGATGAGATTAATTGAATTTAGAAAATTCTTAATGTATGTCATGTATAACGCCCTAAGGTAGTTTATGAGAGTTCGATCAAGGGGTACGAATCACTCACAGTTAATTAGTAGGTGTTAAATGTTTTGAATTTCGGGGGAACTCTCAGGGCATAAAAAAACCCCTGGATTTTACTCCAGAGGCTTCTTCTTTCGTTCACATTTTTTTAATCTACAATAGTATAAATTTAAGTTAGATCCAATCCTAGGATGGTCTTGACCTACGCATGAGAATAATCCCTACGTTAACGATCACAGCAAACTAACTCACTGGTTCGAGGAACATCTAATCTACAATGGTAGACAGTTGGTTAGTTCCTCTATACTCAGAATAGTTTTCTCTAGGGAATCTGCAATCAATTTTTATTTTGTAAGATCAAAAAAAGTTAACTTTCGTTAATGCAATAATTTTTCTTGACAACTTTTAGAAGCACCACCTAACAACGTTTGAGACATATACCAGTAAGAAAAAATAAATTTTACATTGACGAAAATGAAAAACCCCCTGGATGACTGAATTTCCAGAGGGCTTTAATCAATAGTATTTTTAAACCTGAGTAGGAACATTTTTTGAGGAAAATGCGTTCGTATCACGATTGTATATAATTAGTAGGGTCAAAAAAAATGGCAGATAGCTTTTACACTACCTACCAGTTTTAATAAGGTTTTAAAATTTAAAAGGTAATCGTTCGTTCAATGGCTGTAGAAGGAAGGATTATACATTATTAGTAGATGATTATAATTTGATTTTTATTACTTCTATATGAATAAAAAAATACCCTTAAAACACACTAGAATCCATTTAGAAAGGATCTACAGGATTTCGGGCTGTGGAATAAGTATTGATTAACTTGAACATAAATTCGCTCGATCCTTACGGATCTCACTCCACCCTAAAGAATAAAAATCAGAGTAAATTCGCTTAGATAAGTTACCTCAAAATAATTTTTGATTACCTCGTAGGTTTAACTAATCATTAAATCGTTCCAGTCGCTTCGCTCCTTTCACTTTTAAAGGTTTTTGACTAATCTACGAAATTTACCTATTATATATAGTATGTATAATACATAGGTAAGTTTAGTAGATTTTAAAGGGTGGAATGAGGAGCGATTAGCTCCGAATGAAACAAATTTAAAGGAATTAGAGCTTACCTATGAGATTTTAAGACTATATTGAAAGAACTTATTACCATAGTTACCTTAGATTCCTATTTTCCAGTTACTTATTGGAGTATAAGTTATCAAATACTTATTCCATAATCCGAAGTTTAGTAGATCCAAACTTGATTCACTAGCGTAATTTGCCTGTTTTTTTGTAGGTGAAGAAACAAAAAACCCCCTAGAGGTTAATCCAGAGGGTTTTTATAGACAGTAATTTTTTTAAAAGGTTCTTCTATGATAAAGAAACATTTATATTATATTAGTATCATGTATTAAACATTTTTTCAACTTATTTTCGATGTAACTAGCAAAATTACACTGTTTTTTCGTTATTAAACATTAACATAATTTTAATTGACAAACTTCTGTTAGGTTATTTTATACTTGCTTTTTTAAACCAGTATTTTGTACCTCTACTAATTAAATAGGGAAATCTGACAGTTACCCTAAAGGTTACAAAAATGGAAAAAACATTTAACACATTAGATTTTGATATAAATAATCTAGACAATTATCAAGATCCTACTCTCAAATCATTACTTGATACATACTTTAATTCTTTAACTTTAGAGGTTCAAGATGAGCATTATACTCAATTTTGTTATGATAAGGTAATTGAAAGAATCAATTTCCTTGAGGATAACAAAAGATATAATGAGAATTTTAATCTTTACATTAACGAATGTACAAGTCAAACAGAGACTCTAATACGTAAGTATGATCATAAGAGGAAGGTTCAATACTCGCTAACTCCTAAGAGGTTTATCTCAAATATAATAACTCAAGATCCAAAAAAATTACTTAATCCTAAACATCAAATTAATTGGATTAGAGCCTATATAGTTAGAAGTATTCGCTCCTCAATTCCTTTAGATCTACTTAAAAATGAGCTAAAAAAAGCTATTTCCGAGGAGATTTATGGCTCAATCCTCCCTACTCTTGAGGAAGAATACCTAGCTTTAGAATATAATGTAGCTCCAGAATCTAATAGCTTTTTGGGATATTTATCTATACTTCATGAAAATAGTTTCCTAATTGATTTTGAGAAATTATTCGGAAGGTCGGCTAGTTCTGTTAGAGCGTTATATCAAGCATTATGTTTAATTGCTGAAAATAATGGATCTAAAACGATATTATTTGAGTCCTTTAAGAACCTTTCACTTAAAACAAAAACTAAAATAGGCCATGCTACGATTAAGAAGCTCCTTATTCTTATGAATGATAAAGGAGTAATAACTGTAGTTTTTACGAATAAAGAGAAGAATGAGGAACTCAAAACTGAATTAGCATTAAGATTAAAGAAGAAAGAGATAACTCTTGATGAGTATAATTTTGAACTTAAGAAAGGAATCAAACCTGAGTATCTTGAATCTATAGTATTAAAAGACAACAGTCACTTAGTAACCTTAAAAAACAAGGTAACCACTCCATTCTTTAAGAGTGAACTTCTTAACATTAAATCTTTAGGTAAACGAGGTAACGAGCTATTCTGGTTAATTCAATCTAATCCTAATGGAATGACTATGGATCAGATCTATTCTCTATTTCCTAATTTAAAAAATAAAACTAATTCATTAAGAGATAAAGTTAATCAGTTAGTTTTCTTAAGATTTCTAAGAAAAGAAAATAACAGATTTATAGCTGATACTCATGATTTCATTTTGAAAATTGAGAAAGCTAAAGAGCTAGATGTTTCGAAGGCAGAAAAGAGAAAGGAAAAACCATCCAATTATATTTTCGAAAAACATAAGGCTGATATGATGTATAGAATGGGAGAACATCGAGAGGAAGTAATTCAAATGTTTTCGGATGAGAATATCAAAAAAGTCATTTTAGAAAACAAGAAACAGCTTAAACTTCTTGGAAGATATAAGAATGGTTTAACTGAGAAAGAATTCCTTTCCAAAATTAATAAAAAAACTACAGATTATATCTATATCGATATGTTATTCACCTTAGGGATAATTGATTATAATCCTGGAACAGAAAAGCACTCCCTTAATAGAGAACTATTCAAGATACATACTAATAATAATAACAGAGAGGTTAGAATACCTCATCAAAATGGATTTGGACATTTTCTAGAAAAACAAGTTAGTGATTATGAGAGGGATAGACGCATGAAAGAAAAATACCAAGAAAGCTTCCTTGAAAGAAGGAAATTCCAGGAGTTTGAGAAGATGATTAAGGAAGGTGTTCCTTCCCGCAAATCGGCTGAGATCGTAGACGCTCGGGATGAGCATCTAAACGAGCCTGGATCATTCTCTATGGTTCAATGGTTAAAGGAGAACGTTGGATAATTACAATTCGAACTCTTTAATACAATGTTCCATTATCATAGGAAGGAGTATTAAAGAAATAATTCCTTTTTTATTGTAATTGTCGTTTAGCCATAAGAGGTTTTTATTCTTACCCTGAAATACCCGTCGAAAAAGTTGGTTGTATAAATAGTTAATCATACCATTTAGACGGCGGTCAAAAAATGACAATGACGGAATTTCCTGTCATATAAACCATTCTGGATAATTATTTATAAATTCTGCATAATACTTAGAGATATTTCCCTTATTGTCGAAATTACATTTCAAGGCTTTGAGAAGGTCAAATCTAGATAATCGATTATATGTGTTTATCCCAAAATCATCTTGGAAACCGTTCCATTCCCAATCCCGCATAAATTCTCTATATTTATCTAAATGAATTTGTTTTTGGAAGTACCTTTTTGACGAGGTTTTGATATTTTTACCCATAAATTTGCTCCTATATTATTTTTCCAAAAACTTTGAAAAAATGCTGAAAATTATTGATTTTGAGGAAAAAACCTCACGTTCAGGAGTCCACAGCGAATTAAACGGACAACCGAAACAGTGGGGACAGACTTCCCTTGCTCTATTTTGAGTATTTTTTTAAAAAATTACTCATTCCCTATTATATTGTCGGCAAAACCTTCCGATACTAACCGACTTTCATAAATTATTCGGCGATTTAGGCGAAATGTTGGTAATTTTTTTGAAATAGAGAAATTTAAATTTTAGAGAGCTACTAACTATATAAGGATTTGAACTAGAGAGGTAAAACTCTCATAGAGGATAGGCTAAGGTAAATTGCCATTTAACTAAAATTAAATGGAGCCTATTATGGACACTAAAACAAAACAAACTTTGGATGAATCACATCTAGAGTCCCTTAACGCAATTATCTTAAGAGAGATAATTAAGTATAACCGAAACAACAAAACAAACTTCAATGAAGTTCACGTATTGAATGCTGTCACAAAATATAACAGACCACCAAAGAACAAAACTAAAGCTACTGCCTTCAATGAGTTTTACTCAAAAGATCTTTCAGAATTAGAAATCAAGATTCTCGATCTTTTAGAAGAAGAATCTATGACAAGGAAAGAAATCTCTAAGGCTCTTAATGTAGAGTTATGTACGATATCTGGAATTATCGCCAACGTATTTTTAGCGAACGAATGGGTAGAAGTTTCGAAAGAAAGAGCCTGTAGAATATCAGGGAACAAAGTAGAAGAACTTCACATTACAAGAATAGGAAAACAAGCCTTATATGATTCTGCATATATCGAACAAGGTAAAAAATTATGTTTGGGATAGTGTGGTTGTTAATCTTAGTAGTGGTCTTTGGTTGTATGATATATTTGGAATATAAGGATTACGTGAAAGAACGAAATGAATTTAAGCGTCTTATAGAAAAAGTGTCAAGGGAAAATAACAAATAACGGGTGTTAAACATTATTGACGAGTAAATGACCTCTCTGGAGAATGTTCCATGAGAGGTTTTTTTATGCCTATAGAGATTGGAGAATTTTGGGAATCTGTTCTTAATGATTGGATACAGGGTTACACTGAATCAGGGTTTGAGGCTATGGAGTGGGAACAATTCAGTAGAGATTTGGAATTGACGTAGATACTCGGATAGTTTAAAATTCTTCCCTATGTGTAACCTGTTATCGTGGAGATTGTTTCTTGCGAATGAGCCGAAAGAACCCTGGTTCAACCATCTTCCCAAGGAGACAATTGATGAAATTTTAAAACAGTCTGGTCAAGTTTTTGAATTCAAATATCCGAAATCTCAGGTTCAATCGTTCCAGTTAGTAGGAGAGTCTGTCATATCATCGACGGATCACTGGGGAACAAAACCCTCATGGTGTCCAGACCTTCTAACGAATACTAAGTCTGAAAAACTAATAGCCTCTCCTTTTTGGGGGAAGTTTACAAAGAACAGGATACTAGTTCCCGTTCATTCGTTCGTAGAGTGGCAGGCACAGAAGACGGGCAAGAAGCATAAGTTCGAAATCACGTTCAAAAATCCTAATACTTTCTTCGCTGGGATATGGGGAGAGGAGGACGGACAAAGATGGATTACGATTCTTACTCAGGTAGCTAACGAGAAAATGAAGACAATCCACAATAGCGGGGACAACAAACACCGCCAACCTGTAGTTATGCCAGACCATTTCCAAGACGCATGGCTAGACCCGAAGGTAACTAATCCGAAAGACATAACTGATTTACTTTATCAGTTCGCACCAGACGAGACTATAGAGGTAGACCACAATAGAGAAGAGACCCTTTTCGGGTAAGTTGGCAGACAAAACCTGGGACAAAAATACTTGACATAAAATAATAAATAAAAATAATTCAGTATATAGAAAAAACGGAGAGTTTTTTACGCTCTCCAGTGGAAAATGAAATGGAAGTTTTACAGGGGGATGTCCAGATCTCCCTGTTTTATCCGTTCTACTGTCTCTTTAATCCAGATACCAATCTTCCAGAAATCAGAAATTATCCTGAATACTAGTATCCAATCTACGGGTTTTCCCTTAGTAGAAATACCCGATTTTTGACTAACACGCTTTCGGCTAGTCCCCTTTGTTTTAATTTTTTTAGGCTTCATGATGAGCCTCCTTTCTTATTTTTTGAACATCTTCATAACCTTTCCTTATATCTCCTGGAGACGGATTTGACATAATCCGACCTGTCCTTTTGTCATAGTGGTCACTCAGTTTTGAGTTATCAATTTATTTTTGAGGTTCGACTTTTTAATTTAAGAATTTGGTAAAATTCAATTGTGGCGATTCTGTCACCACTACGATTTCTTCTATGGAGTGAATAATTAATTCGGGTTTGAAAATTTTTTATGTGAGTCGGTTAAATTTGATTCGGCAAATATCACAGAAGTTAGTTGGACGTTTGTTTAGTATATAATCGTTAAGTTCAATCGGATTATAGAAGATGTTTTTTAAATTCTTCGGAGAGTAGTTGGGGACGGAATGTAGCCCGCAATAAGACTGGAGCCGTCCTTCCTCAATTAGATTGAAGAGGTGAGACTCTCTATTTAATTTTAGTAAATGTATTTCTTTTTTTAATTCTTTAAAATTCATTTTATACCAATAAGTTTTTACTTATTGATTCTAAATACTTTTTGAAAGGGATATGGTTTTCTTTAGTTGATGTTAGTAAAAATTTTTTATCTGGAAATAAAGCATAAACTAACTTATTGGTGTCATCATAGGCCATGACTATTTGAGAAGTTCCTTCAAATTTATCTTGTAACCGCTTCCTAAATGAAACGTTTCTAATTCTGCTTATTTCTATGACTCTGATGTTTAAATTTCCTAAAATGGGGTCTTCAACATTTTCTATTATATCTCCGTGAATATAATTGTCAGTAAAATCTGATTCCTCTAGTTCGAATGCCAAAAACTCATTTTTCATAGATACCTCTTAAAAACCTAAATTATATCTCACCTAACGGGACTGTCAACCACTAACAGAGCGACATAAGGCGACATACCACACATTCTGGGAAGTTGGGTTAAAAATTTCTCCAATTACATTTTTTTACTAGGTGTAAAATTGGAATGTCCCATTCATCACGGGTAACATCGGTTTTACGTCGGTTGAAATTTTCAACGAGCCTCGAAAGGGGTATTGGCTCTGGAACTTTGCTGGATGTCTCAATTCTTTTCCTCTCCAGTTTTAGAATTATCTTATGAATTCTATCTTCATCATTTGCTAGAGCCATATTAGTAGAAACCAGCGTACTAATTTTTCGGTTCCACTTTCCTTTTTCAGCTTCATTGAAATAGCAATTGTTTTTGATTTTGAAATACTTATATGACATCCGTGTCCGTTCCTGTTTTTCAAAATTCTTTCTACATAACCTATAAGCAGATTTACGCCAAGAATTAGGGGAAACGTAGATTTCCTCCAGTTCATGAGTTAATACTCTATTCTCTAGATTAACTATGATTGATTTAATGATATGATAGTTGTAATTCATTCGCTAAAATAACTTTACAAAGTTCAATAATTTCTTCTTTGGTTTTGAATCGTTTCAATTCTTTAAGCGAACGATCCACAAGGCAGAGATTTTCTAGGCAATGATTGCCACCCATAGTTAGGGGAATAATATGTTCTATTTCAATGTTATCATAGGTTAATTCCAAACCTGAAATGTAACATCTAAATTTCTGTTCCTGTAATAAGGTGCGAATGTGACCAGCTCTTAGTTTAAATTTTTCCATTTAGTTTTTGCTCCATAAAATTTGAATATAATAGATAATACAGTTTTACGTTTTTAACTTTAAATTTCATTACCTTCCTGTATCGCTCCTTTCTCTCAATGATTTCGGCTATGCCATATTCATTCCATTTTCTAATAATAAATAAAACCTCACGTTTATCTAGTTCTAGTTCCCTGGATATTAAATCCACATCACACCATTTCCTTGTTTCTATTGTATTATAGATCTTAAATGCTCTATGGTTATATTCTACCTCATTTTTCATTCTATCTTTTTCATTGAAAAATTTCCAGTAATAATCGTTCTGGAGTATTGCCGATCTATAATCTTTGTTATATTTTGATACGTCTTCCTCTTTGTATTGGTTTATAAGTTTTCTATTTTTAAGTTTAGTTCGTTCTTCTAAAGTTAAAGGAACATAGATGAAATCCGAAATTTGAAATTTTTTTGTTATTATGTATGGTGAATAAAACTTATCTCCTTCAAACACACTAGACCCAATTAGAAGCTCTCTCAAGTGTTCTGCAAACCTCACGTTAGAAAGAAAAGAGAACTCATCCATATACAATTTTGAGAGGCGTGGAGTTATATATTGGTAAGCCTTAAAGCTTCCCTTAATAAGTGCGTTCTTCGCCTCTGCTGAATTGCTAGTTACCCCTTGCTTAGTGATCCATCTTTCCCTTGACATATTCCATCGTGGGTCATTACTTCGCTTAGAGTGATTTACTGATTTATGATTTTTATAGTCCCAAAGGAATTCATAACCTTGGTCAGTCCAAAGTATTGAAGACTTAGGAAATTTTTCTTCTAAATCTTTTTGAAGGTAATAACTATTCGCTAATGGTAAACTTGTGTAAAATGTCCACTTGCCGACGACTCCAGTAGTATGACAAAGGATTCCTTTCTGTTCCCCATTCTTGACTGAATTAGAAAGGTATATTGAACTAACGCCTGTATTATATCTTCTGGATCTGAATGAGTTTGCTCTCAAACTTGAACTGAACAAAATCACTGAATCTGCTACGCAAACAGGGTTTTCCTTAGCTATTTCTTTATAACTTCCTTCCTTTGGAAGTGTGATTGGATTTTTCTTATAATGTTCATCTAGTTCCCGATACATTTGTTCCCTTAGTTTATCATTAAGTAGCGAACAAAAGATTTGAATTCGTCTTTTGAGTCTATAACTAGACTTATACGGTAAATTTAACTTTCTGGAAATCTCGCTAGAAGTGTAAGACTTAGGGTAACTTAGAATTTGATTTTCTAGGATATATGAAAAATAGGATAGGGGTAGTTTGAATCTATCTAAAGGGGTGTTAGCTGTTATGCTGACTTGTTTATAACAGTTACTACATCTTGCCATTGTAGGTCTGTTTTTGAATTTGTGGAAAACTAAATTAGGGTTATCACAGCCACAAGTTTTGGGGAATAGCTTTGAGAGGATCGTTAGGGTTTTTGTAGCATAGATTTTGTCGAGTTCAGGTGAAGCTTTGAGGGGGTTTGTGTAGTTCTTGAAGGGTTTATTTTTGCGGGGTTTGAGGGAGCTTCTAATTGGGTTAGTGTGTGCTATAGACCTAGTAGGCCTTCGAGCAAAATCCCAATCAATCGCAGAACAATCATTATACAATTAAATCGACACAGAACAGTTTTTTTAAGCCGATTCGCTTGCAACCCATAGGGAGAAGTGATTCAGATAAGCCGACTCAGGAAAGGAGGCGCCGAATTAAGCCCTAACTTGTAGTACGGTTTCGGAGTTACCTCGCTCTAAACTATTCAACCTCAAGATAGTAAGTCCGTTTACCCTAGGTGTTTCGGTTTGTAATATAGAATGACTGCACCACAGCCAAACCTTTTGGTATCTGTTAAATGTAAGTTTATTTTTTCTTTAATATCTTCAAATAAAACTAAACCACTTCCTGCGATGATTGGATGCACACAAAGTTGGAATTCGTCTATAAGCTTTGCTTTTGTCAAAGCTAAAATCAAACTTGGACTGCAGACAAAAACGTTTTTACCTACTTGTTGTTTCAGTTCTAAAACTTCTGAGTTTAGATCTCTCGTTGCTAATTTTGCACTTTTCCAATCTAGGTTTTTTAGTGTCCGGGAAAAAACAATTTTCGGAGTTCCATCTATGGCGATGGCAAAGTCATTCATCTCTGGATCGTCTGTTGGTTTTTCGAGAACAGTTCGCCAATACTCCATAAGCTGGTAAGTGATCCTTCCATACAATGCGGCATCAGCAGTTCGTAGCAGGTCAGCATAATGTTGATGTATTTCCTTGTCAGCGATCCCTGATGTATTTCCTTGTCAGCGATCCCTGATGTATGGTCACAAAATCCATCCAGTGTCATATTGATTGCGGCAATTATCTTTCTCATAAAGTTTTATCGTAAATACTTTTGAAAAAATCCCACCGCTCTAGATTCCGCTACTTTAGGTGCAAAATTCCAAAGTCGTTCGTGCCGATTACATTCAGGAGACCAGAGAGATTTTGGTTCACCAGCTTTTGCAAATAAATCTAAAGCGTGATGGTAATCCACGTAATCATCTTTGGTGCAGTGAAAGATGATTATCGGTCTTGGACTAATGGATGCAATTTTATCAATGGGCCTTACGGAATCTATGTCCATATCCCCACGAAAGTTTAACGCCAGTTTTACCAAAGGAATGAGTGGATAATAGGGGATTCCGAAATCTCGATTGGCAGATTCAACTAATACATCAATCGCACTTCCATAACCACTACTAAAAATGCCTGCTTGAATTTCTGGATGGTCTGCCATGGCGATGATACTTGTGGCAGATCCCATAGAAAATCCAAAAATACCTATCTTATTGTATCCGTTTGTTTTTAGGAAAGAAAGGGCAGCCTCCACATCTTTTTGTTCATGAAATCCCATTGAGGCAAAACCGCCATGATTTCTCCGTAAACTCAGTAGTAGTAAATTGTATCCTGCATTGTGTAAACTTTTGGCAAACCTAAGGCCTTCGTTTCTTTGACCTCCATGCCCATGCACAAGGAGGATGGTGGCTTTTGCATTTTTCGTTGGAATCCAGTAACTAACAAGGTTAAGTTTGTCCTCGGTTTTAATTTCCACTTCTTGGAACTCTAACCCTAATTCCGATGGCCCATTACAATAAACATGGTGTTCCAAGTTACATTTTACTGTTGGATAAAGAACCAAACTAGAAAAATAATAAGATGCAATGAAAAGTAAAATGATACTAATCATCAAAGCAGAAAATAAATACTTTTGAATTCGTTTCATGAGCGATTTAAAATAAGAATTTTTAGAAATTCTGCAAGTAAAAATTCCTATGTTTTTAAATTTAGGAAGTATGGAAGCTGCCTTATCCGTTTTTTTTATTTGTTGTATGAGTGTTCTTAGTCCACTCTCTGGAGTGACAGATGGGGAATTGAGAGGGTGCCCGCCATCACCTAACTGTGTTTCTAGCCAGAGTATGCAGTACAATTTCATACATAAAATTGACCCCATCACTTATACAACTTCAAGGCAAGTCGCCTATGAGAGAATCTCCAAATATTTCCATGAATCAGAAAACATTTGGATCAGTGAAGAAAAAGAAGGGGAATACATTCGTGTGATTTTTTTCACAAAAGTATTTAGGTTTCCAGATCGGGTGGAGATTTACTTCCCGGAAGATAAACAAGAAGCTCAAATCAGGTCACAATCCATACTAGGGTTATGGGATATCTTTGCCAATCGGAGACGTGTGAATCAGTTTAGAGAATTACTCGCAAAAGAATAATTTGATATACTAATATAGTAAGTTGTTGTGAGATAAAAAGGAAATTCCTCCGACGATCCTTTCTATTTTGGCTCCAAAAAGCCAATCTCCGAGAATGGTGATTCCTGTTTCTTTGCAGAGTTTTTTCCATTCTTCAAATTTTTCTGAGTCCAGATCAAGCGATCCTTCTTTTCCTAATAGAGGGATCTGTGCTTGTGCATATTTCCATCTATGTAACCAAATTAGATTCGGTTCCGGTGCACCAAAAAAGTTTTTTAATCCTTGCACCAGTATCTCTTTGGATTTAGGTGTTGGATTTTTTTTCCGATCCATCCAATCCTCAAAATGAGTTTCAGAAAAAATAGCTCCAAATTGTACAAGGAGACCAGAGTCAGTTTGAATTTGGTTAGGATACTTGATACTTTCCCAACTTTGATACTCCCAATTCTCTCCTCGATTCAGTGTCGTTGTAATGGGAATGGGAGCAAGCGGGTCCAATAAAATTTCTTTCCAGTTTGGTTTCCAATTGTTCCAATAAAAATAACTAACTAAAGTTTTACGATAGTCATTGTAATTTTCTAAAAAATCACACCAACGTTTGAGATTTTGATTATTTTCGGAATTTTGAAAAATTTCTAGAATTTGGGGTATGGGAAGTGTTAAGATGATGTTTTTTGCGAATATTGATTTTATATGTTTATCGGGGGAAATTAAAAATTTTAAATGCCAGGTTTTATCCTCTGTCAATTTTATATTCTTTAAAGTATGGCTCTGAATAGATTTTTTATCACCTAACATGGAAGTGACTAGGTGAACCATACCTTGTTCTGGATAAAAATGAGTATCATCATAGATTGGCTTGATTGGTATACGGACTGAGTTTGATTTCCAAATTTCAGAAATAGAATAATTTGTTTCTTGTCCCAACCAACTAATTTTCATTTTGTCTGAAAACATGGTGGCCCCAAAATCAAAGGGAGAAATATCATTTATAAATTTGCTTGATAACCTTCCTCCAGGAAATTTACCTTTATCAAAAACTACCACATCTGGATGTAACATGCTTACGGTGGCTGCGGAAATTCCTGCTCCCACAACCACAGGTACTTGGTAACAATCGTTTGGATTCATACAAACTCGGTTTATGAGGTTTGTTAAAAATTATAATTGTTTGATTAGAGTTTTCAAATCATTAATGAGAGAGAAAGGAACTGGTTTTATTTCTTCTGCAAGTTGGATCGTATCTTGGATGGTGCGTGTGAGGACTTGTTTTTCTGCAGTATAGGCAGCTTGCGGCAATTTGGACTTGTTTTTCTTAAAAATCGTAACTTTATTATCGATGATTTCGATCATTTGGTTCAAATACTGTATCTTTTGGTCCATAAACCAAAGTTTTAACATAATGGAATAAAATGAGAAACCAATTTTTTTACAAAGGAAAGAAAATGGACGTAGGGGTTCCAATGACAGATGAACTTTGGGATTCTTATCTTCCGAAAAAATTCCAGTCACTATCTTCATTCCAATGGACTCCCATTCCTGTCATTGAAAGGACTTGGAAATATCTTTCCTTAGAAAAAGAAGTTACTTCTCTTGTGGATTTAGGTTCGGGAGTTGGTAAGTTTTGTATTTACCTTTCAATATTAGCAAATCGATCTATAAATATTTTGGGATTAGAAGATAGAGAAGAGTTAGTGGATTTGTCTCTGTCATTGAAAGCACTTTGGAATACACCAGAAGTGAATTTCAAAAATATAAATTTTTTAGATGAATTTCCTTATGGTCACTCTCATTATTACTGTTTTAATCCTTTGTATGAAACTATGAAGGGAAGTCATTCTATCGATTCTACGAAAATTAAATCGGCAAATCAGTTTTTAAAAGATTTAGAAATCCTAAAAAGGAAACTCTACCAATTAAATTCAGGAACAAAACTAATCACATTTCATGGGTTTGGTGGAAGTTTTTTGGCTGGATTCCGTATTGTTTTAAAGGAAGAAATTGCCTGTGGTGAGTTCTTAGTTTGGGAAAGAGAATAGGTTCTTTCCCAAATCAAATTGGAACTTTATAAAAGTTATGTTTAAGAAATTTTCCTCTGTAAATGAGGTTTTTTGATTAATAGATACAACATCCCCGTAGAGATTACTATGAAAGTTGTAAAAATCATTCCGTAATTGATATACCAGGGTTCTTCGGGAGTTCTAGGCCAAACCATATTAGCAACTGCTGTTACTCCGTAAAACAAAGCCAAAACATTGATCCAAACACCGAGTTTCCCTAATGTAAAGGAACCAGATGGTTTCCAACCTTGATACCGGGCATATAAGGCAGCAATGACTACCATTTGGAAGGCAATATAAATTCCAGCAGAAGCAAAACTAATGATGGTAGTGACTGCATCTTGTAACCAATGACCCATACTTGCAATTAAAATAGGGATAAGCCCTGTGATCACGAGAGCATTTACTGGAACTTTGTTTGCTTTGGAAAGATGATTTAAGTATTTGCTTCCAAAAATCATTCCGTCCCTTGCAAAAGAAAACAAAAGGCGACTAGCGGCGGCTTGCAGACTGAGTAAACAAGACAAAAAAGAAATCATTACAACTATAATGACTATACGATAACCAGTCATTCCCATTGCAGAAACGAGGGTAGTGGTGACAGGATCACTATCCTCCCCTGAAATGGCTTTATCAATATTAGGAACGGCAAGTAAGAGTGCTAAACATACAAAGGTGGCGGCACCACCGCCAATATAGATTGTCATTCGCATGGACTTTGGAATCGCAGAACCTGCATTTGGTGTCTCTTCGGCAACATCACCACAAGCTTCAAATCCATAATAACAAAACATAGCTGCCACAGAGGAAGCAAGGAAAGCTGGAAAATAATTCACACCTTCGCCAAAAGAAAAAGTATTCCAAAGGATAGACACTGAATTTACCTTTGCAAAAAATAATAAATAACCACCAACAACAACTGCACCAATCAGTTCACATAAAAATCCAAAGAATGCAACTTGAGCAAGGAGTCTTGTTCCACTTAAATTTAAAATTGTAGATATAAGAATCATCAGAATGGCGATCCAAATAAATCCAGAATTCCCAAATTCGATTCCGATCAGTTGGCTTAGAAATGGTGCTCCACCCACACTTACCGCAGCCACAGTTGTAAATAATGCCCAGGCATACACCCAAGCCGACATCCAAGCCCAACGTTCTCCCACCAAACGAAGGGACCACGGATAAATCCCACCCGAGATAGGATACTGGGAAACAATTTCACCAAATACCAAACAAACTAAAAATTGGCCAAAACCAACGAGAAGGTAGTTCCAAATCATGGGAGGTCCACCGGCTTGGATGGCTAGGGCAAATACGGAATACACACCCACAACCGGTGAAAGATAAGTGAATCCCAAGGAAAAATTTTCCCAAAAACTCATACTGCGGTCAAACTCGGACCTCAGTCCTAAAGCCTCTAATTGTGCTGTATCCTGATCCATCGATTTTTGATTCATGAATGATCCTTTGGCATTTGTTTGTAATGTTGATCCAGGAATGGTTTTAGAGACTGCCTTGTTTTCTACAAACGATTTTGTTTTTCCATTGACGAATTGATTTTTTGTACTTAAAGTCCTCCTGTTATGGAAAAAATGAAAATGAAACACCAAACCATCTTAATTGCTATCATTCTACTGTTTTCGCTTAGTTGTGCGAGTGCAGAGTCCAAAGAGGGATCAACGGATGAACCAGGTTTAATGAGTAAAATCATTGAAAAAGCCAATTCGGAAGAAGGCCAAAAAGCGATCCAAATGGGAAAAGAAAAACTCCAAGATCCAGAGACCCAAGAAAAACTAAAGGGATTACTTTCTAAGGATAAAAAGAAAAAAGAAGTGCCAGCCGTTCCTGGTCAGTAATTCTCCTTTTCGTTCGAAGGAACAAAAAAACAAACCTTACTTTTCCAAACAGAAGAATCGTAAGGTTTGATTCACCCACTAATTTAAAACCTACTAAAGTCCGCACTCTCTCCCGACCAAAAGACAATTTCTTTTAATATCCAATGATACACTGTCGAATAATCTCCAGGTGTACAAAAGAAAAATAAGGAATGTTTTTTGGTTTCTGAATCATTCACAATATATAATACATTTTCTTTGAGTAAAATTTCTTCCCATTCTTGAAATCGGTATGTTTTGTCATTCCAAAAGATTGTATCTTTTGTGATTCGAATTTCTTTTCTTTTTTTATAATTCCACCAAACGTAAGTAATGGGGAAAAATCCAAAAAATAAGGAAACTATTAAAAATCCCAATTGGATATTATTGGGAGGAAATGTTTGCCAGGAATCTATGGAAAGTTCTAAAGCAGAACCTAAAACAAAATGAATGATCAGAGTGAGCGCAAAACTTACTGAGATTCCAACAAATACAAAAATTTTTGGTTGGTATTTGGATTTAAGGAGGCTCTCTGAATTCGTTTTTTGGGCTGAGATTTTTGAATGGGGATTAAAGGTGAATTCAGATTCCAATATTTCTTTTGGCCTTTTTCTTTTGTGAATCGGTAGGTCAAGGTCTGTATAGGAGATCATTTCTTTCGATTCGTTTTGAATAGAAGTTTGTAATAATTTTGCGATGGTTTCACTTATGATCCGAATCTCTGGGTAGTTTGTAGATTCCGCTAGAGGTAAAGATTCCCCATCTAAATGACCTAATACGGTAAAGACTGTGATTGTTCTAGATCCGTTTTTAGTATTCACAGTATAAGTATATTCTGATAAAGAAATGAACTTGATCGAATCAAATGGAATGGTTCTAAGAATTTGTTTATTTTCACCAAGTTGGACAAGACACTTATTTGTATCAAAGTCTGACCATTTCGGTTTTAAAAAAATATAGAGTAGGAGATGAGGAGAAACAAAAAAGATAACCATCATTCCCAATGCAAAAACTAGAACCAAAGGATCTTCTTCTAAAAGTCCAGAAACATAGAGGACAGGAATCAGGACTGCCAGGGCAAGCAGGTCAAAACAAAATAAGATTCGGTGGGCTAGTTTTGTATTTTTGGATCTGTGGTCTAAATAGCGTTTTTTTGGATTCATAAAGCTTCCTTGTCTCAAATTTCAGTTGTTCCCCATCTATTTAAATGAATTCTAGTCTCAGTATTAAAATTATATGAAAATGAAACTACTTCTCAGTTGTATTTTGGTCCTAGCCCTTATTGCCGTTCCTGAAACCATACAGTTACAGGCACAAGAAGCAAACACGAAACCAAATTCAGAATCGCAAGATCAAACACCTAAGGAAACACAAGAAATTCCAGAAGAGAATCCAGAGGATCCGAAATGGAAGAAAGCAGAAATTCGAGTGATTGGGGATAAAAAAGATCTAAAAAGAATTCCCGGTTCTGCCACTATCATCACTAAAAAGTTTTTAGAAGAAACAAGACCCACTGACAATATGGAAGTTTTACGCCGAGTACCAGGAGCCAACATTCGGTACCAAGATCCTGCAGGTCTTACTATGAATTTAGGGTTTCGTGGTGTGAGCGGAGAAGTATCCAGAAAGGTTCTTATTTTAGAAGATGGACTCTTTACATCGCTAAACCCCTATGGGGAACCAGAGATGTATTATACTCCTTCAATTGAAAGAATGGAACGAATTGAAGTGGTAAAGGGTTCCGGTTCCATTCTTTTTGGACCATCTACCATTGGCGGAGTGGTAAACTTTATCACTAGACGTCCTCCTAAAGATCCTACATTAAATATTCAAACCATAGGGGGTGAAAATGCTTATTTCAGCCAAATGGTAAACTACGGGGGAACCTTTGGTAATACTGGATTTGACGTTAACGTACTTAGAAAACAGGGAGATGGGTTTCGTGCCAACCAAGGTTACTTTGTCAATGAAGCCAATTTGAAAACCATACACCAATTAAATGAAAAACATAACCTTACTACTAAAGTAGGATTCCACCAACAAGAATCCCAAGCCACCTATGTTGGTCTGACTACCGGAATGTTTCAAAACAATCCTAAAGACAACCCGGCACAAAATGATAAAAGAACCATTGAACGTTATAGTTTTTCCATAGGACATGAGTGGAGCCTTTCCGAAAAAACAAAACTCATCACTCGTGTGTATTCAGCCTATACTGAAAGGAACTGGGCAAGACAGAATTATTCAAGAAATTCACGGGGGAGCACCAAACCAACAGACACACTTGCGACCTATGATGGAGAACCTTATACAGATAGACCAGGGGACACCATTTGGATGAGGGGAACTAACGCTCATAGAGACAGAACCTATAAGTTTGCCGGCATCGAAACCAAATTACAAACTGAAATCGAAACAGGTTCAATCAAACACGAAATTGATTTGGGAACACGTTACCATTTAGATATGGCAAAAGTACAACTTTTGAATGGTCCAACGACCCCTGATTTTGTAATCTATCCGAATGGAGTGGGATCAACGCCTGCTGTTTTATTACAATCTCAAACAAGTTTGGCTAATAGTGGAGAACTTCGAGATGATGAAAGAAGGTCTGCAAAAGCAGTTTCTGTTTATTTGCAGGATAGGATCCGCCTAACAGAAAAATTTTCTGTAATCCCTGGGGTGCGATATGAGTCCTTTACGCAAACACGCTCTATCAATCGTGCAAGAAGAGATTTTGATCCAGCTACATTTGATTATTTTTCGGGAACCAATCCTACTGTGCAGTTAGATAAAACTGCCACAGCTAAAAACCAAATTGTCCTACCTGGTTTTGGAACTACTTTGGATTTTGCCAAGAATATGACTTGGTTTACGGGTGTTCATAGAGGATTTTCACCGCCTCGGTATGAATCTGCCATTTCACCTACAGCAGAAGATTTAGTATTAAAGCCAGAACGTTCTTGGAACTATGAAACGGGTGTTAGGGGAGATATTACCGAATATTTCAGTGGTCAATTGGTTGGTTATCTATTAAACTTCGAAGACCAAATCATCAATAGTTCTGCAGCTGGTGGAAACTTAGGGTCAAGGCCTGTGAATGCAGGTAGATCCATTCACCGTGGTGTGGAAACCAATATGACTTTTGACTTTGGACAATTTTGGAAGTTAGACTATCAAATTCCTTTAGATATTATTTACACAAGGACAGAAGCTAAATCAAACCAATATACTTATAACCTTGGTGCCTGGTCCAAGGGTGATTCCAATCCATTCGCACATGTAGACACAAATGGAAACCGCCTTCCTTATGTTTCAAGAGATATCCTTACACTTTCACTTGGAATCTCAAGCCGAAGCACTGGATTTTATGTTAGAGTGGAATGGCAATATTTTTCAAAACAATTTCACGATTTAGAAAATTCTAAAACTGTGAGTTGGTATGATACGGCAGGTACCACAGCAAATAATAGAACGATTTTGAATTATGTTGGTATTAAATCTGATGTTTCCGGGTTAGACGGAGAAATTCCTGCATACGAATTAGTAAATGCAAACATTGGCTACAAAAAAGACAATTGGTCGGTGTTTCTTTCTGGAAAAAACCTACAAGATCGAAAGTACATTTCTTCGCGTTTGCCGGAAGGAATCCAACCAGGACCGTTTCGTCAGGTTAATTTCGGAGTCACCTTACAACTGTAAATTAGCCGCTGTCGGAAGAGCAGGCGAAGGTTTCATAAACAGATATCCTTGGGAATATTCAATTCCCAAGGTTTCAATCATATCCTGAATGGCAGGGCGATCCACAAATTCTGCTACCACTTTGGCACCAATTCCTCGCGCCAGTTCTACAATCCCTTGTACAAGGAGATATGCGGTTTTGTTTTCCGGTAGGTTTTTAATAAATTGGCCATCAATTTTTAAATAATCAGGTTCGAATTCTAACAAACGGGCAAGGTTTGAATACTGGACACCAAAGTCATCAATGGCAATTTCACAACCAATGTTCTTTAGGTCACGAATGGTGGATAAACTATATTTGTTTTCTGAAAAACTTATATCTTCCAAAATTTCAAAGGTAACTCGGCTTGGGTCAATTTTGTAATGTGATAACCTTGATTCTACCCATTTGCTAAAACTTTTGTATTCTAATTCTGATTCTGTTAGGTTAATCGAAAAATCAAATTGTTTATCAGAAAAAAAGTTCATGGATTCATCGATCATCTGCAAACCAATCATACGAATGCTTCCTGTAACTCTTGCTAAATTTAGAAAGGAATCTGGAGTTAGGATGGCATCTCTATCTTTGATTCTTGCTAAACATTCAAATTTTCTAATTTGTTTTGTTTGGTTGTCCACAATACCTTGGAAGTAGGGAACAATTTGTTTTTTTGTGATAGCCGATTGAATTTTTTGACTGAGTTGAAAGTTCTGTAGATGATTGTCTATGGAATGTTCATCTGTATAAGAGACAAAATCAGAAGATCCTTGTGCTTCTGCTCGAAATAAGGCAAGTTTTGCTTTGTAAAAACAATCCTCTTGCCCTGCGGCCGAAGAATAACGACAATCCAAATGAAATCCCACTCCATCCAAAACCAAATCATCCGATTTTAAAATCATACAAAAACTCCGGATCTTTTCTACTAAGCTTGGTTCGGGGAGATCGGATAAAACGGCAATTTCATCGGAATCAATATGAAAAACTTTTTCTTCGTTTTGCAAATGAACGGTGAGCAGCTGTAATAATTTTTTAAACAGCTTTCTGTAAACTTCGATACCGAATGTTTTGATGATGATTGGGAAACTAACAACTTTAATGAGTACAATAGAATGGTTTTTGTTAGGATCTCCTTCCGCTTTTAATTGTTTCACCAAAGATTCAAAATTAGGATACTTGGTATCTCTGTGAAAATAAAGATTGTCTGCCAGTTCCTTATTTTTTTCTTCTAAGGACTTTTCTTGGAAATAAGCGTCAATGGCTTGTTTGATGGTTAGTTCTAAATCGTGCGCATCCCAAGGTTTCGAAAGGTAACGATACAAACAACCGTGGTTTAGGGCATTTCCAATCGCCTGGGCCGGTGCCTGACCTGTCAGCATTATTTTTTTAGTTCGAGGATGGCTCTCCTGCATTTCAATGAGGAATTCATCACCTTTTTGACCAGGCATCACATGATCACAGATCACAACGGCTAGGTCTGCGGAGGTGCCCGCAATTTCTTTCATAATTTCTTTTGCTGTTTCCGCGCTTTCAGCAGTTTCGATGGTAAAACTGGACCCAAAGACTTTCTTTAATTGTTCCTTTAGATTCCAAAGAATGAAGAATTCGTCATCGATACATAAGATATAGGGTTTTTCGTTCAAGAGGATACCTGGGAAGCGTTTTAAATAAATTGTTATCTTTCAGAATATGCAAGAAATATTTGATGTTGACATTTTCTTTCCATTGTATCTAATCGACCCGGCTCCCAGGACATTGGGGCGTGCATTGTGTTTTACGAGGACAGGAATGGTTTCTAACAAAATTTATGTGGGAAATTTAAAATTTTCCCTTAAGGAAGAAAATATACGCCAGATTTTCTCCGTTTACGGAGTAATTCAAGATCTGAAAATGATTCATGATCGGGAAACTGGAAATTTTAGAGGTTTTGCTTTCATCACCTATGCGAATCCAGAAGAAGCGGAAGAGGCGGTAACCCAGATGAATGGACAACCTGTCGATGGAAGGAATTTAAAGGTTACCTTTGCCGAGGATAAAAGAAAAGAGAAACAGAACTAAAATTCACTTTTCCGGGATAGGTCATCCTATAAAGAAGGAGGATGACCTCATCCTCATCCTCCTCTCTCGTCCACAAATTAGAAGACTACAAACCTTGCCCATGGCTTACTCCCAAAGTCAATTTACGATTTGATTTAGATTTGCACCTGACAGTTGTCAGAGCCGAATATGATGTAATCCTTCAAGCCGAAACCATTGAACCACTATTTCTTTATGGCGAATCTTTAGAGTTTTTATCTCTCCGAATGGATGGGGCTATTCTTGACCCAAACGAATACCAAGTTACGGATTCAGGGATTCTTATTTCCCACCCTCCGAAGAAAGAATTTCAACTCACTGTAGAAAACCGGATTTGTCCGGCAAAAAATACTTCACTCGAAGGTTTGTACAAATCGGGATCTATGCTTTGTACCCAAAACGAACCCGAAGGATTTCGTAAAATCGTTTATTCGATCGATAGACCTGACAATATGATGCGGTTTCGTGTCACCATTGCCGGCGAGAAATCACTATTTCCAGTGATGTTGTCCAATGGAAACTTTGTGGGTGAAAACCAAATGGGAGACAGTAAACGAGAAGTCATCTGGGAAGATCCTTTTCCAAAACCATCTTATCTTTTTGCACTCGTTGCCGGCGAACTAATTGAGACCAAAGATTCCTTTCAAACGAAATCAGGTAGAGAGATTACTCTTAAGATTTTTGTAGAAAAAGGAAACGAAGAGAAAGTTGGATTTGCTTTTGATTCATTAAAAAAAGCAATGAAATGGGATGAGGACACTTTCGGATTAGAGTATGATTTGGATCTATTTATGATCGTTGCCGTTGAAGATTTTAACATGGGTGCGATGGAAAATAAAGGTCTAAATTTATTTAACGCAAAATTGGTATTAGCTGATAAAAAATCAGCAACGGATGAAAGTTTTGAATCCATTCTTGCCGTGATTGCTCATGAATATTTTCATAACTGGACAGGAAACCGTGTTACTCTTAGAAATTGGTTCAATCTAACACTCAAAGAAGGTCTCACTGTATTTCGTGACCAATGGTTTACGGAGGATATGACAGATCCCGCTGTCAAACGAATCAAAGATGTATTATTTTTGAAAGAATTTCAATTTCCAGAAGACCAAGGTCCCATGTCACACCCCATCCTTCCTAAATCCTATAAGGAGATGAATAATTTTTATACTGTGACAGTTTATGAAAAAGGAGCCGAAGTCATTCGTTTGATTTCGGAACTTCTTGGTAGAGAAAATTTTAAAAAAGGATTAAAACATTACCTTACTAAGTATGATGGTCAGGGAGTAACTTATGAAGAATATATTTCTTCCATGGAAGAGGTAATCGGTAAATCCATTCCTTACCTTCGTAATTGGTATCACCGAAAGGGAACTCCATTGATTTCTGTAAAAGAAAGTTACACAAAAGAATCAAATGAATGGAATTTTGATCTCATTGATACAGGCGCGGGAGAATATCCTTTGGTATTTTCAAATTCTTTCGCTGTTTTTGATCTGCATGGAAACCTTATTTCAGAAGATAAAAGGATAATGTCTGGAGAAAGGGATCAAATAAAAGTTCCTGCTTTAGATACGATAGGAACAAAACCAATCATTTCTTTATTTCGATCCCTTTCGAGTCCGGTGCGTTTGGATTACAACCAATCCGAAGAAGAAATTAAAACATTAGCAAGGGTAGAAACAGATGGTGTGGCAAGGTTTTTTGCCTTTCAAAATTTAATCTTCGATTGGTTTCGTAAGTCTCTTAATTCTGGTAAGGAAGAAAACTTTTCACAAATTTTAGAAACGATTGCAGAATCTTTTACCCAAAACTGGGAAAAAACGTATCTGAGTTTTTATCTATCCTTTCCAGGTTTAACACAAATCAGTGAAAATCTGAATTGTTATGAATTTACCAAAATTCAAACACTAAGAGTTTGGGCCCTTCAAACGATTGCCACTACCTTCACCAAAAATTTCCAAATTTTACTTGAGGAAAACAGAAAAACCATCCCCATCCAAACCAAAGAAGAAATTGGGAAACGAAAATTAAAAAACACGGCTCTTTATTACTTGTTATACGATCCATCTAAAAGGTTTGAAAAATTGGCAGTTATGGAACAAAGAGAAGCAAAACATATGAGTGAAGAAGTTTCTGCCATGAGATATCTTTTAGAAATTGAATCGAAGGAGAAAGAAAACGCAGTTCATTCTTTTTTTGAAAAGTGGAAAAAGGACAATTTGGTTTTAGATGTATGGTTTGCTGCTCAAGTAAGTTCTGGAGAGGATCGCACTCAAGTGGCAGAAACATTAGAAAAACATCCCCAGTTTAATGTACGTAATCCTAATAAAGTCCGTTCCTTGTATTTTAGTTTGGCGAGAAATCCATTGAGTTTTCATAAAGAAGATGGGAGTGGTTACGTTTTTATTGCAGAAAGGATAGGCGTTCTCAATGAAATCAATCCGCAAATGGCCGCAGCTTTAACTAAATTATTTTCACCTGTATCTAAACAAAAGGGAGACCTACCGAAAATGGCAAAAAGGGAACTAATGAAACTCCAGAACCTCCCCCATCTTTCTAAAGAATTGGGAGAAGTTCTTGGTACTATTTTAGATTCTCTTTAATTATACATTGATTTGATAAGATCTTTGTATTTATCGTGAATGACGTTTCTTTTCATTTTGAAAAGATTCGTCAGTTCTTCGCCCACTTCCATTGGCTTTGGCAAAAAACGAAAGTCAGAAAGTTTTTCAAAAGATTTAAATCCATTTTCAGAGGAGATCTGTTTTTTGATAAGGTTTTGGTAGTAGAGTCTGACGTCTTTGTTTTGGTTTAGGTCCTCACCCTCTTTTGTTTGCAGTCCTACTTCTTTCATTCTGTCTTTATCAGGCCAAAGGAGAGCCGTTAAGGACTTTTGATCTTGTCCAACAACGATTACTTGGTTGATGAGAGGATTTTCCAAAAGTAAATTTTCGATAGGGACAGGTTCTACGTTTTCTCCTCCGAGTAACACGATGGTGTCTTTGACTCTTCCTCGCACAGACAAAGTGTCGTTAAAGGAAATGAATCCTAAATCCCCAGTATTCATCCAACCGTCGTGAATGGCTTTGGAAGTTGCTTCTTCATTTTTATAATATCCCTTCATTACCTGTGGGCCTTTGATATGAATGATTCCCATTTTTCCTTTCGGAACCGATTCGCCTTGTTCATTCACAATTTTCACTGCCGTTCCATCCGGCCATTTTCCCACAGAGCCTTGGACTACTTTCCCAACAGACCTAACAGAGATAATTGGTGCACATTCTGTCATTCCGTAACCTTCATACACAGGAATTCCAATTACGTTAAAAAACTCATCCACATGAGCGGGGAGGGCACCTCCACCGGAAATAGTACCCGTTAGGTGACCACCAAGTACATCTCTTATTTTTGAAAATACCAGTCCATCTAAAACTTTTGCGAGTAAAAATAGATTGAATACATATCCAAGCGATAGGGCCGTATTTTTTGCTCTTTCAAAGGGAGACTCTTCTTTTGTTAGGAGTTTGTTTCCCGCAAGGTAGTCTTGTCCGTCTTTAAATTTTTTGCAGACATCATAGGCAAAATCAAAAAGTTTACGTTTGTTTTCCGGTGCTTTTTCTAACTTTTGTTTGATGCCCAGATAGAGGTTTTCCCAAAGTCTCGGAGCCGAAGCCATAAAGGTTGGTTTTATTTTTTGGAAATCGTCTCTTAGATCCCTAATGTTCGTATAAGCAATGGATGCACCTTCCGCAATAATTGCATAATCAATGGCACGTTCAAAAATATGCCATACAGGAAGGATCGATAGAGTTCTATCGGATGTTTTTAATCCAACACGGGGCGGAACTATAACCACATTGTATACCATGTTTTGGTGAGTGAGCATCACACCTTTTGGCATTCCCGTGGTTCCTGAAGTATAAATGATGGTAAATAAATCATCTGGTTTCACTTGTTTGGATCGAAGTTCCAAGGAAGGAAGATTTTTTCTAAATGATTCTCCCTCTTTAATCAATGTATCCATGGGAACGGCGAGATTGTCACTAGAGCGAAATCCTGGATCTAAAATAATTACTTTTTCTACTTTTGTATTGGAAAGGACAGGTTTTAAAGATTCATATAATTTCTCATGTTCTACAAAGCAGTATTTACTTTCGGAGTGGCTTAGAATGTATTCAATTTCTTGCGGTGTGGAATCGGACCCTCTTGGTACATTCACTGCACCGTTTAACAGAGTGGCTATGTCTGCAATTGCCCATTCGGTTCTGTTGTCAGCCATAAGTCCAATTCTATCCCCTGGTTGTAAACCCATTTGTAACAGAGATAAAGCGAGGTTTTCTGCTTTATGAAAGATATCCGAAAACGTACGACCCAAAAAGTTTTTTCCTGCATCTTTTCCAAAGAACATTTCTTTGGTTCCGTATGCTCGATTCGCATAATAAAAAACATCATTCAGCGTCGTAAAATTTTTCATTGATTGTTTTAGTCTCCGTAGGAGCTGAATTTTATTGTTTTTTTTGTTTGTTCAAGTAATATTTTCTTTTGTGCGATTTCCCGTTGGCTGATTCAAAGAAGTTAGCAAATAGAGGATCTGATTCCATTTTTTCAAATAATTCAAAATCATATAAAAGTGCTTGGTGAGTCCAAAGGTTTCCTTCTTGTTCCCTATTGGTAGCAAACGAAGCCCTTCCTAATTTGTAGTATACCACTGGCAAAAATTCTCGTTCACCACCCAAAATCTGTGCTCGTTTTAAGTTTGTGTAGGCATCCTCAAAACGACCAAGACTAAGTTCACAGGAACCCCGGTAATAGAAGAGAAAAAATCGCGGATAGGCTGTGAGTCTTCGGCTATTGAGTTTGTCTAAACTGGCTAAACAAGAGTAAGGATCTTTGTCCATAAATTGTGCATAAGCTAAGTTCAAAAGAATTTCAGGACTAATTTCCCCATTGGTTTTTCTATAAATTTCTGATGTTTTCTGATAACTATCTTTTGCCGTTTTATAGTCACCAAGTACATATAAATAATAATAAGATTTATAAATTAATACGTCCAAGGAATCAGATTCACAAGCACGGTAGGAAAAAAATTCATCTAATGTTTTTGTAAATGAAACAAAATCTCTTTCATTGTATTCTATGTTGGCAATTTTTTTTAATAGGGAACAGGTTCGAGAGGTTCCATTCGGAACTTCTTTTTTATATTCCTTTAACGATTTTCGATAATACGAAAGTGCTTCTTGGAATTTTTGATTATTTTCTAGTTGGATGGCTTCTCTTTCTTCTTTTTCGCCCACACCTTCGCAATACGATTCTTTTCCATTTTCATAATGGCAAATTCGTTCCCGAAATCCGTTTTCGTTAGCATCATATTCAATACGAACCAGTTGGCAGTTTTTATAATACCACCATTCATCTATGGCACCAAAATCGTTTTTGTCTTTTGTGATTTCTTTGGGACAACCAGAATGTGAATAATAAGTGAAACTATCTTTTTTCCCATTTTTTGTTTCATCTTCTTCGGTTAAAAACAATTGTCCTTTGGAATCGTAATAATCCCAACGATAAGGATTAAA
Organism: Leptospira bandrabouensis; assembly: GCF_004770905.1. Taxonomy (NCBI): domain Bacteria; kingdom Pseudomonadati; phylum Spirochaetota; class Leptospiria; order Leptospirales; family Leptospiraceae; genus Leptospira; species Leptospira bandrabouensis. The sequence goes on along the minus strand of NZ_RQHT01000001.1, from coordinate 65,499 downwards.
CTCATCATCATTCATAAAAAACGAGAGTTTTAAAAGGGAACTTCCTTCTTTCCAACCAGAAAAACAGGAAAAGGATAACTTCCCACTTAAAAAATTTTGAGATGGATCTCCGTATAAATCAGTTAGGTGAGATCTAATGTCATCTTTATATCTTGGGTAAGGGTAGTTTGCGTGGTATTTATCAATGTATTTTTGGCAAAACCAAAAGATTTCATGGTTTAGAGATTCTTTATGTAAGACTCCTGGAATTTCACCTCCCAACCGAAAACTAAACCGTTTGGGACTATGGTCTTCAATATCAAATTTCTCTTTGGTATTTTGGATGGCCTTCCAATAATCCTCTAAAAGACCTGCTCTTAGAGGAAAAGATATTAAAAATAGGGATGTGAAAGTTAAAAATAGAAATCTCAAGATTTACTTTTTAAATACAAATCATATAAGACGGGATTTTCGTAGGGATTTCCCACTTTTCGTATGGAAAACAATTGTAATAGAGGAGGTCCGTTTTCTAAATAAAAGGCTCCATGTTCGTTGTTGTAACGAATAACACCTGTATGTTGTGTAAGGTTTCCACCTTTGGCAACTGTGTGTTCAATGATGTCCTCTTCATATAGATCTTTGTCGTATTTGTCTTTTAGTCCGGTAAAAGTATTAACTACATAATTATCTTCGTTCGAGATAGGTTGCCCAAACTTTAAAAGTTTCCCATCTAGGGTTAAACTAAATCCTTTTTGAGTGAATTCTTTTTCTTGTTTGTCCCAAACACGGAATCGAATTGTAAATGCCATAACTAAACCCAAATTAAGGTAACCGAAGTCCATTCCAAGGAAAATTCAAAAAAAAATCAGTGGTCAATTGGGGAATTCAGAGCATTCTATGCCCCATGAAGGTTATCTCTGTTTCCAATATCAAGGGAGGAAGTGGGAAATCCACTACAGCCGCCCACTTAGCCTGTGCCTTAGCCAGACGAGGAAAAACCTTAGTGGTAGATATGGATATGCAAGGTGATTTGACTGACTATTGTTTACCGGATTTGGATTTAACTCAACTAGAAGAAACAAGTGTGATGAGTGTCCTTCTTGGTATGAAAAAAATCACTGACTGCATTAGGGAAACCAAACAATTCGACGTACTGCCATCCACGTTAAGTCTAGCTAAACTCACCAAATACAATCCAGATTCGGCAAGTCTTTCTCTACAGTTCAAAAGAGCATTAGAAGAAGTACGAAACAAATATAAGTTTGTAATCATTGATACTCCTGGTTCTGCCAAACACGAACTGACGACCGCTATTTATAATTCTGAGTTGATTCTAATTCCTGTGACTCCGAGCAAATGGACCATCCGCGCTGTGAATTTACTTTTGGATGAAATCACGCAAACAGAAACCATTTTTAGCCAAAAGAAAAAAATTGCCTTTGTTCCTTCGTGGTTTGGTCCATCCAAAAAACATAGAGACTTACTGGATAAATTAAAACAAATTGAAGAGATTCCTTGTTTGGCTGAAATTCCAAAATCAGAAACCATCAAAACGAAAACGGAAAAACAAGAAAGTTTAAAGAAAGACAGCAATGCTTGGCACGCCTTTGATTTGTTAGCAGATGAATCGATTGCTTTGGTGGACCCCGAGAATTCGATTCTAACTATGAAACCTTAATTGGTATTAATAATGGATGGCTAACTGATATTTAGACAATAAATACCATTGTGTTCGATCATTCTGGATAATGTGTTTTTGAGCTTTGGTTTTTTTTACGTTCTTCTGCGATTGTTTGGATGTGTTTGGCAAACCCAGGATGGTGTTTTAAAATCTCCGCAAACCTGTCTTTTCCTAAAGTATACACATCGCAATAGGAACCTGCTTTGATGGTTGCCGTTCTTAAAGAATCATCGATTAAACTCATTTCTCCAAAAAATGATCCTGAATTGAGTGTCGCAAGGATTTCTCCTGTTTTTTCCTTAATCACTTCCACATGACCTTTCGAAAGAAAATACATATTATGAGGAACATCACCTTCTCTAAAGATAATATCGCCTTTCATATAAAATGCAGGTCTTAATTCCAAAACCACTTCTCTTTTTAATTCTTCTGGTGCATTTTTAAAAAAGGGAACAACTGAAATTAAATGGTTATGTAAGAATAAGGATACATCAATTTTAATACCCGATGGAAGTTGGTCCCAAATTTCGGATTCGTCAATCCCGTGTTTGTTTTCCCAAAGATTTACATAATAGGAACGGATTCGATTGGCAAGGTGTGGAGGTAACTTTTTATATTTTATAAATGTATTAATTGTATTTAATTTTTCTTGGAAAGTAACTCTCGAAATATCTAAATTAGATAACAAAGTAGCAATGTTACCAATAACGTATCCGTAAATACCCACTCCTAAGATCATGACACCCATAGTATAAACGGTTTGTATATTAGTAACAGGTGTAATGTCTCCGTATCCAATGGTTGTCAGCGTAGTAACTGACCAATACAGTGCACGAACATATCTTGTGACCATATCTTTATCAGGTAAAAAATCAGGTCCTAAGTAGATCCAACCACAAGCAACCCAATGAGCAAAAAGACTTGTCCAATACACAAAAAATATCAATCGAAAGGTCATTGGATTGATGACTTCTATCAATTTAAAACGCTCATCAGAATCGGACCCGAGAGCTAGCATTCGGAGAGATTTAAAAAGTTCAAACACTCGAACAGAACGAAGTAACCGCAGAATTTTTAAACTATCGGTAACACCAAAGTACCTGAAAAAAAATCCACCAAATAGGTCAAAAGGAAAGGCTGATAAAAAATCAATCAAGAACCAGGAACGTAAATAGGTTTTAGAAACTATCTTTCGGTTTTGAATGAGAAGTCTGTCTTTTAAGATGGCGGTGTTAAAATTGAGCAGGACATCAATTCCAAATACAATTTGGATCCCCCTTTCTAAGTAGTTCACACCTGCTGAAAGTTTATAATGAAAGACGAGGCGGATGGGGACTTCGACGGCAAAATAGGTAATACAAATAAAAACAAAAAGATCCCAGATTCGTTTGTATGGAGAATTTGGATGGATCATATTTACAGTATCGACATTGGTAAGTTTTATATTTGCCTTCTTTTAAAGAAAAAAAATCCTGAATGGAAAAGAGGTGATTATGTTCGGTGGAGCGGGTGGAAACAAGTTTGATATGCTCAAACAGATGAAAAAGATGCGGTCGCAGGTGAAAACGATGGAAAAGGAACTTGCGGGCCTCAATTTCGTGGGAATTTCAAAAAACAAACTCCTTTCTGTCACTTTGGATGGAAAATTCCAGATGAAATCCATCCAAATAGAAGATGAATTGATTGAGAAAAAAGACAAAAACCTGCTAGAAAAATCCATTCAGGAAGCTTACACAAAGGCTTTACAGGATGCCCAAGCGGGAGCCGCCAAACAAATGCAGGCTATGGGTGGTTTTCCTGGATTCGGTATGTAAATAGGTTTTGAACTAATTGAAAACAAAAAAGCCTACAAACATTGTAGGCTTTTCTATCGTTAGAAAAAGGGGACAGATTGTCCCTTTTTTATGTCTTACTTTGCTTAGCTTGCAGGAACGATTTCTACTTCCACACGGCGGTTCGATCCGTCTTTTGGATCCACACCTTTTAGCGGTGTTGTAGAACCAAGACCTTGCACCGATCCAATTCGTTTGCTTTCGACACCATTTTCAGTGATTGCATTTTTGGCAGTGATCGCACGGTCTTGTGATAATTTTTGGTTTAAATCTTCTGCTCCTGTGCGGTTGGCATGTCCAGAGATATTGATTTTAGTTTCAGGGTAAGCTGCTAGCGCTTCTGCTAATTTATCAATATTTTCCTTTCCTTTTCCTTTCAGGTCTGCCTTTCCATCTTCAAAGGCAATTCCCCCGTCCATAGAAGCAGTGAGAGCCACAGTTTCTCCACCTTTTTCCGTTTTTGTAAGAGTGATTCCTTGTTTTTTCATTTCTTCAGCCATGTTGTCATACATGGTATTGAGATAAAAACCTGTTCCAAGTCCTGCCAAACAACCGGCACCAAGACCCACAATCTTACCTTTGTTTTGTGGTTTTTTCTTTTCCATTGCTAGAGAGGATTTAATTTGTCTTTGGATATCGTTCTTTTTGTCTTTTGTATCTTTTTTACGTTGTGCCTCATCATAAACAGCACCAAGAGCAAGACCTACACCACATCCAATGGACGTACTTAAGATTAGTCTTTTTGTGTTGTCGGAAAGTCCACAAGAGATTGTGGAAAGTAATGATAGGGAAAGAATTCCGGAGATGATTTGTTTCAAAGTGATTGTCCTCGCTTACACTCTCTACTAAGTATAAGGACAAATTCTGAAGAAATCCTCCCTGTTTGCAAGGAGGATTTCTGTTTCTTTTTTTATCGGAATTAGTATCTGTCCGTGAGGAGTTTTACTACGGATTCCGGTCTTAGATTTGCTTGGGCAAGCATCGCCACTCCCGATTTGGCTAGGATTTGGTTTTTGGAATATTCTACCATTTCCGTAGCCATATCAGCATCTCTTACTTGCGATTCGGCAGAAACAATGTTCACGTAGTTGTTACTCAGTGATTTCAATGTTAAATCCAATCGATTGTAATAGGCACCGAGGTCAGACCGCAAACGGTTGACTTTGGTGATGGCATCATCCAGGACTTGCAGTGAGTCGGAAGCTTTGTTTGGAGTTGATAGTGTCAACTTACTTCCAGCTGTTTTTAGTTTCAAAGAAGAACTCGTCATCGTATTGATGTAGAGTTCTATTTTCTCTGTTCCGTTTGCACCCACTTGCAAAGTCATTGGATTTTTGGAAGATCGAGAAAACCTTCCATCCAACGGTTTGATTTTGTTAAACTCTGCAGAAGTTCCGATCCTCTCCACTTCTTCAACAAGTTGGGATACTTCTAACTGGACGAGTTTTCTGTCTTCGTTAGAATATATTCCGTTGGAAGATTGAACGGAAAGTTCACGTAACCTCTGTAAGATAGAGTTTACTTGGTCTAAAGATCCTTCGGTGACTTGAAGGAACGACATACCATCCTGGGTATTTCGTTCTGCTTGGCCAAGGCCACGAATTTGTGATCTTAATTTTTCGGACACTGCGAATCCCAAGGAATCGTCCCCAGGTCTATTGACTCGCATACCGGTCGCTAGGTGTTCCATGGACTTGTCCATGTCACGGCCCGTGTTTGTGAGCGCTCGTTTTGCCACAAGCGCGCTGATGTTGTGATTGATAATCATTGTCACACCCTCCTGTGTGTCCATGACCCGCCTGTTTCCCTACATGCGGAGAAAAGTAAAAATCACTGCCCAGGAGTCCGTTTCCATCGAGAAGAGAAGGGGTTGCCTGCCCTTGGTTCTTCCATGAATTTTGCCTTTCCAGATGATTCTATACCAGAAAACTGAGGTCTGTAAAGAAAATTTAAGCTCTAAAGGAGTGGGAAATTGAAAATCTACACCAAATTCGGAGATGGTGGGCAAACCTACCTGGCCTCCGGCATCAAAGTTTCCAAAACAGATAGGAGAGTGGATCTCTACGGAAGTTGTGACGAATTGAATAGCACCATTGGCCTTGCTCTTTCTTTTGCGAAGGACTTAAAACTCGAACCAACATTTTTAAATTACTTAAAAGGCATTCAAAGTTTTCTTTTTGAGATTGGATCGGAACTTGCCGGTTACGTACCAAAAGAATCTAAGGAAGGAACTGTTGTTTTGCGATCGGATGTGGAAAGTTTAGAAAAGGAAATTGATCGGCTAATGGAAGTGCTTCCCGAAATTAAGTTTTTTATTTTACCGGGGGGAAGTTCTCTTGCTAGCAGTTTGCATATTGCTCGTACCATTTGTCGTAGATTGGAACGAGACTTACTTGTTTACATTGAATCTGGTGGAGAAATCCATACTGATTTAAGAATTTATCTCAATCGTCTTTCTGATTATCTTTTTGTTGCGGCTCGGTTTGCGAATTTTTCTACTGGAAATGAGGAAACCATTTGGAAAAGCAGAACGAAATCCACTTAAATACTCACCCAAAAGGGATCACACCACTATTTCTCACAGAAATGTGGGAACGTTTGAGTTACTATGGGATGCGGGCTCTCCTTGTTTTGTATCTGGTAAATTCACTTGGATTTTCGGATGCAGATGCGGGAGCCGTTTATGCGTTTTATACTAGTTTTGTTTACCTAACGCCCGTTTTTGGAGGATACTTAACCGACAGGTTCTTTAGTTATCGATTTTCCATTTATTTAGGTAGTTTTTTAATGTTATGTGGGCATATCTCTCTGGCCTTTTCTGGTATTTATTTTTTTTATTTAGGACTTGTTTTACTCGCATTAGGAAATGGATTTTTTAAACCCAATATGTCTACGATCTTTGGAAGATTGTACGATGAAAAACCAAATTTAAGAGATAGTGGATTCACTATTTTTTATATGGGGATCAATTTGGGAGGCCTACTTGGTCCTATCATTTGCGGTAGTTTAGGGGAAAGGGTAGATTGGCATTTAGGTTTTTTATCGGCTGGTGTTGGAATGGCGATGGGAATGATCGTATTTTATTTTGGAAGTAGACGATTGCCAGAATCGATTTGGCTAAAACAAAATCATAAGGTAAACTCTGTCCATCCAAGTTCGGTAGATCCGAAAACAAAATCAAAAATCTTACTCATTGTTTTACTTTCTTTTTTTAGTATTTTCTTTTGGATGGCGTTTGAACAAATGGGGACTTCTCTTAACTTATTTGCTTTGAGAAACACCGATCGATATTTGTTTGGATTTGAAATTCCAGCTTCCGTATTACAGTCAATTAATCCTTTGTTTATTCTGCTTTTAGGTCCCATTGTTTCTTTGATTTGGACGACTCTCTCTAAAAAGAATCAAAACCCCAATCCTGTTCTTAAGTTTGTTTTGAGTTTGGTACTACTGGGTATTGGATTTCTTGTGATGGTAGTGGCTGCAGGATACGCAGAAACTGGGGTTTCTGTTTCTATTCTATTTTTGGTTTTTGTCTATTTTTGGAATACTTTAAGCGAACTTTGTCTTTCTCCGGTAGGATTGTCCTTTGTCAGTCAAATGGCTCCAACACAATATGCCTCTCTCCTTATGGGGATTTGGTTTTTATCGAATGCCTTTGGTCATTACGCGGCGGGGATTTTGTCAGGGTACCAAAACCAATGGGGAAGTATGAAAAACTTTTATGGATTCTTTGTAATTTGTTCTTTTTTTGGTGCTTTCGTTTTATATGCCATTTATTCTTTAAAAAAGAAATCTATCTTAGGTTTACTAAAAAGTAAGGAAGAAGATAAAACCATCCTCACATCATAAAATGAAGTGAATCGTAAGGATCATTGATTTGGATCGATCTAAAAACATCTGAGTTGTAATGTATAATATGTATCTATCCTTTCGTTTCTAAAACTAAGGCTTCAATTTCTTCGAATTTTTCTTCGCCTGCAAGACCAATCACTTGTTCGGCGAGAAGTTTTGCTTTCCAAGAAGATATTTCTTGTACCTTTTCTGCTACTTCTCGCATCAGTGGCAGGGCAGAACTCAAATCTCTAAATCCAAGACCAATAAGAACGGCGGTAAACATAGGATCACTACCAATTTCCCCACAAATGCTAATGGGTTTTTTCTGGGCATTGGCTACATCGGCTATGTTTTTTAATAACAATAAAAAGACAACCTGCCAAGGATTGTAAAGATCACCCACCAAGTGGTTGTTACGTTCTACTGCCAAAAGGTATTGTAAAAGGTCATTGGTTCCTACACTATAGAAATCGACATGATTTCCAAGAAATGGCAAATTGAGTGCACAAGCTGGTGTTTCCACCATAATTCCAAGGGGAATTTTTTTTGTGATGACGAGTCCTGCGTTTTTTAACTCTTCTAAACATTCACTTAACAAGGATTTGGTCTGTAAAATTTCAGAACGGGTTGTGATCATGGGAAGCATGATTCTCATCGTACCAAATTCGCTGGCACGAAGCAGTGCTTTTAATTGTTCTTTAAAAAAGTGTGGGTGGCGGAGCAGGTAACGGATTCCTCGATTTCCTAGAAATGGATTTTCTTCTTCGTATCCATTTTCCATTTTATCGGCTCCAATGTCCCAAACTCGGAATGTCACTGGGCGACCTACCATTTTTAATAGAATTCGTTTGTATACAACAAACTGCTCTTCTTCTGTTGGTTTAAATTCTACATAACGAATGAATAAAATTTCTGTCCGTACAAGGCCAATTCCGTCAGCTCCCTGTTCAAAAGCTAAATCCACTTCATCTTCAGAATCAATATTGGCGCGAAGGGTAAACTTTTTTCCATCTTTGGTTTTGATTTCTTTTGGGCCATCACTGATTTCACGTAACGGCTGGGCTTTATGAATATCACTTTTGATTCCGGCAAGTTTGATTTCATCGATCCCTGGTGATCGGTTTAAAATTCCCCTTGTGGCATCGAGTAAAATATAATCATCATCTTCTACATGTGAGGTGATGTTTTTTAAACCTACAATTGTAGGGATTCCATAGTTTCTTGCAATAATGGCTGTATGTCCTGTTTTCCCTCCAAAGTCAGTAGCGATCCCTCGGAGTTTTGATTTTCCCAGTTGGATCATCTCAGAAGGAGTGATTTCTTTGGCAATGAGGATGACGTCATCGGGAATTTTGGTTTGATCGTTTGTCTTATCGGGATAAAGATTCGATTCGATTCTTTTCCCAATATCTAAAATATGGTCGGCTCGTTCCCTAAAAAATTCATCAGGGATGGATTGGAATTCATCATAAAGAGAACTAACAGCTGTTTCTAGGGCAAGACCCGCCGATTCGTTGTTTTGTGCGATTCTTTCGAAAACTCGGGCACGGAATAATGGGTCATTTAAAAATACAATTTGCGATTCTAAAATTTCTGATAGTTCTCGGTTGGTTTTTGACTTTTGTACTAGGTCATTTAGGTCTTCCTCTGTTTTGAGGAGCCCTTTTTTCAGGAGTTCTACTTCTTCTTTGATTTCATCAGGAGAAAGATCCGTACGGTCTTCGCGTTTCCTTTTGGACTGTTTCCAACGAAAAACCTTCCCATATACGGTGCCTGGATAGGCAGAAATGCCTTTAAATGTGGTTTTTTCTTCCATCCTTTCCTTTCCCAAAAATACTTTCGGTAAGGCTTCGTTTGGAAAGTAAAAAACGAGGGATTCTAACGAACCGCTTGTTTTTTGGCGAAAAGAGGAACTCTTTTACTTTTGAATTGGGTGAGTTCGTTTCCTGTCACTTGGCTCATAATGCATTTGGCAAGAGAGATGTCTAAGGCATGTCCCGCTTTAGAGGCAATGAGATGACCTCGGAACGGTCTTCCCATCACTGCCAAATCCCCAATTAAATCCAGGATTTTGTGACGCACACATTCATTGTCATAACGTAAGGTTTCATTCAGATACCCGTCATCTGTGAGAACTACCGCATTGTCGAGAGATCCACCCATAGCAAGGCCACGGGCTTGGAGGGCTTCCACATCTTTCAAAAACCCAAAGGTTCGGGCAGGAAGGATGTCTGTTCCTAAAATGGATTCGTCAAGGGTAGTGGTGTAGGATTGGCCACGGAGAAGTGGGTGGTTAAAATCAATGCTATAAGTAACTTTTAATTCGTCGGAAGGCAACATGACGAGGTATTTGTCCCCGTCCACAACCCAAATGGGGTTGGCGATGGTGATAGGTTCTATGGTTTCGTCTAGAACCCGGATTCCAGCAGAGCGGATTCCTTCCCAAAACGGCAGAGAGGATCCATCCATAATTGGAACTTCTACGGAATCAATTTCAAAAATACAATCGGTAATGCCTAGGGTGTGAACTGCGGCGAGAAGGTGTTCGATGGTTTGCACTCGGTTGGAACTTCCATCCCCGATGGTGGTGGCGTTACTTGTGTCGACTACATGGTCGAGAGAAACGGGGATTCGGATTTTTTGGGTCCCTTTGTAGAGGTAAAAGATCAGTCCTGTATTTGCTTCTGCGGGATGGAGCCGTAAAGTCACCATTTTCCCGGAATGGACGCCAATTCCCCTCAGTGTGATGGAGTTTTGGATCGTTTTTCTGTGTATCGCCGTTTCCATATTCAGTTCCTACTTACAAATTTGTAGGAAAGGGGGTTCGGACAATTCCAAAACCGGAGCCCCTAGTCAAAAAAATGTCTCCTTTTTACAACAGTGTGGCGGGAATGTCACGGCCCGGTTTTGTGCGAAACTCTAAAGAATTTTACTACAAACTAGACCGTATTTTACGTGTTAGTTCTTAAAAAGCACTGAGAGCCGAACGAATGAAACTGGTGACAGGGGCTTGTTCCCTAGTGTCTTCCAAACCTTCTCTGAGTTCTTTCAAAACCACTTGGGCATCTCCGAGAGTGGTGTTCACTGACTTATGAACATCACTTTCATTGATGAGTTTTCCGAGAGTTCCTTGGCCTTCATTGATTTTTCCAGTGATTCCCGCAATATTCTGGACGGTTTTCCGAATGTCCGAACGGTTTTCGGCAATGAGTTCCGAAAGAGAAACAAGGGGATCTTGGGTGACCTTCCCTTGGATGGGGATCATTTTTCCCGACCGAGGGGAAATTTCCACTTTGGTCAGGGCAGGTTCTGACATCATGTATTCTTTGGTTTTCGGATCTACGGGGAACTTGGAACCAGGATCGAGTGAGACTACACGACCAGAAAGCAAACTTTCGTTTTTGATGGTGATTTCATAGTTAGAGAAAAGTTGCACTTTTCCCTTCAAAAGAAGGGTGAGTTCCACCTTGGTTCCAATCCCTGTTTCTCCCTCAGGCAATAGATTACCGTATTCATCAATTTGCACCAAACGGATTTTGGAGACATACCCAAAAGGTACCCCATGGATGGTGACCTTGTTTCCAATTTTGATCCCTTCGGCATCGGGAAAGTAGACAGGAAGTTGGTATCCAGATTTTTGAAAGGGCCCACCTTCGGTGACGATGGTAAAATAACCCACGGCCACTAGAGAAAAGACAAATAAAAGACCAACGATAAGAGCGCGACCTGCGGTAGGCATTCCCTAAAAATCTCCTAGAGTGATGGGCAAAGTCAAATGGATTTTCCTTTTTTTAATTCGGAATGATCAAGAATCATCGGACCAACCGTGTTCCCATGAATGAACTGTTGGATGACAGGATTCGTTGATTTTTGGATTTCTTCTGGGGTTCCACAAAACTGCACTTTGCCTTCATAAAGAAAACTAATCCGATCGGCAATTCGGTAGGCAGAGTTCATATCATGAGTGACCACTATGGATGTTAGACCCAATTCTTTTTGTAAACGAATGACTAAATCATTGATGACATTCGACATGACGGGGTCAAGACCAGAGGTCGGTTCATCGTATAACACGATTTTAGGTTGAGAAGTAAGAGCACGCGCAAGGCCCACACGTTTTTTCATTCCCCCAGAAATATTACTAGGTAACGTATCTTTGGCGGGAACTAAGTCGAGCCATTTTAACTTTTCCATTACAATACGATCCAGTTCTTCCCCGGAGGCAATTTTATGTTCCCGTAGAGGTAGAGCTACATTTTCATAGACAGTAAGCCAATTGATAAGAGCTCCTGACTGAAATAACACTCCCAGTTTGGATCTAAGTTCTTCTCTTTTTTTTTCACTCGCATTCACTATGGACTCACCGAAAATCTGACAATCTCCTTCATCAGGATCAAGGAGTCCCGTGATGTGTTTTAGACTGACTGATTTTCCTGTACCAGAAGGCCCAAGGATGACCATCGTCTCTCCTTGTTTGACGGTTAAGTCCATTCCTTTTAAAATCTTTCGTTTACCAAAAGCTTTATGGACGTTTTTCATTTCAATGGCAAAAGGTTCCATAATTTCCTTCATTTATAAAATAAGGCAGTGAGCACATAACCAGAAAAAATGACCATTAAAAACGAGGTGACCACAGCCTTTCTTGTGGTTTGGCCCACTCCAATGGCCCCACCTTCTGTCCTAAGTCCTTGGCTACAAGAGATGGTAGAGATGGAAAGTCCAAATACATAACCTTTGAGTAGACCCACATATAAGTCTTTTAATCCTGGAACGGATGATATCCGATAATAAACATCCTGGAAATAACTGATCATATCGATTCCCAACTGAAAATGTCCTACGATTCCACCACCTAAGATTCCTAAGGCTGCAGAATATACACAAAGGACTGGAACCATTAAAGAAAACCCAACAATTCTAGGCATAACCAGATACCTGACTGGACTAATCGACATAACTTCCAAAGCATCAATTTCTTCCGATACTTTCATTGTTCCAATTTCTGCTGCCATCGCCGAACCCACAGAAGCTGCCAAAATGAGAGATGTCATAAAGGGGGACATTTCCCTCGTGAGTGTGATAGTGAGTAAAAGTCCAATTTGGCCTTCGGCTCCGAAGTCCCGGAGTCCAAGTCCTGTGTTTAGTCCAAGGATCATACCTGTGAAAACAGAAACAATCGAGACAACAAATAAAGAACCGACTCCTGCAATAAACATTTGTTCTAGGATTTCTTTTCGTTTGAAATAAAGGTGGTGGGATTGTCCCACAGCACGAAAGAGTAAGAGGACTGTATAACCGATTGCAAAGAGGAATGGTTCTAAGGTTTTGGAATAAATGCGTCTCATAGTTCCCACCAAAAGAGTTTAAATTTATTATTTGTTTCCCGGGTATCGATTCCTAAAAAACCGTATAAGAAATCATATCGAAACCCCGTGGGTGATTTAGAATACTCTACAAGTAAGGGAATATGGATATGAGTTTCTTCCTCTGTCCACCGATGAGTATAGAGTCTTGTGATTAGGTGCAAACGTTTTTCCCCATTCGATGATCTTTTATACTCAATGAGAGAAAAGATAGGTTCCCAAACATCCTCCATCACTTCAAAACGAACTGGAATGATAGCAAGAGTATTCCAACCTAAATTTCCATCGGGATCTTTATGATAACGAAAGAGTGGCCAAAGTTTAAAGTAATGATCCTCTCTGCCAGTTTGGACATATTCACTTTTCATTTGGGAATAAAAAGGTAATAAAAAATGTGTAGTGGACTTTAAGTGGGATGTATTTTGCGTCAAACGAATGTAAAATGGAGTGATGAACTCTGCTTCTTTATTGGCAAAATAGGAATATCCATAGAAAGGAAAGAATACTAATTTTTCCGTATCCTTTTTTTCGGACGTTGTGTATTGGAAAAAAATAAAAAGTGCAGTGTAATTAGTTTGTCCCGTTTTTTTATCATACCCATAAGAAAATAATGAATTTAAGAGGGGAAACCAAAGATAGGCTCTACTTTTCATATTCCCATCTTTCGAATCTTTGCTATTATAGATTGGAAAAAATATTGAATACGAAGTTGGTTCTTTTTTATCCAATCTCTCTTCCCCCCATTGGAAAAAAGGCCAAAGAAAAGATTTTCGTATGTATTTTCCTTCATGTTCCTTTTTTGAATAAATAGGAAAAATTCGAAAATCGTTTCGTGTTTCGGAGTTACCCCACATCACAAAAGGCCAAAGTAAAGATTTAGCTTCGTAGGTTTTGTATTTCCATTCTGAATAAATGGGAAACAAAACATAACTTAGTTCTTGGTAAGAAAGTTTGTTTCTAATTTTTCCATAAAGGGGAAAAACACTGAAATAGTTTTCTCTTTGTGATTCACCCTTTCCCCAAATCAAAAGGGGAGTAAAAAGGATATCTTCATCCGCGTCACCTTCTTCATGTTTGAATCCGGTGCCACTAAAGATAAATAAGGAAGACCAAGTATACCAATAATTGGTTTCTTCTTTGTAATAGATGGGTGATAAATAACTTTTAAAGCGAAAGGCATAGGTTTTGTCTTGGAAACCAATATAAAAAGGGCGGAATGCTAAATAACTTTGGCGGCCTCTTTCTTCAGACTCATATAAAAACCAAAATTGGTGGTAATTGGATTTGATGTCTTCTGTAAAGGAATTAGGAAGTTTGGCAGAAACTCCCGTACTGAGAAAGAGAAGACAAAAAACAATTCCTAATTGAATTTTAAAGCGGGAATCCACGTAATTTCAATATCTTCAAGTTTCTATAAAAGGAATCAAGTGATTTCATGATCCAAACCAAAATCGCACTACTTTTCGGAGGTATCTCCGGAGAACATATCATTTCCATTCGTTCTTCTTATTTCATTTTCAATACCATAGATCGGGACAAATACCAAGTTTGTCCGGTTTATATTGACCAATCGGGAAAATTTTGGATTCCCACAGTAAAAGATCCCGTGTATCCAGATCCTACAGGAAAAACAGAATCAGATTTTTTGAAGGAATTTTCTTCACAAAACCAAATTACAAAGCCATCAACGGGAGCAGGTTTACTCGAACATGGATTTTTGGCCGCCTTTTTGGGGTTACACGGTGGTGCCGGAGAGGACGGACGAATCCAAGGATTCCTCGATGTATTAGAAATTCCTCATACCGGGTCGGGAGTTTTGGCTTCGGCTCTTGCCATGGATAAATACCGCGCCAATCTTTTATTCCAAACGATAGGAATTCCTGTTGCTCCTTTTGTGGATTTAGAAAAAGGAAAAACCGATGCTAGAAAAACGGTTTTAAACCTTCCTTTTGATTTTCCAGTGTTCATTAAGCCAACGTTAGGTGGGTCAAGTGTAAATACTGGAATGGCAAAAACTCCTGAGGAAGCAATGGTTCTTGTGGATAAAATTTTTGTGACAGAGGACCGAGTTTTAATCCAAAAACTCATATCGGGAACGGAAGTTTCGATTGGGGTATTGGAAAAAAAAGAAGGTGATAAAAGAATTCCTTTTGCATTAGTGCCGACTGAGATTCGACCAAAATCAGAATTTTTTGATTTTGAAGCTAAGTATACCAAAGGGGGAAGTGAGGAAATCACTCCGGCCCCTGTTGGCGAAGAAATCACAAAAAAACTACAAGAGTATACTTTGTTATGTCATGAAATTTTGGGGTGTAAAGGATACTCAAGAACTGATTTTATCATTAGTAATGGAGTTCCCTATGTATTGGAAACAAATACACTTCCTGGAATGACGGGAACCAGTCTCATTCCCCAACAAGCAAAAGCCCTTGGGATTGATATGAAAGAGGTTTTTACTTGGCTTCTAAGGATTGCCCTTTCTTAGGAAAAAAATACATTCCCACTAAGATGGCAAGTAGACTAGCAATGGTTCCATAGAAGTGACTTGTCATATCGTCACCATAAATTTCCAAAAATAGCCAGGTGACAATTCCCACGAAAAGAGAAAAGAGAGCAGACCTTTCGTCTGCCTTTTGACTCATTAACCCAAATACCATCGGGATAAATAAAGTCACAAGAGAAATTCCCCCAGAATCTTCTACCAATGCATAAATAGAAGGTTTTCCCACTGCTAACAAAAAAGAAATCCCTGCAATGATAAGAACCGAAGTCCTAGAAAGTAGTAGGAGCTTTTTATCATCCATATCCGTAAATGCGTATTTTAGAATATTCTCAGATAATATGGAAGATGGAGCAAGGATTGCACCAGAAGCTGTGGAAAGAATTGCTGATATCAATGCAGAAAAAAATAATACTTGGATCCAAGGACTGGAAAACTTAGAGATCATAGTAGGAATCAGAAGTTGTCCTGTTTCCGAATTTAAATCAAAATCAGGAAGTAAACTTTTGGCATGGAGTCCTAAAAAGAGTGGGATGAGAGCAAAGAGTAAATAGAAAATCGAAGAAAGGTAGGAAGCTTTGATGGCTACTTTTTCTGATTTAGCGGACATCACTCTTTGGAAAATATCCTGTTGGGGTAAAGAACCAAATCCTACTACCATCCAAGCCGATAAATACAATGTCCAAGCATGAAAATTGGATTCAGGAAAAAAACGAAAAAAAACATCCGGTTTTTCTTGGATGGAGGTCCAGATGGGTTTTACTTCATTTAACTCAAATAATACGATAACAAGTCCAACAACAATGGAGATAGATTGAAAAAAATCGGTTAAAGATACAGACCACATTCCCCCTAAATAAGTATAAAATACAACAAGCAAGGCTCCGATGACTATTGCTGTAAATTGGTTGATTCCAAAAAGAATTTGAACCATAATGCCAAGGGCCACAAATTGTGCAGCCACCCATCCAAAATAAGAGAAAATCAGGCAAATCCCGGCAATAAACTCCATCTTTTTTCCATAACGGTTTCTATAGAAGTCACCAAAGGTAAGAATTTGCATTCGGTAAAGATACTTAGCAAAGATAAGTCCTAATAAAAAAAGACAAAGGGCTCCACCAAACGGATCTTGGATGACAGATAAAAATCCACCTTTGGCAAATTCGACAGACGAACCAAGAATGGTTTCACTTCCAAACCAAGTTGCAAATAGAGCTGCTGTAGAAATTGGGAGAGGAAGGCTTCTTCCTGCTAAAATAAAGTCTTTTGAATTCTTAACTTTTTTGGCCGCATAAACGCCAATGGCAATGGTTATGAATAAGTAACCAACAATGAATACTGCTTGGAAACTCATTCTTTAAAATAGATCTTCTTCCACGGGTTTTGAAGGTGTTTCATCCTTCTTTTTTTTGACAGTGGCTTTTACAGTTTCACCACTTGGTGCTTTTGATAAAAATTCAATTTTAGCTTCCGCATCTACAAGTCTTTCGGAACATACTTTCTTTAATTCCATCCCACGTTCGTATGCGGTGATAGAATCTTCTAACGAAAGAGTTCCTCTTTCTAATTTTTCAGCAATGTCTTCTAATTCGCGAAGTGCTTCTTCAAAGCTAACTGTTTTTTTCTCTGCCATTTTGATTTCCTAAATTTTTTCTTTTACTTCAACTAGAAGTTTTCCGTCAGTGAGGGTTACTTCTAAACTTTCATTCTTTGAAACATTTTGAATGGATGATATAACTTGTTTTTTTTGATTTCTTAACACAGAATATCCACGTTTTAAAGTACCAAGTGGTGAAAAGTGATCTAATCTTTGTTCGGCGAGTGTAAATTTGTTGTGGATTCTTTCTAAATAAGATTTCCAGTTCTGAGAAAAAAAATCAAATTTTTGAAATTCACTTTGTTTACGAACTAAATAGTTTTTTCCAAGTAAAGAAATCTTTGTCATTAATTCATCCAACTGTGTAGATCTGGATTCTATCATAGTTTTTGGATTCTGGAAAACAGGCCTTGTGGAAACACCCATCCATTTTTCCTTTCCCACTCGAATGCGATTGGTTAATGCTGATTTTAACCTATCTTCCATTTCATCGAGTCGAATGAGAGTATCCGAGACATTAGGAATGGCAAGTTTTGCCGCAGCAGTTGGGGTTGGGGTAGTTGCATCTGCTGCAAGGTCTGTAAGCACACGATCAATTTCATGTCCTACTGCAGAAATAATAGGAATACGGGAGTTGTAGTAAGCCATCACCACTGCTTCTTGGTTGAAGGCCATTAAATCTTCAAAAGAACCACCACCTCGTCCTGCAATGATGACATCCACTTCCCATTTCGGATCGTTGATTTCTCTTATGGCTTCAATGATTGAGGTTTCAGCACCATCTCCTTGTACTAAACAGGGAGATACTAAAATTTGAATGGAAGGATTTAGATCTGTAGCAATGCGAATGATGTCTTCTACTGCCGCTCCTTTGGGAGAGGTGACAATGCCTAAACGTTTGGGAAATTTGGGAAGTGGACGTTTGTGTGTGGCATCAAAGATTCCTTTTTCGAGTAAGGCTTTTTTTAATTTTTCAATTTTGAGAAGGATATCTCCCTCTCCAATTTCTTCAATTTTTTGAACGGTTAAACTATAATAACCACCTGGTTCATACACAGAAACAGAACCATAAACTAAAATTTCCATTCCATTGCGAAGTGGAGTCCCTTTATAATTTTTGGCTTGGAAGGAAAAGAAGGCACATTTGATGACACTGGTTGTATCTTTTAGTGAAAAATAAATATGACCAGAACTATTGGTTTGGGAATGATTGGAAATTTCCCCACGAACCCAAATGTTTTTAAATTCAGTTGAGTCTTGGAGTTTTGATTTGATGAGGCGGTTCACCTCACTGACACTGAGAGATGAGTCTACAAGTTCCATTTATAGATTTTGAAACCGTGTTTCTCTAAAGATTTTCCAAAAATCCCAAAGGATAATGACAAGCGTTAAAGCCATGGGACCGATAATGATCCCAGCTACACCAAACTCTTGTAAACCGCCGATCAGGGATAAAAAGATCAAAAATGGATGTGTTTTTAGTTTTTTATCTAAAATTTTAGGTTTTACTAAGTTTTCTAAAATCAAATAACTTGCCCCACCTGCGATCATAAAAAGGACACTTCCCGTCCAATTTTCCTGAACTAAACCAATATATAATCCAATGGGCAACCAAACCACAGAGGTTCCCACCACTGGAATTAAAGAAAAAATTGTGGCAATGCTAGAAAGTAAAAATTTATTCGAAACCGAAGTGAAGAGTAACAAAACATAAACTAAGGCACCTTGTAATAAGGATATAAAAAGATTTCCCATCATTACAGTTCGAATGGCTTCTTCAATCCTTCGCCCTAATCGTTCTTCAATTTCTGTTGGGAATGGTAACAAAACAAAAAGACCATGTTCCATCCGACTTCCTTCTTTATATAAAAAGAAAAGTAAGATAAAGGTAAAAAATGCATTGAAGATGATGGCACCAGGAACTTCAAATGATCCAAGTAAAAATCCGGATGAATTCTTTAATAAACTATAAATAGAATCCAAGTTCAATATATCCATGTGTTGACCCACATATTCCCGGTACATCAATGGAAGTTTGATCCAGAAAAATTCATTTTCTGTAAAAAAATCAGTTAACATCGGACTATTTAATAACAACGCAACAATGGATTCTTCTGTGAGTTGGTTTCTAATATAACTGACTAAATTTAAAGATTCTCTAATTAATGTAGATACAATCAGATAGGAAGGAATGAAAACTCCCGCAAGCATTAGGATGACCATAATGTAAGGTGAGAGACCATGAAATTTGACACCTAAAACATTCTTTAGTTTTTTGTGAATTTTCCTTGTTGTGAGATAAAATAATAGAGCAAGAAAACTTGCCCATAGAAAGGGTTTAAATACAAAAAATAAAGTAAGACAAGTACCTATAAAAATAGCACTGAGTAAAAGATAGACGATGGTTTCGTTTTTATTCTTTATCCAATTCATAATTAGTAACTGGAATGTTTTTTAAAGTAAAACCGAATGTAACTTGTGGAACTTCCATTATCTGAAATGATAATGGAAAGGGATTTTTTAATAAATCCTTCCAATAAATAGGTTACCTCACCATTTTTTTCTGTTTGATCAATTAGTTTCCAATCGCCTTGGGCGGCTCTTGTTTCGATTCGTTTGCGAATGTTTTCTATACTTTCTTCTGATTCCATAAGAAGATATGCTTCTTTGGTATGAATATGGCTCGTTTTGAATTCACTGGATTGTAAAAACTTCGGTTTTTCTGGAAAGAAAGACTGAGGAAAGGCTGGGGGTGCGCTTGTTGGATTTCTAGAAACTATGATTTGATCAAAACGGTAGATTTCTGTTTGGGTCGTGGGAGCACAGGCCGAGAGAATCAATAGTAAAAAAGGTAAAAATCGAAGCATTACGGAAAGCAAATGTGGTAGTATTGATTCCTTCCATTCATTTTTTTAAATCTTTGTTGCCAATAGACAGGATGGCATATCTTTTTCTTTGTGTTGGATTTTCTGCAGTTTGATTCGTTTCTCGGTCGAATTTTGGAGTTACCGCCCCTTGTTCTTTGGGTATTTTTCTGTTTTTCCAACTTTTTGGAAAATGTTTTTCCCCCGTGGCCTGGGGATACGGTTACCGTTTTTTCTGGGTTTCTCTCTTCGAGTCAGGACTCACCCTTATCCTTTTTTTCAGTGGTTTTGGCTACCTATTTTGGAAACCTTCTTGGGGCCCTTGTGATGTACTTCTTTGGAGAAAGAATCCTTCAATTTCTAAAACGTTCCAAGTTCCCATTTTTATCTGCGCTTTACCAGGAAGAGAACTTACGGAAGACACTGATTTGGTTTCGAAAACATGAGATCGTTGTTGTTTTACTGTCCCGATTCTCTGCAGGAATTCGTTTTTTTGTCTCGATTGTCGCTGGAATGAGTAAAATGAACATCATTAAATTTGTATTATTGTATTCGTTTGCCATTTCCCTTTGGTGTGGGCTTCTTCTTTTAGGTGGATCTCTATTAGGATCCAACTGGAACCAAATCATTGTTATGTTATCATACTACAATCGAGTCATTGGATTTGTTATTTTGTGTTTTATTTTGTACTTTTTATACAAATTAAGAAGAAAAGAAATACAAAGTTGACATGATTTCTTTATCTGTTAGGGTTTTCACCCATGAACTCTTGGGGAAATATAGCGTTTGATTTTTATACATTCGGCTCTCTTGTCGGTGTAATTTTTACTTTTTACAATGCACAATTTTTTTTAACGGTGAAAGAAAAATCAGAAGCCACCTACCAGTTGGGAATGGGAACTCTCTGGCTTGGTCTGTTTCATTTTGCTTATCTGATTAATTTTTCCTTTATGGGACCATCATCAGCTTATTTGCGTTGGCTTGTGATTATTGGAGCAATGGCGGGAGCTACTTATTTAACTAGTTTTTTCTTAAGTTATCCAGAAGTATATTTTCCCCGACTTAAAAAATATTTATTCCTTATTATGAATTCAGTAGTAGTCACTGTTACTGGGTACTTTGTATTTATTAGTTTAACGGCTGGTAGGTTGTTTTTCTTTAGTGGTCACTATTGGGATTTCCCTGTTCCCATATTTTATAAAGTTTATGCGGTCATTGTATTGGTATTTTTTGTTATTTTTTCTTTGATGGCGATGATTCAGATTTTTAAAATGCCTAAAGAATCCAGGTTCGCTTCGGCAAGTATCCTCATCGCTTTTATTCTTGTCACCATCATCCCAGGAATCATGAATGCGCAGTCCAGAGACGGTGCGATTGGTAGAGGGATCTATCAGACGATTACAGACCTTGTGCTAGTGGTAGGACTTTTTGTAGCAAATGTTGTTTATATCAATAATACAAAAGATAAAACAACAATTATCTCGCGAATTATAGGAATTTCTCTCGCCTCATTTTTGTTAGTTTTGCAATTGGTTGCCTATTCTGTGATCCAACAATCCGAATCCAATTATGATATGGTGCATACAGCCAGAGCAAAAAACTACATTGCTGGGTTAGAAACCGATCAGGTTCCAAGTTTTCATTATACCTATGATACCAATCAAAAAGAATTTGTCCGTAAAAAAGGAATCGAATCTACTTCCGTAGATCCAGATACATACCAATCGGAATATTGGAATTATTGGGCTTTGGAAACCATTCTTTCTTTTAAAGGAAGAAATGATTGGAAAGAATCTACAAAAAATTTACTTTCGCAACTTCCAGAGACTAGCAAAGGTTACTCTGCGGAAATAGAACGTCTCCTCAGTTTAGACACAGTCATTAGTCCCGAGGCATTAATTCAGGAATTAGAGTCAGAAAAACGGAAAATTCTTTATACAAGAAACAAACTAAGAGAAATTCCAACAAACAAATTTTCTGAAAATGCACTTTCTCTTGTATCCAAAAAAGAAGGACCACTATCCGGTTTTTATGGAGCAGCACGCGCGGTATTAGAGACAAACCTAACAGAGAACCAAAAAGTCGAAATCCTCGACCAAATGTTTTCGCCAATGCCGAATCATGGAGATAGAAATTATAGGGGCCAAGTCAAATTTGCTGAAAATAATCCTGATTATTCGTTTTACATAAGTTATTTGGTAGTAGATAAAAAAAATGGCCTGATCCATGAAGTGGGATATCCTTATTCGGACTATAGGGATTTTCAACATGAGGTAACTCTTCCTTGGATCATTGGTGTCCTTTCATTGGCGGTCCTTGTGATTTTTGGCTATCGGTTGTTTTTTCTTATTGCCTTGATTCGACCGATTGAACAAATCATCGAAGGTTTAACTGAGGTAAATTCTGGAAACTTGGAATACCGACTGACGGTTCACGTAGAAGATGATATTGGATTTATGGCAAGGTCTTTCAATCGGATGGTTCGTTCGATTCAAGCTGCCAGAAAAAAACTACAACAGTATGCAGAACAATTAGAGGTTAAGGTACAAGAAAGAACCAAGGAATTGGAAAATACATTAAAAGAAGTCCAATCTCTCAAACACCAACAAGATGGTGATTACTTCTTAACTTCTCTTCTTCTGCAGCCGTTTCATGCAAACCATGCAAACCATGATAATGTGCAAGTGGACTTTCTATTGGAGCAGAAGAAAAAATTTACATTTCGCCAATATGAAAAAGAAATCGGTGGGGATTTAAATATAGCAAACCAAATTTTATTAAACAACCGGTCGTATACTGTGTTTTTAAATGCCGATGCCATGGGGAAGTCCATGCAGGGTGCGGGGGGAGCACTTGTTCTTGGGTCAGTTTTTGAATCAATCATCACAAGAACGCAACTTTTAAGTGAAGCAAGAAATACCTATCCAGAACGTTGGATCAAAAATACCTTTTTAGAACTTCATAAAATTTTTGAAGGTTTTGACGGATCCATGTTAGTTTCTCTTGTACTTGGTCTTATTGATAATGAAACTGGGTTACTTTATTTTATCAATGCGGAACATCCTTGGATGGTTTTGTATCGGGATGGGATTGCAAGTTTTATCGAAAACGAACTTATGTTTCGGAAACTCGGAACTTCGGGAGTACAGGGAAATTTATATATAAAAACCTTCCAATTGGAACCAGGAGACGTTTTGATTGCCGGCTCTGATGGTCGCGATGATTTACTCATCTCGCACACCGCCGAAGGGAAACGAGTCATCAACGAAGACGAAAGGTTATTCCTTAAGGTAGTGGAATCGGGGAAAGGGGAACTTGATAAAATCTATGAAGAACTAGCAAGTTACGGGACACTCACTGACGACTTATCATTGTTACGTGTATCTTATATCGAAGAAAAGGAAAGATACAAAATTGAAAAAGAAAGGTTAAAAGAAATCCAAACTCTCCTTTTAAAAGCAAAGGAAGCAAGTGAATCATCCGATTTACAAGAAGCTGTTTCCTATTTAGAAAAAGCAAATTCATTAGAAGAGAATATTCCTGAAATTAAAAAGAAATTCATCCAACTGTATTTGAAACTGAAAGACTATGGAAACGCCAAAAAAATGGCCAAAGACTATAGTTTACTTAGGCCAATGGATACAGAAATTATGTACATCACTGCTTTTTGTGCAAGGAAGGTGGCCGATATCAAAACCGCCATTGATTTTGGGGAAAGGGTGCGCCTTCGGGATCCAAATCATGTGAAAAACCTAATCAATTTAGGACAGACCTATCTGGCCGACAAAAATCTAAGCCGGGCCGAAAATATCCTGAGTTCTGCATTGGAATTAGATCCGGAAAATCCAAGTTTGCAAAGGTTACTCGACCACATTCGGAAAAAACAAAACAAACAAGATGTTGTGAGTTAGAGTCTAAAGTTTACATTGAGTGAAACGTTAACGATCAAAATATCCCAGAGTTTTTGGGACTTTACCAAGGAAGAATGGAATCTTTTGGTTCCGCCTGATTCCGTCTTCCAGGAATACGAATTTCTATCGGGTTTAGAATCTACTGGATGTATTGGCAATTCAGATTGGATGCCAGTGATTTTCTCTGCTAGGCGAGACGGGATTCTATTGGGAGTCCTTCCAGCTTACCTTCGTCGGGATTCCTATGGGGAATATATTTTTGATTTCCAATGGGCCAATGCCTTTCACAGGGCAGGAATTCCTTATTACCCGAAACTAACGGTGGCAGTTCCTTTTACACCTGTGACCGGGTCTCGGATTTTACTTTCTTTGGATTTAAACGAAGAAGAGAAAACAAATATAAGTTCCCTTCTTTTACAATCCCTTTTGGAATATGGAAAGGAAAATGATACTTCTTCCGTTCATATTTTATTTTGTAAAGAAGACGAACAAAAACTGGGAATTCAAAATTCTTTTGCGCCGAGAATTTCTCATCAATACCACTGGTTTAACAAAGGTTTTGCGAATTTTGAAGAGTTTTTATCCACTCTTGTCAAAGACCGAAGAAAAACCATCCGCCAGGAGCGTAGGAAAATTTCTGAATCAGGTCTTACCATCCAAACTCTAACTGGTGACCAAATTACAGAAGAGCATGCTCATATTTTTTATGAGTTTTACCAAGATACCCATTCCAAAAAATGGGGGCAGGCCTATTTGAATCGAAAGTTTTTTATAGAAATGCATAAAAATTTTCGGCATCGTTTGTTACTTGTTTTGGCAAGCGACCCATCAGGCAAACCAGTTGGTGGGAGTTTGAATGTATTCAGGGATGGGTTTTTATTTGGTAGGTATTGGGGAGCTTTGGAACATGTTCCCAATTTGCATTTTGAATGTTGTTATTACCGATTGATTGATTTTGCTATAACACATAAAATGGAACGAGTCGAAGCGGGCGCCCAAGGGGAACATAAATTCCTTAGGGGATATGAAGCGGTTCCTATGTATAGTTTGCATCATATTTACAACGAACAAGGCAGGGCGGCTATTGAGTCTTATTTGGAACGAGAGATTGTGATGGAACGTGAAAATATTTCCGCATACAATTCACAATCACCTATCAAATCGCTTCGGGAGGGAACTTAAGTGTCAGATCCAAAACGCAAATCTTATACCGATATGAATGTGGAACTTCTCGAAAGAGAAAAACAAAAGAAAAAACTAAAAAAACCGGACCGGTATAAAGTCATTCTCATCAATGATGATTACACTCCCCAAGAATTTGTAGTTTTTGTACTAGCCAATGTATTTCGGAAATCTATGGAAGAATCTCGTCAAATTATGTGGAAGGCTCATACTACGGGGTCTGCGGTTTGTGGGGTGTATTCATTGGACATTGCAAGAACAAAGGTTGCGGAAGTACATAAACTAGCAGATGATGCGGGACATCCATTACAATGCCAATTGGCAAAAGAGGAGGACGAATGAACCTTTCCCTTGATTTAGAAAAAACCTTAGAACTTGCTAGTAACGAAGCCAGTAAATATCATCATGAATTTATTACCTTGGAACATTTATTATATGGTCTTACCTATAATGAAAAAACAAAGGAAGTTCTCATTAATGTTGGTTGCGATTTGGACCTTCTTAGAAAGGAGCTAACGGAATACTTTGAAGAAGATCTATCCACCATTGCTGTTCCTGATTTAAAAATCCAACCTCGTTACACTGTGGGTGTCCAGTTTGTCATTCAATTCGCTGCCTTCCATGTTCAAAATTCCGGCAAAGAAGAGGTGGATGGAAACAATGTACTTGTGGCTCTTTTTCGAGAAGAAGATAGCCAGGCCTTCTATCTCCTCGCCAAACAAGAAGTCAACCGACTGGATGTAATTAAATACATCTCTCACGGCATTAAAAAAGATAAAGAAGCAGAGGAACCAAATTTTACCGAAGAAACGGATGCGGAAGATTTAGATTCCGGATCTAAAAAATCAGCACTGGAAAAATTCTGCGTTAATCTTACTGAAAGAGCCAGGTTAGGAAAATTAGATCCTTGTATTGGCAGAGATACCGAAATCGAAAGAACCATTCATATCTTATCGCGTCGTCGTAAAAATAACCCTATTTTTGTAGGGGAAGCTGGTGTTGGGAAAACATCAATTGTGGAAGGAATCGCCGATCGTGTGATTAAGGGTCTTGTTCCCAAAAGTTTACTAAATTTAGAAATTTATTCACTTGATATGGGACTTGTGATGGCAGGAACCAAATTTCGTGGGGAATTTGAAGAACGTTTAAAGGCCATCTTACAAGAAGTAGTTGGTAAACCGGAACGAATCATTTTTGTAGACGAAATTCATACCATTGTGGGAGCCGGTGCAGTCTCTGGTGGAAGTTTGGATGCCTCCAATTTGATGAAACCTGCCCTTGCCAACGGAGAACTCAAATGCATTGGAACTACCACTTACAAAGAATATAAATCGATCTTTGAAAAAGACCATGCACTCTCTCGAAGATTCCAAAAGATAGAAGTCACAGAACCTTCCAGAGAAGATGCGATCGAAATCTTAAAAGGATTAAAACCCAAATACGAATCTTTTCATGGTGTGACCTACAGCCCCAAAGCCATAGAAGCATGTGTGGATTTATCAAGCCTTCATTTAAGAGATCGTTTTTTGCCAGACAAAGCCATAGATTTAATGGATGAGTCAGGCGCCTTTGTAAAGTTACGTGATGAGAAAAAAGAAAAAGCAAAAAAACAAGTAGGGATCTTAGAAATCGAATCTCTTGTGGCCAAAATTGCCAAAATTCCAGAAAAAACCGTAAAGGCCGATGACAAAAAGAAATTAGAACATCTGGATTCCGAAATCAAATCTGTAGTTTTCGGCCAGGATCATGCCATCGAACAAGTGGTAGATGCCATTCATTATTCTCGTTCAGGCCTCAGTGACGAGGGAAAACCAATTGGTAGTTTTTTATTTGTTGGTCCCACAGGAGTTGGTAAAACCGAAGTGGCAAAAACTTTGGCAGAAAAAATGGGCGTGGAGTTTCTGCGTTTTGATATGAGTGAATATATGGAAAAACATTCCGTATCTCGTCTGATTGGTAGCCCTCCAGGATACGTGGGTTATGACCAAGGCGGCCAACTCACAGATGCCATAGCTAAAAATCCCCACTGTGTGTTGTTATTCGATGAAATTGAAAAAGCCCATGAAGATATTTATAATATCTTGTTACAGGTAATGGACCATGCCACACTCACTGATAGCACTGGTAAAAAAGCAGATTTTCGCAATGTCATTTTAATCTTAACCACAAATACAGGTGCTCAGGAAAGTTCTAAACCCCTCCTTGGTTTTGATTCAGATCGTTATGATGATCGTTCTCTTAAAGCGATTGAAAGGACATTCACTCCTGAATTTCGAAATCGACTCACAGCGGTTGTAGAATTTGGTGCACTATCCATTCAGGTTGTGGAGCTTGTGGTCAAACGAATGTTTCGCACTTTGCAGGCCAAAGCCAATGAGAAAGGCATCCATTTGGAACTTTCAGAAAAAGCAGTCCGATATTTGGCAGAAACCGGTTATGACAAAACAATGGGGGCAAGGCCCATTCAAAGAATTTTAAATGCAGAAATTGGAAAACCGCTTTCTAAAAAGATTTTGTTTCAAAAAGACAAAGGAAGTAAGTATCTTGTGGATGTGATAAAAAAAGACGGAAAAGAAGTTTTGGAAATATTGGAAAATTTAAGCTAATAAAAGTTAGTTTTTGTTTTTGCCACAGAAAATAAACGCCTGATTTTGTTTGTCAGGCATTTATTTTGTCTATAGCTGTATTGATTTAGATTCTACCTAATACCTCATCTTCCTTTTTAAAGGTAAGGTATCCGAATAAAAATGCTCCCATAACGGAACCCAAAAATAAATAGAAGGGCAATCCTAATCCAACTTCTTCAGGTTTAACAAAATCATAAAAATATCTTTTGGGATCCAAATAACCCCAAATTACAAAGACTATGGACACCATTTGGCATGCAAAAAACCAAATCCTTGTCCACGATGATTTCCAAAATCCTAAAAAGAAAAAATTAAGAAGAGCCAGCAGAATGAACACTGAGTTTAACTTTGGTCCAAGGGAAATGGATTCTCTGTTTTCAAAAAAACTAATTTCATAAGAGAACCAAGGAAGAACAGAAAAGATTAGCTGTAAAAACAAAAAAATAAAGAATATTTTGTCAAAAAAAAGTTTACTATTCCAATAACGATAGAGTGAAATAAAAATTCTTTTGGTTAAGTCCCACCAAGCAATGGTTAGTTCCGGGACAAACAGAATAGATTCTTTAATAAATTTGATCAAATGGAAAAATTTAGATAATATAGAATTAGTCATTCTACTTCTACAACCATTTCTAATTCCACACTAGCATCGAGTGGAAGTGAACTTACGCCAATGGCAAACCTTGCATGTTTTCCCTTTTCACCAAAAATGGTAGCTAGTAGTTCCGATGCACCATTGGCAACTAAGTGTTGTTCGGTGAAATCTGGAGTTCCTGAAACAAAAACCCCTAGTTTAATAATGGATTTGATTTTATCTAAGGATTCTATATGGAGAAGTGTTGCGGCTAATGCATTTAAAACACATTGTTTTGCCTCCTCCTTTGCTTCTTCTAGACTTAAGTCTTTGCTAACCTTCCCGGTTTTTCGTAATTTTCCTGCGACCATTGGGAGTTGTCCTGAAGTAAAAACAAGGTTCCCTGACCTTTTGGAAGGGATATAAGCGGCTAAGGCAGCTGGGATGGGGGGAATTTCTAATCCCAGTTCTTTTAATTTGTCTTGGATAGGCATTGGATTCCAGGCTAGTTTGGCAGGGATTATGAGACAAAATTTTTTTTAAGAAAAGACTAAAATTAAAAACATTCTTGACTTTTGGCAGTCATACATGTAGAGTGCTAATAAAAATAGCAATCAATAGTGATGAGTGCTAATGAGGAGAATGAGCATGTTGTTTCGAATTCTAGACCCACAAACCAAAGCAAATCAGTTCTGGAGAGATTTTGACAGGTTGAACGATGAGTTGACTCGTTCTATTTTGGACAGCCAATTTGGTTCTGCATCCAATTTTCCTCCGGTAAACGTTTATACGAAGGAAGACGAAGCCCTCGTGACCTGTTTACTTCCAGGAATGGAAACTGACCAAATTGATATTAATGTAAAAGACAATTTACTCTCCATTCATGGAAGAAAGAAAGCGGAGGAACTAGCGGAAGGAACCGAAGTGCACCGTCGCGAAATCTTTAATGGAGAATTTCATAGAACATTAGAATTACCATTTCGCGTAGACCAGGAACATGTTTTAGCAAAATATTCGAATGGAGTTCTTAACATCCACCTTCCTCGTAGAGAAGAAGACAAACCTAAAAAAGTATCTATCACCATAGGATAAGGAGAAAGTTATGAATACACTCACACAAGAAAACAATAGAGAACTTACAGAAAAAGTTGAAGAAAAAGATCAAAAACAATCGATTCGAGTTTACTCTCCCAATGTGGATGTAATGGAAACAGAAGAATCAATTTTATTCCGAGTAGAAATGCCTGGAGTGGACCAATCTTCTGTGGAGATTTCGATTGAAAAGGATCAATTGATTTTGGAAGGAAAGTTTGTTCCGCCGGCAGAACCGAGAGGCCAGGTAAGACTTGCTGAATATCGGGAAGGAAATTATTTCCGTAAATTCACAATAGGCAAAGCCATTCATTCAGACAAAGCAATTGCAAAAATGAAGAATGGAATTTTGGAACTTACGATTCCTAAAATGGAACCTAAAAAAACTAAAATCGAAATTCAGAAGTAAAACTCCCAATTGGTGTTTGGTAAATTCCAGTGGAAGTGAAATTAAATCCCGGTTGTCGAATGAGGCATCCGGGTTTTTTATCTAGAGTAACTCTTGAATGTTTTCTAATAGTTTTTTATTTTCTTCTTTTGTTCCAATCGTAATTCGAATATAATCTTTGGAAATTCCAGTGGAAAAATACCGAATGAGGATGTTTTTTTCTTTTAATCGCAAATACAAACTCTCCGGTGAGGCACCTAACTTCGGTTTGCAAAACAAAAAATTTGTAGATGATTTGGGGATCTCAAAACCAAGAGACTCTAGATCCTTTTTTAACTTTTCTCTTTCCTCAATCACAAGAGTTCGTTTTTCCAAAAAGTATTCTTTGTCCGCATAAGAAGCTTCTGCCACAACTTGTTCTAAAATTCCCACATTATAAGAATCTTTGAGTTTGCGGATCCAGGAAATAACTTCCAGGGACCCAACTAAATACCCAACTCGAAGCCCGGCGAGTGCGTAAGATTTCGAGAAGGTTCTGGAAACCACTAAATTGGGATGGTTTTGGATTTCAGAGATCAAACTAGAGTTAGGCTCTGTAAAATCAATATAAGCCTCATCGGATAAAACTATACCGGAAAAATTTTTTACTAAGTTTAAAAGTTTTTCTTTGGGTTCTTCCACACCAGTAGGTGCATTGGGATGAGCAAAACAAAGTAGTTTTCCTTGTTCTTTTTCCAAAGATTCAAAATCAAAATGTAAGTCGGATTTAAGCGGAATGGCTTTGTAAGTAGCTCCCACCATCATCTGTTCGGTAAGAACCGGATAAAAGGAATAGGTTGGGTCCGGGGCAACGACCACATCTCCTGGGCCAATAAGGGCTTGGAATAACAAACGTAAGGCTTCATCAGATCCATTGGTGACCAATATTTGGTCCGGGTCTAAATGATAGTCTTTTGCAATCATTTCCTGAAGTTTTCTTCCGTGGTAGTTGGGATACTTTCGTAAAACACCTGTCTCCAAAACTTTGTCTACAGCTTCTCTGATTTTAGGAGAAGGTGAGTAGGGGTTTTCGTTCGTATTGAGTTTGATTGTTGTTGTACTGAGGCCCGGTTGTTCCCCCGGTGTATAGGGTTTGTAAGTGAGTAGTTCCTTACGCACCAGGGATTCGATCGAAAAAAGTTTGGTTTCGGTTTTCATAAAATCACAACCGGTTCAAAGCATTGATATAGGCTTTGGCACAAGCTTCAATGATATCGGTAGAATCCCCTTTGCCGACCACCCTACGTTCACCATCTTCTAAAGTGACTGATGCTTCAGCCATGGCATCCGTTCCTTCCGTTACAGGTGAGATGACAAGTCTGGAAAGGAGTGGAGAAAGACCAGTGGCCAAATTAATCGCTTTAAAGATACTGTCTACTGGACCGTCTCCATGGGCTTCGGCAAGTTTTGTCTCGCCTTTGATAAACAAAGAAATTTTGGAACTCGGAGTTTGGTTGGATCCTGTATTTTGTTCAAAAGAAAGAAGACGGTATTTTTCTTCTACTTGCGACCTACTGATCTCTGCTTGAAAAAGTGCTGCGATGTCTTCATCGAAGACTTCCTTTTTTTTATCAGCAATCTCTAGGAACCGGTTGTAAGCATTGTCGATTTCTTCCGGTTTGGGATCAAATCCCATACGAATCACTCGGTCTTTGAAACCTGCTCTTCCGGAATGGCGTCCAAGAACCATACGATTGGATTTGAGCCCCACAGATTCCGGAGTCATAATTTCATAGGTTTGTCTATTTTTAATTACACCATCTTGGTGGATTCCAGATTCATGCGCAAATGCATTGGCACCCACAATCGCTTTGTTAGGTTGGACTACCATTCCTGTGATGGTCTTTACCAAATGAGATCCGCGAGTAATGAGAGTAGAATCAATTTTTGTTTCTACACCAAAAGCATCTTTTCTGGTTTTCAGAGCCATCACCACTTCTTCCATAGCTGTGTTTCCGGCTCTTTCTCCGATTCCGTTAATTGTACATTCAATCTGGCGACCACCAGCAAGAACGGTTGCTAGAGAGTTAGCCACAGCAAGGCCTAGGTCGTTATGGCAATGCGCAGAAAAAATCACTTTGTCGGCTCCTTTCACTTCTTTTTTTAAGAAACGAAAGAGATCCATATATTCTTGTGGGGTTGTATAACCCACAGTGTCAGGAATATTGATGGTAGTGGCACCTTCTTCGATGACAGCTTCGACTAACTCGCGTAAGAACTCCCATTCGGAGCGAGTGGCATCCTCTGGGGAAAATTCTACATCGGTGACAAAGTCTCTAGCCATTTTCACAGCCACTCTTGCCATCTCTAATACTTCTGAGGGAGACTTACCCAATTTATGTTTCATGTGGATGGGAGAAGAGGCAATAAAGGTATGAATGCGTTTTTGTTTGGCAGGTTTTAGGGCATCACGAGCTGCTTCTAAATCAGGTCGAAGGGCACGGGCCAACCCGCAGATGATAGGACCTTCAATTTCACGGGCGATTCGTTCCACTGCTTTGAATTGTACGGGAGAAGAAACTGGAAATCCTGCCTCGATGATATCTACTTTCATCCGAGCAAGGTGTTGGGCAATTTCCACCTTTTCATCTTCGCTCATAGCGGCCCCTGGGCACTGTTCCCCGTCCCTTAAAGTAGTATCAAATATGCGTACGTAATCTTCCATCTACTTCCAGATCATAGGTTCGCTTCACTCTGTCAAGTGCGTATGGAATGCACCCGTGATCCAGTGGTAAGGTTTCCCGTCTTTATCTATAGGAATGGGAGATTTTCTCCCTTCACTCCAAAACCGGATGGGTTTTTCTAAATCGTAAGCGACTTTTGTTTCGGTGATTTGGGAGAAGTTGGCCTTAGTTTTTTCTCTGGGAAATGGAAAAAAGAAAAGCATCCCTCCCATACAAAGAAGAATGAAAAATAGACCTTTCCGATTTCCTTTTGGAATCAGTTGATTGAGAACCCAGGTGATACCAAAAAACCCCAAAAACCAGAGAGGGAACAAATACCGAATGGGATAAGGATGGAGGTAGGTAAACCTTCCCACTAGGAGTAAAAGCACAAGAAGGATCGGAAAAAACACAAGGAGAAGATGTTGGATTAGTTTGGGGAATCGAGTAAAACCCAAAAAGACAAATCCGACTAAAATGAGAAGGGAGCGTCCTTGGTAAAATATATGTTTTGCAAAATCAAAAAGATAGGTTCCCGAAAGTTGTATGATTGCGGAAACATTCCATTTAGTAAGGTAGGTAAATAAAATTTGGAAACTATTGGGTATGGATACAATGGCCTTGAGTTCAAAAAATACAAGTTCACCTAAGATCAGGAAAATGAGAGTGAGGATCCAAAACCTTTTTGTTTGAAAGTATGATAATCGTTCTCTGAGTGTTAATTTTTCATCCCAAATTCGAACCACAAAAAAGGCAATGACTCCGAGGACAAAAGAAAAACGATCTGAAATATATAGTAATTCAAAACTAAAGAAAAAGAATAGAACTAAGGGAAATGGCAAAACGAAAGAAGGAGTAAAATTCTTTTTATCTTTTTCTTTCTCATTTAACAAGGAGTATAGATAAAGGGAAAGCAAAAGGGAAAAAAAGAAACCCGTGCTATGGTGGGTTCCCGAAAGAAAATAAACCAGTGGGAGAGGTCGGTCACCAAAAAAAGATCCCAGTAGAGAGAAAAAAATAAATAGGGTTTCAAAAAGATAAAGAAATTGGAATGATTTTGTTTTGTTTAGATACTTCGATAGAAAAATAAAAATTCCAAGTAAAACCAAAGCCATTTGGGTGGCTCCATAAAAACTAGGTAGATATAAAAAAGGAAAGATCGGATAAAGGATAAGGTATAGAAACAAATCAGGAAATAAATAGGGAGATGGGGGAAGATACCAATGTCTAATTCCAAGACCTGTAACCAAATCCTTTAAAAGTAATGGAAGATACAAACTATCGGCAGAATGAAGTGGTTCAAAATAGATCGTTTCGCATAACAAGAAGTTTGCTATAAAAGATACAGTAAAAAATAAGAAATAGGAAAATATAGAGGGAAACCGGGGGAACATTGGATTTACAATTTTATTCTTACAACTTAGACGGAGGAGAAAATACAACTCTTCCCGCTCGGTTTTACCAATCGTTTTTAGGAGCGACAGTTCTAAAAGAAAGTTTTGGGCATTCAGAATTGAAACTTAAGTCAGGAGAAACTCTAGTCTTTTCTAAAAATACAGAACATTGCCCTGTACGCCCAGGAACCATCACCATTCGTTGTGATCACTCCATAAAGAACCACCCCCAGTTTTCTGATTTAAAGTTAGTCCAAAAAGTGCCAGAGAAGAATTATTCCTTATGGGAAGATCCCTGGGGAAACTGGGTTTGGATTTATTTTGTAGATTCTAAGTAAGTTGCCAATCGGTCAGGATAATCTGTGATAAGACCTGCGACTCCTGCCATAAGGAGTTCCTTCCATTCTTCTTCCGTATTGGGTGTATAAGGAATCACCAAAAGAGATTTTTCCTTAAGTTCCTCTACAAATGCCTTAGAACAGGCAGAAAAGTGTGGTAGGATCAAATCTGGTTCATAGTCCATATAATTCTTGTTTAGCGAATCTCCTTTTTCTAAAAGAAGTCCACGTAATACTTCTGGTTCTTCCTTTCTGATTAGATCCACTAGATCCCAATCAAAACTACTCACCCAGATTCGGTTTGTTAAATTCCATTTTCGAATGAGTTTCACAAGTGCAAGGGCCAGGGTCTTTCTTTCTTCTGGGTTTCCTACACTTTTCATTTCAATATCAAAGACTGTGTTCTCGGGAAGAGTTTGGATCACTTGGGAGAGTGTAGGAATTTGTTCCCCTTCAAAGGCTTCGTCAAAAAAACTCCCCGCATCCAGTTCTGCTAAGTCGCGGTATTTATATTCAGAGACTTTTCCTTCACCGTCTGTCGTACGATCCACAGTAAAGTCATGGATGACCACAAGTTCCCCAGAAGCACAAAGCATGGTATCCAATTCAAAAAAACTCGTGGATTCAGCTCCCACAAGAAAAGAAACAAGGGTGTTTTCTGGTGCCAGGCCCCTAGCCCCCCGGTGGCCAATATTGGCAGGGACATTTCCTAAAATGGATTTTAATCTTTCAATTCTTGGTTGAAACATTGTATTTACTTACCCTGGTTGGATGGTGGACTCCAAACCTTCCTCTTCCATAGCCGCTTTAAACATTTGTTTTTTCAATGTTTCTCCTAAATAACGATCAATGTAGATATGGATGCCATAAAGAAGTGGTGTGATGAGGATGGCCACTCCCAATTTATATAGAAAATTTGTATTGGCTATGGAGACAAGTTTGGAAACTGGATGGTATTTTCCAAGGGCTATGAAGATGACCACATAGGAGTCAATCAGTTGGGAAATGACAGTGGAACCTGTGGCCCGAAGCCAGATATGTTTACCTCCTGTTTTTTTACGAAGAAAATGAAAGGTATGGAGGTCAATCATCTGGCCAATCACATAAGCAATGATGGAGCCGAGGATCACAAGACCGGAATTGGCAAATACTCGTTCGAAAGAAGCATCATCGATGGGTGACTCAGGACTTGCCGGAATTTGGATATCGATCACGATCAGAAGGTAAGCAAAACCAATCATTACCATCCCAAGAAAGGTCGTGGCACGAACGACTTTGCGACCATAATATTCGTTCAGAAGATCTGTGATGATAAAGGTAACAGGAAAAGGGATAACCCCCATTGTCATGGTAAACCCGAAGGCAAAAAATAATTTACTACCTGTGAGTTCGGCAAGAAGGAGAAAGGTGAGAAAAAAACTAAGAAGAACCGTATAAAGAATCACCGGTTTTTGTTTGAGAAGATGCATACTATCTTTTTCCTTTCTTTTTAATTTCGACTAGGAGAGATTCCTGGCTAAAAAATTATGGGATGAGAAATAGATAGTGAGTTCTTTTAATATTCTCTACTCTTTTTTTATTATAGGAACGATAATCATACTAGAAGTAATTTATGTCCGAATTCGAAAACCCATCCACACCCAAACGTCCGCTGTCCAATGCAGCTAAATATACACTTTTATTTGCCTCTTGGGTGTTTCTTTCTGCGATCTCCTTTTATTTAGGAATGAATCTGATCCAAAATGATGGAACGGCTCTTGTTTTAAAAGACACTGCCAAAGCTGGAAATGCAAACCCTAGTGTTGTAGAAGCATCCACTCCTTCTCTCGGAACTCCATCCGAGATGGAAACCAAGGAAAACACTGAATACCAAACAAACACCGATACCCCAGAGGAATCTGTGGAACTTCCTGGTTTTGTTCCTGATGATAACGTAAGTTTCCGTTCCTCTGCTTGGTCCACTGATTGGACAGCTATGAAAAAGACAGTCCATCTTTACAATGAAATACATCCCTTTATTTATACGATGAAAGGTGGGCTTTCCAATAATGGGGAACTTATTTCTAGTTGGTCCAGTTCTTCTAGAAAAGAACGAGTACAGGAACTTCGTGCACTCAATCCGAAAGTTAAAATCATTCCGACCATCTTTCGTTGGGAAAATCCAAAAGAAAAAATCCAAGAAAATATTGGGATGGGGGGACGTAACGACATCCGTGACCACCACATCCAAGTCATAGTAAATGAAATTATGACTTATGGTTATGACGGGATCGATATCGATTATGAAGGGATGTCTTGCGATAAAAAAGAAAAGTTTGAAGAGTTCTTTGTTCTCCTTGCTCGTGAAGTTCATAAAAAAGGAAAACTCATTTCGGTTGCAGTGCACCCCAAAACTCCTGCGGAAAAAAGTAAAAAGAAGGAACTCCAATGCCGAGGTTTATCAAAACCAATAGCACTAGACTTCCGTGAAAATTGGAGAGGACCTACCACCCATGATTATGCTTTCCTTGCTAAACACGCAGACCGAGTCAAAATTATGGCTTATGAACTCCATCCAAGAAAGTACCATAACCCAGGTCCAGGCCCCCAAGCACCGAATGTTTGGTTGAAAGACATTATCACTTATGCGAAAAAGAGAGTGCCAACACATAAACTTTATATGGCGATTCCTACTTATGGTTATGACTGGGCACTAAATTGTAAATCCTCTGCCAAAGCCATCTATCATTCCGATGCCCAAAGGATCAAGGCAGGGACACATAAAAATCGCCAACCTACTGACATCAATCGTATCTTAAACGAAGAAAACAAGGTGGCAAGTTGGAGAAATTTATCTAAGTTTTCAGACATTCATAAAAACCGCGCTTACGAAGATCCTTCTCTTTGGTATACCAGTGGGGGATGTGATCGTGTGGCTTTTTATATGAACCGAAAAGCCTTTGAAGAAAAAATGACACTTCTACGAAAATACGATTTAGGGGGATTTTCTTTTTGGCAACTTGTGACTGACAATGATCCTGAAATCAATGTGTATTTGAGTAAACTAGTCCAAGGCCAACTTCCTCCTGTAGAAAAAGCAAAAGAGGAAGAAGAACCAAAAGAAGATACGGCAGTTCCCGCCAATGATACAAAAGAAACATTAAAAGTATCAGAATCCAAATCCAAATCAAAAACAAAAAAGTTTTAAAATGAAAACCTTAATCTCTTCGGATGTACGTTTGCTTGCGAACCTCATCCAAGAGGGAAAGGTAGTGATCTTTCCCACAGAAACAGTTTATGGGATTGGAGCCTCTACTAAAAACGAAGCGGCCTGTCTTCGGGTATATGAAATCAAAGGTAGACCCAAAGACAATCCCCTGATTGCCCATTTTCCTTCGATTGAAGCCATTGAAGAGTCCTGCGTGTTAGGGAATCTCGGTCGAAAGTTATTAGAAAAATTTTCACCGGGACCACTCACTCTCATTCTACCTAAAAAAGACAAATCGTTATTTCCTAAGGAATTGGATACTCTTGCGGTGCGAATTCCAAAAAATCCTGTCATCCGCGAATGGATTAGACTGACCGGTGGACCCGTATCTGCACCTTCTGCCAATCTATCCGGTCGACCTTCTCTTACCAAACTAACGGATGTTGTGCGATACTTTGAAGGAAAGGTGGATGGAATCTTAATTGAGGAAGAACCTAGTTTCGGAATTGAATCCACAGTGGTGAGTTTAGTGGGAGAACATCCAACGCTTCTCCGACCTGGATCCATTGAATCCGAAGAGTTAAAAACTCTCCTTCCCGACCTTGTGGTTCCGAATCTTTTCGAAACTTTACCCGTCCTGTCTGTTTCCCATGTCCCTTTAAGTCCAGGAACCAAATACAAACACTATGCACCCTCAGCCCAAGTGATTTTGGCTTCCAGAGATGAATTTATCCATAGTTTAGAGGTAGGATTTGATCCCAAAGATACGGCTTGGATTGGATTTTCTATCGCTGACAAACTAGGGAAAGGAAATCTTTTTTCCGAAACAAAGGAAGCCGTTGCCAAAAGTAAAGAAGGGCTTTCGAAATTCGATCATTTTTCTCTTGTGTCGACAAACGAAGAGTATGCGTCCAAACTCTATGCTTTTTTTGAGGCCTGTGATCTATCTAAAATCCAAACCATTATTTGTGAAACACCGAAACTGGGCAGAGGGTGGGAGGGTTTACGAAACCGGCTCGAAAAAGCCTCCCGTAGAAATTAAAACAAAATTTACTTTCTATTTTTCCAAAAAAGTCGCACGGGACTTAACAGTGATACTTCATTAAAAGATTCTAGAAATTTTAGTTCTGCCATTAGTCCCCCAAGGATTGGGATTTTATTTTTCAAATTATAAGCCGGGAGTTCCTCGGTTAAGATGATGGGTTTTCCACCTAACCTTTCTTTGACTTCATGAACCGCATCCAAAAGTCCACCAAGAGAATCGACAATTCTGTTTTCTACAGTCGGTAAATACACGCGGCCCATTCCAATTTTTGGCATCTCTTCCAAAGGAATTTTCCTTCCTTCGGAAACTCGGCGGTAAAATAGACCTTCGGTTTTTTTGATTTGGGATTCCAAATATTGTACACTTTGTTTGGAGAGGGGTTGAAACTCGGAATGGATGTCGCGGAATGGATAGAATCCAACTGCTTCTTTATTTAATTGGAATTTTTTGTATAACTTCTGTAAGTTGGCCCGGATACTCACCGCTCCAATGGAACCTGTGATACAAACTGGAGAGGCTGTGATATGATCCACCGCCGAACCAAGGTAATACCCACCACTGGCTACTGTGTCTTTGAAGTAAGCAGTGACGATTTTAGTTTTTTTCAACTCCATAATTTCCTGATGGATTTGTTCGGAATAAAAGGCAGACCCACCGGGTGAAGAAATTTCTAAAATAACGGCTTTTATTTTTTTATCTTCTGCCAGGGCTTTTAAATTGGGGATTAGAGAGAAAGCTTCGATTTTACCGTTTTCTCTATTTTTATGGAGATAATCTCCGCCGGTAATCCCTCCTTCTAAGGGAAGGATAACCACTTCCGCTTTTCGTTTGGGAAGGATCTTGAATTCTTTTATAGAATGATGGAGGTTAGGATAATTGGCAGAAAACAATTTTCTATCTTCAGAAGAAAATTCATTTTCTGATTTGATTCCTGTAATGACACCAGCTGACAAAAGTTCGTCTGCCGAAAGGATTGGTTTGTAAAATAAAGATTCTAAGGACTTCTCTCCATTGGTAAGGGCAGAAAGTAATACTTTTCTTAAATCCAATATGAGAGTTTCTAAATTCTTTTTTGCCTCTTTTGAAAATTCTCCTCTAGTGAAACTTTCAGCAAAAGATTTATAAGGTCCGGATGCAAAGGCTTGGACTTCAATTCCCCAGGTTTTTAAAAATTTACCAAAAAACATGGGTTCGGCGCTCGGAAGTAAAACCATAAATTCTGATTCAGGAGCCAAATATTTTTCTGTGGCCGCTGTGAGGAGAAGTAAAGTACCAACCCCACCTTCCTTGGCAAAGATCCTTACTGTTTTTCCAGATTCCTTTATGGAAAGGATTTGGTTTCTGACTTCATAAAATTCCGAAAGAGTCCATTCGAGTGGTGGCAAAAAAATATCGAGAGTTTTGATTTTTCCGTTTTTTTGGATGAGTTTTAAGAGGATGAGAAGTTCCAGTCTAGTGACTGTTTCCTCTTTCCCCTGCAATTTTTTGACAAAATAGGATTTGTATGAATCTTCAAAAACAGCAGGGAATTCCAGTTCAAACACTTCACGACCCGACTGAAAAATTAGGCTTAGACGTAGGTAAATCTGGTACAGAAGCCGGAAGGGAAGGAAAATGATTAAAAAAAGAATTCGAAACACGTAAGATCCTCTTCCGTCATTTCTTAAAATTCTTTCCAGAATGAAAGAGGAAAACAAGCTATCCGATGTGGATTCCTTTATTCGTATTCGTGGCGCTCGTGAACATAACCTTAAAAACGTAAATCTTGATATCCCCAGGGACAAACTTGTGGTCATCACTGGTCTTTCCGGTTCAGGAAAATCTTCGTTGGCTTTCGATACCATTTATGCGGAAGGGCAACGAAGGTATGTAGAATCACTTTCCAGTTATGCCCGGCAATTTCTTGGGCAAATGGAAAAACCAGAGGTTGACCAAATTGAGGGTTTAAGCCCTGCCATCTCCATCGAACAAAAAACAACCCATAGAAACCCTCGTTCCACGGTCGGAACTGTAACTGAAATTTATGACTATTTACGGCTGTTATATGCTCGAGTAGGAAAACCACATTGTCCTAAATGTGGAACTCCCATTTCCAGTCTCTCGGTGGATCAAATTACAGACCGAATCAATTTATTTCCCGAAGGAACCAAACTCCAAATTATGGCCCCTGTCATCCAAGGGAAAAAAGGGGAACACAAAGAAGTCCTCGAACGTTATAAAAAAGAAGGATTCAATCGGGTGCGAGTGAATGGGGAAGTGTATTCCCTTGAAGATGAAATTCCTTTAAAGAAAAACTTCAAAGCCGATATCGACATCGTTGTGGACCGGATTGTGATGAAACCTGGAATCCAATCTCGGTTGTCAGATTCGGTAGAGACTGCCTTAAAAACTGCCGAGGGGATTGTGGTTGTAGAAGATGGAGAAAAGGATCATCTTTTTTCACAAAAATTATCCTGTCCGAAATGTGATGATGTGAGTATCCCAGAACTCACTCCGAGATTATTTTCCTTTAACTCACCTTTTGGTGCTTGTTCCAATTGTGATGGTCTTGGTGCCCTCTTGGAATTTGATGAATCCCTTCTTGTCACTGATCGTGAAGCCTCTTTGGCAGAAGGTTGTATTGAGGCTTGGGGAGGCTCCAAATCCAATTCCTATTGGTATATGGCCACCATACAAGCGTTATCTAAAAAATTAAAGTTCAATTTAAATACAGCATGGAAAGATTTGCCTGAAAAAGTGCGAAATACCATTTTACATGGTGATTCATCCATTCATATTGATTATGATTTTCGTGGTGCCAATTCCCATTATGAATTTTCCAAAAACTATGAAGGTGTGATTCCCAACCTAAAACGCCGTTACAAAGAAACCAAATCAGATTCTATGCGCCAATGGTTTGAATCCTTTATGACCAATCACGACTGCGATGAGTGTCATGGAAAACGCCTTCGCCCAGAAGCATTGGCTGTCAAAGTCCAAGGGATTGGAATCGACGCCTATACTGGTTTCTCCATTGAAAAGGCCTTGGACTTTACCAAATCCTCTGAATACAAAGGGGCAGAAGATACCATCTCCAAACCCATCTTAAAGGAGATTTTACAACGACTTCATTTTTTAAATGATGTGGGCGTTGGGTATTTGAATTTAAGCCGGGCCGCTGGAACTCTATCTGGTGGAGAAATGCAAAGGATTCGCCTTGCGACCCAAATTGGTTCTCGCCTAATGGGTGTTTTGTATATCTTAGACGAACCATCCATTGGGCTTCACCAAAGAGACAATACCAAACTTGTGCAAACCTTAAAAGGCCTCCGTAACTTAGGAAATACCGTCCTTGTGGTAGAACATGATAAAGAAACCATGGAAGAGGCAGATTTCATTGTGGATATGGGGCCTGGGGCAGGTGTGCACGGAGGAGAGATAGTTTCTTTTGGAACCCCAGAGCAAATCAAAAAGGACAAACACTCCGTCACAGGGAAGTTTTTATCAGGCGAAAAAAGAATCTCCATGCCGGAAACGCGGCGTGTAGGAAATGGAAAGTTTTTAAAGATCACAGGGGCTACACATAACAACCTAAAGAATGTGGAAGTTTCTATTCCGCTAGGGACACTCACAGTTGTCACAGGGGTTTCCGGTTCCGGAAAGTCTACTCTCATCAATGAAATCCTTTATAAGGAACTGGCCAGTTCTGTGATGGGAATGAAATTTGTTCCAGGAAAACACAAAAAAATTCTAGGCAAAGAACAAATTGATAAAGTCATCAATATTGACCAATCGGCTATAGGTAGAACTCCTCGTTCCAATCCGGCAACTTACACTGGTTTGTTTACATTTGTAAGAGATTTATTCAGTGGACTCGAAGAAGCAAAAGTTAGGGGTTATGGCCCCGGGCGATTTAGTTTCAACGTAGCTGGGGGGCGCTGTGAAAAATGTGAAGGGGACGGAATCTTAAAAATCGAAATGCATTTCCTTCCCGATATTTATGTGGAATGTGAAGTCTGTAAGGGAAAAAGATACAACCGTGAAACCTTAGAGGTGAAATACAAAGGAAAACATATCTCCGATATTTTGGATATGACAGTCGAAGAAGCTGTAGTTTTTTTCGAAAATATCCCAAACCTCAAACGAAAACTAGACACTCTGATGGATGTAGGACTTGGTTACATCAAACTGGGACAAGCTGCCACTACTTTTTCTGGGGGAGAAGCGCAAAGGATCAAACTTTCTACTGAACTTTCGAAAAGACCAACAGGCAAAACTCTCTATATTTTAGATGAACCAACAACAGGCCTTCACTTTGAAGACATCGAAAAACTCCTCTCGGTTTTGCAAGTGCTTGTAGACAAAGGAAATTCGATGGTCATCATCGAACATAACTTAGATGTAATCAAAGCAGCAGACTATATCATAGACATTGGCCCGGAAGGTGGGGATGGAGGTGGCGAAGTGATCGCCACTGGGACTCCAGAAGAAATAATCACCGTAA
This sequence comes from Leptospira bandrabouensis, assembly GCF_004770905.1. Lineage (NCBI taxonomy): Bacteria > Pseudomonadati > Spirochaetota > Leptospiria > Leptospirales > Leptospiraceae > Leptospira > Leptospira bandrabouensis. The sequence continues at coordinate 22,926 of NZ_RQHT01000001.1, read as the reverse complement.
AACGTTCGTTTACTGGTCAGTACCTGAAAAAAGTTTTGGAAGAAGAAAAGGCTCTCGATGCCAAATTTTCTAAAAAGAAATCTAAGTAAATTTTTGTGAGTGAAACACTTGAGAATTTAATTTTAAAGTATGGGGAACCTGGTTCACCTTATCCTAAAGATAGGGAAGAACTTGAGATCGGATTTTATAGAAGCTGGAAACCAATCCTAATTAAGGAAGGTTTTTTTCGTTTCCTACTTGGTCTCGAAACCTATTTAGAATTTCAAAAGAAACTTTCCCATCTCGCAGAAGAGCCGGTAGGGGTTTCTTTAGGACTTTCTTGTATGGTGGAAGTGAATGTGGCCGGTGGGATTTTATCCCAGGCGGAACAAATCCAACGGGAAAACCAAGGACAAAACCTAAACCAAAACGATCATCAAAATAGGGACACAAACTCAGTAGGGGTTTGGGACTTGTTTTGGGATGCTTTCCGGACTGGCAACCCAACTAAAATTTTTGCCGTGGGAGTGAGTGAACCTGGTTGGGAAACCAAACTGCGTAAGTTAAGTTCCACAATTGTGAACGGAACACTCTCAGGAACCAAATCCTTTATCACAAATGGGGCGGAAGCCGATTTTATCTTATGGGTAACCAAATCAGATGTTGGAAACCCAGTTTATTTGGTTAGGCGCAATAAAAGAATACGAAACCAGAGTGAAGAGTTAAAACCTAATGATCAAAAGTTTATCACTGAAGAATCCTTTCATACCGATTTTACACCTCTTGTCACTCACCTGAAACTGACGTTATGCGAATATCCCATTGATTCTTCATATCTCATTTTAGAAAATTATGGAAAATTGGGCATAGAACTTAGGTTAAAGGAGCTCCTTTCTCTTGTTTCCTTACTCATTGGAAAAACCAAAAAAGTTTCATTGGAAAATGAATTGGTAGCGGAAGAGAGAAAGAAACTGAACCTATGGCGAGAGAATTTTTTATCTCAGTGTCAAGGAAACCCTGATGCGGACTTTTTATTATCTGGATTTCCCTATCCCACAGAAGGACTTCTTTTAGCACTTTGTAAACATTGGAATTTAGAATCTCCCAAAGATTTAAAGTCGGTGGACCCAGACTACCAACTTTTTGTATGGGAAGATCAGTTCACGAAAGCTTTAGTCCAAAAGAAAAACCGAAATTTATCTTAGTGGTGGTGGTCATGTGCATGACCATGGTTATGTCCGTGATGGCCAAATTCTCGTTCTGTTTCTCTAACTGAAATCTCTTTTAGTTGTTTTTTAACGGAAGAGGAAAGAATTTCCACAGAAACAAACGGAACTCCAAATTCTTCTTTTAATACTTTATGAATTTCCAAAACAATTTTGTCTCTATTTGAGTGATTGCCAACTAAGATCTGTAACTCGACAGAAAATACTCCTGAGGTGAGTTTACGAACTGTAATTTGCGGAACCGATTCAATTCCTTTTAAAACCTGGATATGTTCCAAAAGATGTTCTTTATCGAAATCACTTGTATCAGCTTCAATTAATATTTCTACAGATTCTTTTACAATTCCGAAGGACGTTTTAAGAATAAAGATTCCTAAAATGATACTGAGGAAACTATCAACTTCTTTATATCCTGTAAATCGAATGATGATAGCCCCAACCACCACTGCCAAAGTTCCTAAAAGATCACTTAAGACATGTAAATAAGCAGACTTTAAGTTCAGGCTAGTTTTACTCACACCAACTAGTAGGCCTGCCGAAATCAAATTGATACCAAATCCAATCAGTGAATACGCCAACATTGAATCGGCTTCCACATGGCCTGGTCTAGAAAATCGCATATAACTTTCATAGAGAATAAAACCGGCCATTCCAATGAGGAGTAGTCCATTGATAAAGGCTGCCAGAACTTCAAACCTATGAAATCCAAAAGGATATTTTTGTGTGGGTTTTTTAGATGCAATGAGTAGGGCGAATAAAGAAATGAGATGGGCAAAAACGTCGGTAAAAATATGGCCTGCATCTGCAAAAAGCGCAAGGCTTCCACTTTCTTTGGAACCAATCCATTCAATAAAGAAAATACATAAAGATAATATCCCTGAGAGGCTTAAGAATAAAACCAAACGCGATCGTTTCGGTCTAGGTTTACTCATGGTTTGCATTTAGGGAGCCTGTTGCTCTTGGGACAACCACTATGTCCACTCTCCGGTTAAGAGCTTTATTTTCTTTGGAAGTATTGGGAACTATCGGCTGAAATTCACCATAGCCAGCACTCGAAAAGTTTTTAGGGTTTAGGTTTTTGTTTTGTAACATATAATCCAGAACAGATAACGCCCGTTCGCTGGAAAGATGCCAGTTGTTTCTAAATTTTGTTTTGATAGGGACATTGTCTGTATGTCCTTCTACAACAATATAATTTTCGGGATAGGAAGCTAAGATTTCTCTGATTTTTTCGATCGCGGGAAGGATTGCTGGTTTTAATTCGGAAGAACCACTATCAAAAGAAATTTTATCATCGATATTAATGATAAGTTTGTTGTGAAAACGTTTGAGTCGAATTTGGCCTGAGGTAATTTCTTTTGCCAGTTTTTCTTCAAACTCTTTGGTTTGTTCGGCAAGCCTTTCCAATTCTCTTTTTTGTTCTTTTGTAAGTTTACGTAGGTTTGCCAGTTCTTCTTCTAAATTACGTATTCTTTCTTTTAGTTCATCAATTTTAGATTCATAATTATCGCGAAGTTTCTGTTCTTTTTGTAAACATTCACGTTCTTTATCTTCTAATTTTTTCTTTAGTGCATCTAAGTCAGCTCTGTCCTTTTCCTCTCGTTTCCTGTTTTCATCGGCAAGTATTCGTTCCTTGTCAGTTCCCTTTTTCTCCAGACTACGAAGGCGCATATCGTAATCACGCATTTTGTCGGAGAATTCATCCTGTTCTTTGGCACGGTTGCGTTTCTCTAATTCCAAATCTTCCGTAAGGTTACGATTCTGTACTTGGAGTTCTTTTTTTTCCTCTTCCAAACGATTTAATTCGTTTTGGTGTTGTCTTCGAATGTCAGCAAGTTCCAACTCCAAAGCATATTTTTCTTTGTAGATTTGGTTGTATTCGTACGGGAAATAAATCCAGTCCGCAGATAGTGTGGATACTGAGAAAAAAACTAAAAGGATAGAAAAACCAAAAATTTGAAAATTACTTCGCATCGTCAAAACTATCCTCTAAATTGACTTTTGGTAAACTAGGTGCCTCGGTTTTTACTCGTTCCCAATCGGAAACACGACGGCGCGCATCTGATTTTTTTTCAGCATACTGGGTCTCATAAATTTCTTTTTTGATGTATTCGGGGTCAGCAGGTGTTTTCCCTTGCGATTCTTGGAATTTTACTGCAATTTCTGAACGAACTAACTCAAGTTCTGCGATGAGTTCCCCGAGGGCAGCTTCTTTCATTTCCAAATAGGCTTTGTCTTCTTTTTCTTTTTGTACCCAGGTTTTATAACGAGTTTCTTCTTTGGCTCTTTCTAATTCGTGTGCCTGGCTTTCTTCTAAATACCGTTTGGAGGAGGCACTGTCTTCTTTGAATACAAAGTAGGTTTCTTTGGATCGAGCAAGATCTCTCTGTGCGCTGTGTTTGGTAACTTTTGCCAAAGAAATTTTGATGGCTTGGCCTGTGAGTGTGTTTGCCTTTCTTTGGATGGAAACTTCGTTATTCAGTTTGATGATTTTATCTGTGAGGACCCTTGTGGCATTTTTCTGCTCCGCATTCATGACCTCTTCGCGCACATAGGCGTCGGGAACCTTGCTGATTTTCGGTTCAAAGAGAACACATTGGGAAAAAACAAGGAGAAGAAAAAGATTCGTTTTCAAAATTCGAACTAGTGCCGACATAGGATATAGCCTATGGTCTACGCGACATAACCGTCAATTGGAAATTTCAGGAAATCCGCTGATTTATGGAAGAAGAAAGAAAGAAAGAGTCCGAATTCCGTATCAAAATCGACAGGGATAGCGATTCCTACGATGAGTTTGTCGGTCAAATCAAAGACCTCATTGCCAATGAGGAATCCAAACAACTTAAAGAAATGTTCGATGGGGCTCACCCTGCCGACGTTGTTACCTTATTCCGTGACCTAGAAAGAGAAGAGGAATTATACCTTTTCCGTCTTTTATCTAAAGAAGACCAAGCCTATGCACTCATCAAAATGGAAGAGGAAACTTTAGAGTCCTTTTTAGAGAACCTTTCTGTAGATGAGATCTCCCATACTCTGAATCATATTGAAACAGATGAAACCACTTATCTTCTTTCTTATCTTCCCGGCGCTAAACGAGAGTTAGTTTTAGCAAATTTAAGTAAAACCGATAGTTTTGAAATCAGGTCGCAACTTGGGTTTCGTGAATCCTCAGCAGGACGACTGATGTCCAAGGATTTTGCCACAGTTTCTATTACTGATAATGTGCGTAAAGGGATCATCAATGTTCGGAAAAAAGCCAAAGAAATTGATGATATTTACCAAGTATATGTAACCGATGAAAATGGAGTACTTGAAGGTTTCATTCCTCTGAAGGATTTATTTTTAACACCCATTAATACAAAAGTAGCTAAAATTACAAATTTCTCGGTGTTTGCGTTTCATTACGATGTAGATCAGGAAGAGGTTGCCAATACCTTTAAAAAATACGACTTATTTAGTGCCGCCGTCACAGATGACCTGGGCCGAATCATTGGAAGGATCACTCTTGATGATGTATTAGAAATCGTAGAAGAAGAAGCTTCTGAAGACATTCTCCTAATGGCAGGGGTGTCAGAGGATGAAAGATTATCTACCCCCATTTTACAATCGGTAAAACGTAGGATTGTTTGGCTTAACGTCAATTTACTCACTGCCTTTGTGAGTTCCACTGTGGTTGCCTTTTTTGAAGATACCATCTCTCAGATTGTAGTACTTGCCACTCTCATGCCCATTGTGGCAGGTCTTGGTGGAAATGCGGGAACACAATCGGTAACAGTTGTGATTCGAAATATTGCTACTGGGGATCTTTCTATTTCAAATTGGTGGGAGGCTGTGAGAAAAGAATTTACCATTGGAGTTCTCAATGGTCTTGTTCTTGGTCTTGTGACTGGATGTATGATCTTTTTGGTAAAAGGAAATCCTGTGCTTGGGTTCGTGGTAGGAACTGCCATGTTTGTCAATATGATTGTAGCATCACTCACTGGGTCGTTAGTTCCTATTGTCCTTAAAGGTATGCGAATTGATCCTGCGATTGCTTCTTCTATTTTTGTGACTGCGACAACAGATGTCTGTGGGTTTTTCTTTTTCCTCGGACTTGCCACAGTCTTGGCAAAATATTTAATTTAGGGATTGCCCTTTTCATTTTAAATTCTTGCCACGATGAGAAACCGCCAAATACTGATGTCGAAATGAAATTCTTCTCTTTGTTTTTCACTGTATTTTCGTTTTTTGTCATTATCCATTGCCAATCGACTTCTTCCGTTTCCATCCAATCCAATGGAGAATCCGTTCAGGAACTTCCTCCTGGAAAGGATTTACTTCCTCCACCGGGAGGAGAAGGTGAAATCATCCTGAATGAAAAAGGGGAAGAAGTCCAAAACCATACGGGTGAAATTCCATTCTTTCAAAAAAAGAGCGATTTACCTACCGAACTTTTTCGTGTTTATATTGCCTCTGATTCCTACATGGTGCGCCAGATTCGCCATACGGATAAAATCCAGAGAAAACCAGACCCAGGTGGAGATGAACTTGCTAAAGAAGAAATGAAAAAATTTGATCTTCTTAGTTTTGTAGATGATGGGATGATTACCATTGGACTTAATTCTATCACAGGAAAGTTAGAATCCATTGCCTTTGACCGTCGTGTTCCTAGGATCAATGATGTGGCAAAGATCATTCAAAATGATGCTTCCCGTTTTAATTATGAACATTTTTCTAAAGATGGAGCACCCATCGTTACAAAGTTTTTAATCAGTTACCAAATTCGTCTTTATCCTGGAAAAACGAGAGACGAAATCAAAAAGATGTTACAGAAGAAAAAATAAAGGCCTTCTATAACAGAAGACCTTGTATCTTTTTTTTTGGAAACGGATTCTAAAAAATTACCACTTAAAGTTCCCATGTTTTTCATAAATGAAAGGTATGGTTTCTGGAACAGACGGAACTTTTAAACCAGAATCACCTTTTAAATCAAACTGAGCCGATTTGGATTGGATGGTTTTGTAGAGTGAAGAACTAATGGATGTTACGGGAAACTTTGTGGCCACTTTTACTGTAGAAGTTTTTCCTGAGTTGATGATTTCCTTAGGAGTTCCATTTAAGAACTTTTCACCTGCTAAATTTAAATCATAGTTAAGATTTGTTAGGTTTAGGTTGGAGGCAGCTTCGTTAGCAAATATAAAATCAAACTCTGTATTTAAATCTAAGTTAAGTCCAGAAAGACCTGCTTTTGCCGCAGAGGTCGCAGGTTGTTTCGTTCCCCCGAGTAATCCTTTTAAAAATCCAGTAGCAGTGTCTGCCAGTGCATTGGTATTAGAAGCACTGAGGATATCGGCTTCGGTAGGCATCAAAATTTTAAAGTTTTGAATCTCAACATTGGGTAAGATAGCAGGGATTTCCTTTTTTTTCACAAAGGGAAAACTAAGAGAATCTTTTCCTAAAAGTTGCCATTGTTTGGGAATTGGCACTTTCATATTTCCTTCTGCACTAACTTCTAACAGGGGTTTGTTTGGAAACTTTTTGTAAAGATTGAGTAAGTCAGTGTATTTGAGTTTCACTTCCAATGGCAGTTGTTTTGTTTTTTTACCTTCAATGGCCCCTAAATCGGTTTTAATTTGTGAAAGTTTTAAACCTTCGATTTTGATATCCATATCGAGCAATGAACTGGGAAGAGATATCGGATAAGGATTTTCCACCGAGGTCACTACGTTTAAGGTGATGTCAGTAAAGGTAATGCTCTTTATCGAAAGAGAATCAAATTCAAACTCAGGCATAGGTATTTTGTCTTGGATCACTCCAAGGACAGAACATTGCAGACTGAAAATAGAGAGGATTAAGGGAAGTGCCAATTTCATGCCAAAAATCTCTCTCGAAACAAAAGGATTGTCAAGTGAATTGAATTTTCATCACCACGGGGGCATGGTCGGAAAGAACAGGTTCTTTGGCAATGGTCACAGATTCAATTTTATACCCAGAAGATTTTGTGATAAAAAAATAATCAATCCTCCATCCTTTGTTGTTTTTTCTGGCTTGGAACCTATAAGTCCACCACGAGTATTCATCTTTTACTTCCGGTTGCACCACGCGAAAACAATCTAAAAAACCTAAATCCAAAAACTTAGAAACCCAGGCCCTTTCTTCGGGTAGAAATCCCGAACTCTTTTGGTTTCCTTTTGCATTGTGGATATCAATTTCTGTATGGGCGATATTGACATCCCCGCAGACAATCAAAGGTTTTTTCTTCTTAGTATAGGGTTTTGCTAGTTCGTAAAAGGAATCTAAAAATTGGTATTTGATTTTTTGTCTTTCCTCGCCACTCGTTCCTGAAGGAAAGTAAAGGTTCCAAAGAAAAAATTCGGGATATTCTAAGAAAACGGACCTTCCTTCCAAGGAATAAATTCCAGCACCGAGACCTATCGTGACCGATTTTGGTTTTAATTTAGTAAGAACTGCTGTTCCACTGTATCCCGGTTTTTCTGCGATACATGTGTGCACTTCATACCCCAGATTCCTAAATTCTTCTCTATCAATTTCTGTGACAGGAGCCTTAGTTTCTTGGAAACAAATAATGTCGGGATTTTCCTGACAGATAAAATCGAGCAAACCTTTGCTCAAACTGGAACGAATTCCGTTGCAATTTAACGTGATGATTTTCATCTAGAATTGAGATCGATTGTTTGGCTTAATAAGTCGATACTAAAAAAGGCATGATAGAAATTTCCGCTGAAATTCCGTTCCTCCGAACGTCCAAACTTGTGTTTCTTATCTGGGATGAATCTCCTGGAAGTTTAGAGACATGGGATTGGAACGAGGGGATTACTATATTTTTCCAAACTCGGCGTGCCGGGGAACTAGAGTTTCGATTTGGTCCCCCTCTTTGGGGAATTCCTACAGATACGAATCGATTGGAATTTCCATTTGTATCCATTCACAATATTCCTACCAATAAATATCTCGCTTCCGAATTAGCAAAGTTAGGTGAAGAAAAAACTATCTATGTTTTAATTTCAAAAGGTTTGGAATCAGAAGCAAGATCTGTATTTGCTCGTTTAGAATACCTTTGGGATGATAAAATATCTCCTGATCGAATCACACATAAATTTGGCCTGACTGGTAAAACAAGTTCTGTATCGGATACACAAGTTTCAAACCATCATTTATCTAAAAAAAATTCTCTGATTCATCCACCATTAGAATTTATTGGAAAGTCCGGTATTAATAGAGTCAAAGAAAAGGTACTAGTCTCGGCCAATGGGGCTCATATCGATCGAATGAATCCGGAATTGGATGAGGAAGTAAGTGATAAGGTTTCGTCTCCCGATGAATCACCGAACCATCCTTATGATTTAATTGAATCTTCTTTTTCAGAACCGGAGAATTTGGATGATAAACCGAAGGAAGAAGATTCCCTTCCAAAATCTGATACCGCAAAAGTAAAAGAAGAGAAAAAAGAAGAAACTGCCGATCATGCGTTAGATGGATCGTCTGGGACAAAATTTTCGCTCCAACTAAAAATGATGGGTGTGATTAGTCTCTTATTCGCATTGTCAGTTTCCGTAATTATCTTTTTTGCTTCTTTTTATTTTAAAAGGTCCATTGAACTTCAGTTACGTGATAATAATATTCGAATTGCAGAAATCATAGGTTCAAAGGTAAAATCTGATATTCTCGGCGTAGTAGAAAAAGGTCGCCAAATAGCCATTACACTCACGACCCAAGGTCTTCCTGAAGCAGAGAGAAAACTTCTTATCAAAACATTTTTTGAAAATGATAAAGAGTTCATTTATTTAGGGATTTTTGAACGAAAAGAAAATTCTTTGGTGATGAAGAGAGAAGTGTTCAATGAAGAAGAACTAAAAAAAAGTTCTGTTACCGAAGAAGATTTTCATACCGTTGTTAATCGGAATCGTGATTCATTGGCACAGGCATTTAACGGTCAAACCGTACTTTTAAATTCGAGTCCCGGGTTCCAAGAACCTTCCTTTGCCATTGCTATTCCTACAGCGGAAAACGGAGAACTAGACAACGCTCTTGTGATGATTGTAAAATTAAACAAAATCATCGGAGCTTTTTCTAAAAAGGGTATCGAAACCACTTTTATGGTAAACGGAAACGGAACGGTTCTTGCTCATCCTAAAGAAGACTTAGTTCTTGCCGCAACTGACCTTACTTCTATGCCTATCGTTAAATCTATGTTAACGAGTGCACCGAATACGGGGCAAATGAGTTATTTAGACGAAGAGTTAGGCGGATCTTATTTGGGTTCCTTTCAGAAAATTGGGTTCGCAGATGCCGGTGTGATTACCATTGTTTCAGAAGAAAAGGCTTTTGCCGATGTATACAAAAGTCAAAAAACAAATTTGTATATTGCTGGGATTGGATTGTGTTCGGCTCTCATCTTTGTATTTTTCTTTTCCAAAACCATTACGAAACCTGTTTTACAGCTTCTTTCCGCAACTTTGGAAATTGCCAAAGGAAATTTTAAAATTGGAATTAAACCCACAACCCAAGATGAAGTGGGGCTTCTTACCAAATACTTCATTGATATGGGTGCAGGTTTAGAAGAACGAGAGAAGGTTAAAAATATCTTAGGGAGTATGATTGATCCGGTTGTGGTCCAAGAAGCTATGGTTGACTTGGCTGCTTTAAAAAGAGGATCGGAAACTCATATTACCGCATTTTTCTCAGATGTGGCCAGTTTTTCTACTATCTCCGAACAATTAAAATCAGCAGACCTTGCTGCTCTTCTCAACGAATATTTGTCAGCGATGACAATTATTCTAAAAAAACACGAAGGAGTTTTGGATAAATACATTGGAGATGCAATCGTAGGTATTTTTAATGCGCCAGTTCCTGTTTTGGAACATGAACTAAAAGCGGCCCGAGCCAGTGTGGACATGGTGACAAAACTTGCGGACTTACGCGAATATTGGACAAAAAACAATCTATATTCGAAAGAAGCTCAAGTGATGGATGCAAGGATTGGACTCAATTCAGGACCAGCTAAGGTTGGTTTTATGGGAACAGATGCGCTGGCCTCGTATACAATGATGGGTGACACAGTCAATCTTGCAGCAAGGCTTGAAGCAGCAGGAAAGGATTATGGTGTGAATATTCTTATAACCGATCCTATTCGCGATTCCATCCAAGGTGAAATGGTGACTCGGTATTTGGACCTTGTGAGAGTAAAGGGTAAAAATGAACCAGTGAAAATTCATGAACTCATCGGTTACCGTTCTATGATTTCCAATAACTTTCTGGAAGCAGCAGAAATTTACGAATCGGGATTTAAAGAATATTTAAATCAAAACTGGAATTCTGCAATTAAATACTTTTCGGAATCAGAAAAAGCCAAGGGACAAAAAGACAAGTCTAGTCGTATGCTTGTGGAACGCTGCGAAGAATACAAACTTAATCCACCTGGTTCCGATTGGGATGGAGTTTTCACAAGGACACATAAATAAATTTTATGAGATGGTTAAACGATACAAGATTTGTAGTTTCTGCACTTTTGTTACTGATTCTTGTATTCTCATACTTTCTCTATAGAAACTTAAATGATAGATTCATCGATACTTCGAGTCCTACCATTGGTGTAATCACTTTCAAAAACAAAACTGTACTTAGAAAGTATAATGATGCTGTTGTTTGGGATTTAATTGAATCAAAAACGGAAGTCAAAAATAGAGATACCATTAGAACTGAAGGTTTGTCTGATGCAATCCTAACTTTAAATGATGGTACTAAAATCAATATATCAGAAAATTCGATGATCCTACTTGATATTTCTGATAAAAATATCAATATCAATTTTGCTTATGGATCATTTGAGGCGGCAAGAGAAGGAACCATCTCAGGTGATATGAAGATGAATATCCAAGCTGGTGATAAAACTGTGCAAGTGGCCAGTGGAGATATAAAACTTGATAAAACAAAATCAGAATTAAACATTAAGGTTGACCAAGGGGAAGCAAAACTAACTTCCAATGGAAAAGAAGAAACAATTGCCAAAGACCAAATCGCAAATGTAACAGAGTCAGGTGTAAAGGTAGGAAAACCAGTTTACCGTTTGACAACACCGGAAGACAGGAAAAATATTCTTTCTGAATCTGGCCAAGAAAAAATACAATTTTCCATTTCTGGTTGGAAGTCTGATTCCACAAAGACTTCAAATCCAATATTAGAAATTTCCCTTTTTCCTGATTTTTCAAAATCTCTCATCAAAGAAAAACTAACAGCGGCTAGTATTTCAAAAAAACTGGCAACGGGTTCTTATTATTGGAGAGTCTCTTATGAAGATCCGAGTTCCAAAACAAAACAAACTACAGAGGTTTTTCAATTTCGAATTTTAAATGACCCCGGTCTTAAGGTGATGAGTCCAAAACCGGGTGAGGTATTCTCATATACGCAAGAAACACCCGTGGTGCGATTTGTTTGGAATCCCTTAGATTTATATTCTTCTTATACGGTTCAAATTGCCAGAGATTCTAGTTTTTCCGAAGGTTTGATTTCCAAACAAACTCAAAATCAATCCTTAGCGTTTGATTCTTTAAAGGAAGGTACTTATTTTGCCAAAATTCAAGCTAGATCCAATCTTCCAGGGATTTTAGAAAAAACTTCGAATGTGGTTAGTTTTCAAATTACAAAGAAAACAAACTTATCACCTCCCGAGTTATTAGAACCGATTCGTGGGAAAACTTTTTCTTTGGAACAAACTAAATCACAAGTTTTCTTTTCTTGGAAAGATGAAAAAGATTTTAGTGGTTATGAATGGGAGCTAAGTTCCGATTCCAATTTCCAAACAAAATTAAAAACAGATTCTACCAAAAATAATTTTTTAAAACTTTCCAGTGATTTGGGTGTGGGCGTTTACTTTTGGCGAGTAAAGGGACTTACTTCTAGTGGTTCCTCTTTGGAATCAAAACCAAGTTCATTTTCAGTCATTGCCAAAGAAGAAATGGAATTGATTGCGCCGGCGAATGGAGCTGAGGTGGAAGTAGATGAACGTTCTGTAGTAATTCTCAAATGGAAAAAGTTATCGGGTAAGGCAAATTATGAAATAGAAATTGCTCGAGATTCTGATTTTAAACCTCTACTTACAAAAGAAACGGTTTCTAATAACTACTTTGAATTTAAATCAAAAGATTTAGGACGTTTTTATTGGCGAGTCAAACCAGTAGATGGTGAGAATGATTATAGTGCGGTTCGTAATTTCCAAATGCAAACCAATCGGGAAGCGCCTAGTCTCGTCAGTCCAGCTCGCAATGAAACCATTGATTTGTTTACAAAAAATTCTATTCTTTTCACTTGGAAACCTGTTGAAAAAGCTTCGGGTTACCGCCTTCAGATCATCGATATTTCTGGAATACGGGAAAAACAAATTCTAAATGAAAGAATTAGTTCCGCAAAACTTCTGTTTAGTGACATTCAAAAACTAAATGTAGGAAGGTATCGTTGGGAAGTGGCTGCCTTATACAAACAAACTGACGGAACGGAAAAAGAATCTGCATATAATAAACAGGATTTTTTCATTTCGGTCCCTGAACTAAAAGTTCCCAAAATCCTTACTCCAGGAAAGATTTATGTGGAATAAATTTCTTTTATACTTAATAATTTTTTCTGTTTCATTGACTTCGCTTTTTGGGCAAACCAAGGAGAACGCCGAAGAATCAAGCCAATACCAATTACGTTGGATGGAAGTGGAAGGTGCCACAGGTTACGTTTTAGAAATCAAAAATTCCAGTGGATATTTGGTGTTATCAGAAAGGGTCAATGGAACCAGTTATGATTTAGTCAATTATACTTCTGGGATTTATGAACACAGGGTGGCTGTTGTCAATAAACTTGGGAAGGTTGGAAGTTATTCTGATTGGGTAAGGTTTGAAGTGGTTGTATCAAAAGTTCCTACTCTAACCAAAGACTCGATTTATTCTGTATCGAAAGAAGAAAAAGAAAAAGTTTTTTTACTGGAAGGAAGAGACTTTATCCATCCTATGAAAGTTTACCTTGTGACTGGGGGAAAAAAAATCTTAGCCAAAAGAGTTGTCATCGAATCTGATTCGGTGGCAAAAGCTACCTTTGCGATAGATGCAGATACCAATACAGGAATTTATGATTTGGTTTTAGAGAATCCCAGAAACAAAGTGTTAACAGCAAAACAAAGAGTCGTTCTATCAGACTCAAAAGAAAAGGCTGCACGTTTTGCTTCCAGACAAGAACGCATCATTCGTAAGGAAATTCCAGAAGATTATTACGAAACTCCTTATTTTTCTACTCTTTGGCGTTCAACTGTTTTGCCTGGTTGGGGACAGAAATACATTGATGGAAAAAAATGGAAGGTCTACGTTTACCCATTAGTGGCAATCTCTGCTGCGGCGGTATATGCTAATTCATACAACAAGTTTTTAAGTGCCAGGTCCGATTACCAATCGGCAGTTCTCTTCGGTGCCTTACTTGTGGACCAACCCGATTCGCAAGGATTATGGATCATCAATCGAAGCAATGCAGAAGCTAAATTTAATGCCGCAAAAACAGAGTTAGGTGTGATTCAGGTTGGTGCAGGAATTTTAGGCGCGTTTTTACTCTACAATATGGTAGATTCGTATTTTTCTGCAAAACGAAATGTGGCAAATTTAGAATCTGGATTCCCTTTGGGAGAATCAAACAAACGAGTGCAAGCAACAGTTGTTTCTGAATCGGGTTGGAACCAATCAAAATTTTCCTATGAATATGGATCAAGGTATCAAATCGAATTCTCTTCCCGTTTCTGACAAAAAGCTTGTTTAGGGAGGGACTTCCCTCCAAGCTGATTTTATGTCGATTCCCATTTTAAACTGTGACAGAAATTCACGGGACCAATTGGATCGTTTTCTTTTGGATGCCAAGGAAGACTTAAGTGTTGCTACAGAAAAAATCCTACCTATTTTGGATGCTGTCAGAACAAGAGGGGACAAAGCCCTCATCGAATACACCGAAAAATTTGACGGAATCACCTTAAGCTCTGTCACTTTGGATCCGCATTCTATCCAAACCAATTTAGATCCGAAAATCAAAGAAGCCTTTCTTCGAGCCAAAAAAAATATCGAAACCTTTCATGAAGCCCAAAAACGAGAATCCTGGTCTAAAACCATCGATGGAAACAGGTTAGGTGTAAAATACACTCCGATTCCTTCGCTTTCAGTCTATGCACCTGGGGGAAAGGCTTTGTATCCTTCCAGTGTTCTTATGGGAGTCATTCCCGCAAAAATAGCGGGTGTTAAAAATATCCAACTCGTGACTCCTCCTCAAAAAGAGGGACTCCCTGAAATTCTCATTTGGCTCTCACAAATTCTAGGTGTAAATCGCATTGTCACCGTCGGGGGTGCCCAAGGAATCGCAGCCTGTGCTTATGGCACAGAATCCATCCCTAAATCCGAGTTTATCGTTGGTCCTGGGAATGCCTATGTAGCTGCCGCCAAATCCTACTTAGCTGGTAAAGGAATTATCGGTATTGATAGCCCTGCAGGTCCCAGTGAAGTTTGTATCATTGCTGATGCTTCAGCCAATCCTAAATGGGTCGCCTGTGATATGTTATCGCAAGCAGAACACGGAGAGGATTCCTCTGCAATTTTACTGACAACAGATAAAAATTTTGCAGTAAAAGTCAGTGAAGAATTGGAAAAAGCATTTATCGAACGGCCAAAACGTTTAGAAATGAAACAAAATTCCATTTATAAAAATTCTGCCATTATCATTTTTCCAAGTTTAGAAGATTGTATTTGGTTTTCGAATGAACTAGCTCCAGAACATTTAGAAATCCAAACTAAAACCAATGAAGAAGTATTTTCCAAAATAGAACATGCTGGAAGCGTATTCCTCGGACCATATTCTCCTGTTGCCATGGGAGATTACATTAGTGGAACCAACCATATTCTTCCTACAGCCAGAGGGAGTCGAATTTACTCTTCGTTAGGTGTGGATACCTTTTTAAAACGAGTTACCTTCCAAGAAGTGACTAAAGAATCTTTAGAGTCACTATATCCATTTGTAAAGTTAATGTCTGAATTAGAAGGTTTGGATGAAGAACATGGAACCAGTGTGAAAATTCGAACTGAGGAATCTTTATGATCGTAGTTTCAAAAATAGATGAATTAAAGAATCAGATTTACGATTGGAAAAAACAAGGGAAAACAATTGGTTTTTGTCCCACGATGGGTAGTTTGCATCAAGGTCATATGGACCTGGTTCAAACGTCGAAATCGAAAACTGATAAAACTATAGTATCTATTTTTATAAATCCTACGCAGTTTAATGATCCAAAAGATTTTGAAAAATATCCTGTAAATACGGAAAACGATCTTTTGTTATGCGAAAAAAATGGTGCTGATATGGTATTTTTACCAGATGTTAAAACCATGTACCCAGAAACAAAAACTCCGATCCAAATAAGCATTCCAAAATTACAGGAACATCTTTGTGGAAGGACAAGACCGGGTCATTTTGAAGGGGTTTTACAAATTGTAACAAAACTTTTTCACTTAACAGAACCTTCTAAGGCTTTTTTTGGTTTAAAGGATTACCAACAATTTCGTGTGATTTCAGCCATGGTGGAAAACTTAAATTTCCCGTTGGAAGTGGTAGGTGTTCCCACACGTAGAGAAACAGATGGTTTGGCAATGAGTTCACGTAACGTTCGTTTATCGCCTAAGGAAAGAGAAACTGCCAGTTTAATTCCTCGTATGTTTGCCCTTGCTAAAAAAACAATTCTTTCTGGAGAAAAAGATATCAAACTTTGGAAAGAAATACTTCGCGATTTTTTACTGACTGGTTCCTCACTCCGAATTGATTATTTAGAAGTGGTAGATCCAATTGATTTACAACCAAAAGATAAATTAGAAGGTCAAGTTTTACTAGCTGTAGCCGTATTTGTGGGTGAAGTCAGACTCATTGACAATCAAACAATCGAAATTCCTAGTTAAATATTCATGTCAAAAGAAACCGAAGATATAAAATTTAATCCTAAACAAGTATTAGCTGATTCGAAATCGTCCCTAGTCAATTTAAGTGGAATTCCTGAGCCTGCAC
Source organism: Leptospira bandrabouensis (assembly GCF_004770905.1). Lineage (NCBI taxonomy): Bacteria > Pseudomonadati > Spirochaetota > Leptospiria > Leptospirales > Leptospiraceae > Leptospira > Leptospira bandrabouensis. The sequence continues at coordinate 6,661 of NZ_RQHT01000001.1, read as the reverse complement.
ATTCTTTTACGACTGCTTCTTTATATAAAACTTTAAGTTCTGATCTTACATTTCTTGTCGTTCTTCCTACCAACCAAGATGCTGAGAGTTTTTCCAGGGAATTGTTAAGTTTTTTACCCCAAGAAGAAATTTTTTATTTTCCGGGACCAGAGAACATACCTTACGAATATACAAAATGGCAAATGGAATGGAAACGGGACAGAATTCTTACCATCAATAGAATTTTGTCCGGAAATCGTTGTTTGGTGGTTACCTCTGTTTCTGCTTTATTACGTAAATTACCAGTTAAAGAAAGTTTAAAAGGAAAATCGATTACACTCAAATTGGGAAAGGATTTTCCTTTAGATAAATTATTGTCTGAGTTAGTCAATTTAGGTTATCATAGAGAAGAAGTTTGTGAACAGTTTGGTCACTTTAGTTTAAAGGGGGGAATTTTAGATATTTACACTCCTTATTTAGCAAATCCCGTTCGGATTGATTTTTTTGGCGATACTGTGGATGAAATTCGAACCTTTGATCCCAATACGCAGAAGTCCATAACCAAAATTCAAGAAATTATCATTACTGCTGCAAATGAAACGATCATTAGTCGGGATGAAAAAACAAAATACCAAGAAATATTAGCAGACCATAAAGATAAACGACTTCCGATTGATTCAGAATTAGAAATTATAGAGGAACATTTACCATTCATCCGAGAACACGAAGGTTTTTTGAATTTTTTCCTGAAAAAACCTATTCTTATTTTTCCAAGGTATTTTGATACAAAAGAACGTTCTTATGGAATGGAAAGAGAATACAATACTTTGTATGAGAAAAAAAAAGAGGAGTCTCTTTGTTTAAAACCGGATGATCTTCTTTCTTTTGGAAAAGAATGGGAAAGTCTTACCTCAGAAAATACTCCAGGGATTCGGTTTTCGTTATTGCCGGATCACCAAAGATATTTTTCCTATGAACCAATAGCGGAGGTTAGGGGATTTAGGGGGAAAATCAGAGAGGCGAAGGAACATTTTTTAGAATTATTATCAGAAGATCCGAAAAATAAGATTTTTATCACATCCTCTTTTTCTGCACAAATGATGCGACTGAAAGGACTTTTTTCTGAGGGAGAAATAGAAACAGTTCATTCCGATTCGGAAGATCCGCATCCACTCCCTCTACATTCAGTAAAACCAGGAATTCATTTAGTCATTTCAGACCTCAAACGTGGCTTCCATATAGTGGAAGATCAGGTTTATATTTTTACTGATAACGATTTATTCGGGCGGCAATACAAAAGGAAAACTCGTTATAAAAAACAAGCATCACAAATGATCGAATCTTTCATTGATTTGAAAGAAGGAGATTATGTTGTTCATGTCAATCATGGTGTTGGTCGTTTTATTAAAATTGAACGTACAAAAGCGGATGGCAAAGAAAGAGATTTTTTAAAATTAGAATATGCTGGTGGTGATAGTTTATTTGTTCCTTTGGATCAGATTTCTTTGGTCCAAAAGTATATAGGTGGAACTGACACTCCCAAGTTAGACACTCTTGGTAAAAATTCTTGGAAAAAGGCGAAAGACCGAGTTCAAGAATCAGTAGACAAACTTGCCGAAGAACTCGTGTTACTTTATTCCAATCGGCTCAAACTGAATGGATTTGCTTTTCCACCAGATACCATTTGGCAGGAGGAGTTTGAAGCAGCTTTTGAATTTGAAGAAACCCCTGACCAAATTTCAGCAATTGAAGCAGTCAAACAAGATTTAGAATCGATGAGACCAATGGACAGGTTGGTTTGTGGTGACGTTGGTTATGGTAAAACTGAAGTTGCCATCCGTGCCGCTTTTAAGGTAATTATGGCGGGAAAACAAGTGATGTTACTCACACCCACAACCATTCTTTCCTTACAACATTTTAATACATTTAAATCCAGGTATGAAAATTATCCTATCAAAATTGCTTTTGTTTCTCGGTTTCGTACTGCAGCAGAAATCAAAGAAGACCTAAAGAATTTTTCCGAAGGCAAAATTGATATGTTAATTGGGACTCATGCGATTTTGTCATCCAAAGTAAAACCAAAAAATCTAGGTTTACTGATTATTGACGAAGAACAGAAGTTTGGTGTTACTCATAAAGAAGCCATCAAAAAATTTAAAAACCTGGTAGATGTTTTAACTTTAACCGCTACACCGATTCCTAGAACTTTACACATGGCACTTACGGGAATTCGTGAACTTTCGATTATTTCAACACCTCCCAAAAATAGACAAAGTGTAGAAACTTATGTATTAGAAGAAGATGATACACTCATCCAAGAAGCAATACGAAAAGAAATAGAAAGAGATGGACAGGTTTTTTATCTATATAACCGAGTGGAGTCAATTGAAGAGGAAGCGGCTTACATTCGGTCTCTAGTCCCTGAAATTTCCGTGGGAATTTTGCATGGCCAATTGACCGAAGATGAGATTGAAGAAACCTTAGTTGATTTTTATGAAAGAAAGTATGATATTTTAGTCACTACTACAATCATTGAATCAGGGATTGATATGCCCAATGTCAATACATTGATTGTCAAACGAGCCGATATGTTTGGTCTTTCTCAACTTTATCAAATTAGAGGAAGAGTGGGTCGTTCGGATAGAAAAGCTTATGCTTATATGTTTTATCCTTCCAAAAAACTAATGACAGAACTTGCCGAAAAAAGACTCAACACAATTTTCGAATACCAAGAGTTAGGTTCTGGTTTTAAAGTGGCGATGCGTGATTTGGAGATTCGCGGTGCGGGAAATTTACTCGGAAAAGAGCAGTCAGGCGACATTATGGAAGTCGGATTTGATCTGTATGTGAAGATGTTGGAAGAGGCGATTTCTCGTATTAAGGGAGAAGAGGTGCGTGTGGAAGTTCGCACGGCAGTCAATTTGAAAACCAACTTCTACCTGCCTGATGATTACATTCCAGACACCAAACAAAAAATTGAATTCTATAAACGATTTGAAGGTTCTGCCAACCTGGACGAAATCGAAGAACTTTCACTCGAGATGGAAGACCGGTTTGGCGAATTGCCACAGATTGCCAAAACTTTTGTGGAATTGGAAAAAATCCGAACTTTGGCATCCAATTTAGGATTCGAATTTGTGACAGAAAAACCGGAAGAAATTCACTTTAAATGCGGAACTTATTTCCGAGGAAACCCGGATAGAGTGATCCAGGCCATGTCAAAATTCAAAGGTCTCACCATCGCCCCTCAAGAGCCATCTGTATTACGTTATACGATTCCAGAACGCGAAGACCTGCAAAAAATCAAAAAATTGTTATCGCTTTTGGAATTCCTCGCCGCTTAAATTTTAAGCATCCGTTGTTAGCTAGTTTTGCTAAAAAAGGATGGACATTGCGGGAATTCACGAAACCATCATCACAAATCCTTTCAGGCACTAAAATAATATGAATAAAATCCTTCCTTTGTTTGTTTTTTTGGCATCCCTTTTTCTCGTTCAGTGTTCGGACTCATCTCCGGTCATCGAAACTTTGGATAACCATAAAATTACCGTAAAAGACTTTGAAGCAGCTTACGATACGGCTCTTGATTCCATCAGCCGATTACAAAATATCGAAAAGAAAACCCTTTTGGAATTCATCGAAAAAGACATCAACGAAGTACCACAAAATTTCCAAGATTTGAACTACCAACTCCAAAAGAAAAATTTCTACCAAACTTATCGCCAGATGATTATGACTCGTCTAGTGGCTGAAAAAAACGGTTATATTTCTCGTCCGGATGTTGCAGAAGTAATCAAACAAGTGGAGATGCAAACCATTGCTCAAATGTATGTATCTGAGCAAGTGGAAAAGAAAATCCAAATTACTGATGAACAAGCAAAAGCAGAATGCGAAAGACTCCGTGGTTTGGATCGGAATATTGCAAACCTAACTATTGATAAGTGCCTTACTTTTGCAAAAGCACAACTTAAACAACTTCAAACAAGAGAACAACTTCCTCTAGTAGTGGAAAGAATTAAGGAAGAAGTGACAATCAAACGTAACGATAAATTTGATTTGGATGCATACCTTGCTCCAAAGAAAAAAGTGGAAGAACCATCCAACCAACCAAAATAAGTCGGAATGGACAATACTTTAAACGCGTTTCTCCGTGGCATCATCGAAGCTGCCACGGAATTCCTACCAGTTTCTTCAACAGGACATCTTTTCCTTTTTAGTTATTTTTTCCCTTTCAAAAATCTGACAGTAGATCATGAAGCTTTTGAAGATTTGTTTGATATTTTTATTCAAACAGGAGCTATTTTATCAGTTGTCGTTTTGTACTTCCAAGTATTATGGAAACATACAAAATCCGCATCTTTGTATTTATTCAAAAAGTCATCTGACCATTCAGGGTTTCATTTTTACCGAAATTTAACTGTGGGCATTTTACCAATTTTAATTTTGGGTTTTGTTTTTAAAAATTCCTTAGATCAAATTAAAATGAGACCCGATTTACTGCTTATCCTTGGGCTTTCCTGGTTTGTGGGAGGACTTGTTATGGTGTTTGTAGAAATCAAACATTATGATGAGGGAGATGGCAAAATCATAGGAATAAAAGAATCTATCATTGTCGGTTTTTTGCAATGTTTTGCTTTGATTCCTGGAGTTTCAAGATCAGCTGCTACCATCATTACCGCAAGGACTCTTGGTGTTTCTAAAAAAGATTCCGCTGAGTTTTCGTTTTTTTTGGCAATCCCTGTGTTAACTCTAGCAGGTGTTTACAAACTTTATAAACACCGAGCTATTTTAAATTCAGAAACTATTGGCCTTCTTTTGTTTGGAAGTATCGTTTCTTTTGTCATCTGCTACTTCATCATTCGATTGTTTATGGCGTTTTTACGTAGAAGGAGTTTTTTATCCTTTGGAATTTATCGTATTATACTTGGAATCCTAGTTATACTGTATTTTGTTCGTGGTTGATAAATTCTAAATAAAATTCTTTTTTATCTACATTGTTTGTTCTATCAAGCAGATACATAAATAGTTTTGTATTCTGCTTGTGGAGTTTGTTTCTTAAAAAAAGCCTTTCACACCAAATCACTGCTTCCAAAATTTTCCCGTTTTTCACCAATGTTTTGGCGGTCATATAAAGATATTCTTCTCGAGTTGGATTTTCTTTTGCAGCTAGTTTGAAGTATGTAACTGCTTCTGGCCATTGTTTCAATTGGTAATACAATTTGCCTGCTAAAACATAAAAGGAAGGATGGGGGTATTTTTCAAGTAAGGGAAGAAGTTTGTCTAAGGCTTCAAAAAAGTTTCCTTGTTTGGACTTGGATTTAATTTCAAAGTATTCTGTCCTAACTTCTTCCGGAAATGACATCCTAGACTTCTTTGGTAAAAATTCAATTCTCAAAAAAGAAAGGTCATCGGTGATTTCACCGCTTAATTCAATTTCTTCTACTAAACGATTTAAAATAGATTCAGAACGTTCAACCAAACGTAAAATTAAAGTTTCATCTTCATTGATGGATCTCTGTAAATAGTTATCAGAAGGTAGAACAATATCATCTCTTCCATCGGAACCAATGAGCAGTATATCACCGGCTTCTAAAGTAAATGTTTTGATTTGGAAATAGTGATCATTTTTGGGAAATCCCAGTTTTCTCATAGAAAGTTCTGTTTCAATAAACGAGGCAACTCCATCTCGGTAAAGGATGCTCCAAGGGTGTTCTGCATTCACATAATATACGAATCCATCTTTGGAAACCATACCAAGGACTACACTCGATAACATAGAGCCATCAAAACTTACGAAAACAGATTGTAGTTCTACATAAAGATCTTTTAACCAAAGTTCAGGTGGTCTTGATTTTGTGTAACTTGATTTTGCGCGAGAAAGTACTGCTTGGAAAACAACACCTAAAACGAGAGCGCCACCGGCACCTTGGATGGATTTGCCCATTGCATCTCCATTGGCAAAAACAGTATAATCACCTGATTCTAAGTGAACTGTTCCTACAATACAAATATCACCGCCGATCTCTCCGTCTTTTCCTCTGAATTGGAATTTTTTCTTTTGGTTTACATAGGTTTCAATTTTTATTTCAGGGATTTTATTTTCAATACGAGCGAGTGGATGAATGAGAAGTGATGTTAAAAAATAATCCCCATCTTGTTTTTCTTTTAAAATTTGTAATTGGTTTAGTGATTCGTTTAAAGCGTCAGTTCGATCTTCTACTTTTTTCTCTAAGTTTTTATTTAAATCTTCCACTTCCTCATTTAATTTAACAAAGGAATTTGCAAGGATGATCGCAAGAGAAATGTTAAATACAAGAAATGCATAACCCATAATGCGTGGAAAAACCCAGTAGTTACGGTTGGTAGCAGTATCTATTACTGCTGCAATGAGAACAATAGTTATGCCGATGGTAATGTATACGGCTCGTCTTTCTTTTTTCTTTAAATTTCCAAATAGAATTACAAAAATTAAAATTATATAAACAACCCATGTTGGTTGGACAAAAGTAGTAAGCAAATAACTAAAAAATTCAATATTACTTGTGAAGGCGAAGAATAGAAAAAATCCGAACTGCAATCCATCGAAAATTTTTCCAACGATACTATATCTTTCTTCAAATAAAGTTCTAAGAAAATGATACATAAATGGAATGAGGAGTAAAATCACCATGTATTCCAATTT